>DWXX01000070.1 GCA_019118985.1 Candidatus Faecalibacterium faecipullorum
CGCCTGGATGATGCTGTCTGCCAGGATGTAGACGACTTCCGGCGTCAGGCAGCAGATGAAGGCGAACGCCACAAACAGAACAGGCTGCCTGGTGAACGTCAGCGCGGCAAACAGCGCGCCCTGCAAAGCGACCATGCAGGAGTAGAACAGGATTATCATTTGCCTGCGGTATGCTTCTTTCACCACTCCTGTCTTAGGACATTGCGAGAGCGCCCTTTGGCTTTCTGTTTGCGCTGCCGGATATGGTACTATCATATCATGCCGGGCGGGACTTGTAAACACTGCAATAAACTGCAAATAAAGAAAACCGCCCCGCAGGGGACCAAAGGCCTGATCTTTCGGCCTCCGGCGCTTTTTACTCCACCCTCAACCGCTCTACCACCGGGCGCTTTTGGGCGGCGCGGCAGCTTGTGGCGGGGACGGCCGTGCCCAGCAGCACAAAGAAGGGCAGCACCGCCGCGATGGGCCAGAGGGTCAGCCGGTAGGTGAAGAACCAGAACAGGCTTTCAAGCCCTGCGGCCAGGGCCGGCGCGGTGAGCAGGGTGAGGCACAGCGCCAGCGCCGCCGCGCCCCGGGCGGAGTACAGCCTGACCGACCTGGGGCGCAGCCTCAAGCCCATCCTGGACGCCATGTGGACCTGGGGCGAGGGTTACAAGGCGCAGAACGGCTGAAGCTGTGCCAGCCATAACAGCCAGCCGCCCGCCGCCCCTGACGGAACTCCCTCGTGCGTTCCGGGCACCTCGTAGGCGAGGCTTTGCACGATGTCTCATCACATTCTTGTCCGGTTTGCACAAGGCCTTGGCGCGGCAGACCGATCCTCAGGCAAAAAGACAGAAAAGCGCCTGCTTGTGCACAGGCGCTTTTCTGCGTGATTCACGAGAAGATCGGAGGAGTTATATCAGCGCTTCCCGTGGGCGAATGTCGAATTGATATGCCGGAAGAGTGCGATTCTTATTCCTTGCAGCCTTCGGGCAGGGCCTCCCAGCGGCGCTTGAAGGTAAAGGCGGCGTCTTTGGGCTGGCGCTGGCGGGTAAAGACGCCCTTCTTGTTGCCGTTCACCCGCATGATGCCCTCGGTGGTCTGGAAGTCGGCGAAGTTCCAGACCAGCTCGCCCTGCACAAAGTCGTAGCTGTCGAAGACTTTGAAGTTCATGGCGAGGTACTCGTTCTGGTATTCCTGGCTCCACATGACGCTGGGCAGCTTGTGCTCGGCGGCGAGGGTGTCGGTGCCGAACTCGGTAAAGACGAAGGGGACGTCCAGCTTTTTGGCGGCCCACTTGTCCATCTCGGCGCGGAATTTCAGCTCCGCTTCGTCGATCTCGGGGCCGCCGCTGATGTACCAGCCGTAATAGCGGTTGAGGCAGATCATGTCGCACAGGTCGTAGCAGCGGCACTTGTCGGGGGCGCTGTTTTTCTCAAAAGCGCCGGTCAGGGGGCGCTGCTGCGGGTCAAGGGTGCGCGCATAGGCAAATACCTCGCTGAAATACTTGCGGGCATATTCGCTGGTGGTCTCGGGCTCATTGAAGAGGCTCCAGGCGATGACCGAGGCGTGATTTTTGTCCCGGGCCATCATCTCGGCCACCTGCTGCTTGTGGTTGGCCAGCAGGGCGGGGACGGTGGGCGTCTCGAAAAAGTAGGTGTACTGCCCCATGCCGGCGGCCGCGAAGTTGTGGGTCGAGCGCATCATCCCCACCGCGGGCACCTCGTCGATGATGAGGAAGCCCTCCTCGTCGGCCATCTGATACCACTCCTCGGCGTAGGGGTAGTGGCTGGTGCGGAAGCAGTTGGCCCCGGTCCACTTCATGCACTCGAAGTCCCGCTTGGCCACCGCCCAGCTGAAGCCGCGGCCGATGATGTCGGCGTCCTCGTGCTTGCCGAAGCCTTTCAGGTAGACCGGCTGCCCGTTGATGAGGATGCGGCGGCCGTCGATCTTGACGGTGCGGATGCCGATCTTCTCCTCGTAGCGGTCATAGCCGTCCCCGGCGGTCAGGACGATGCGGTAGAGATAGGCGCTGCGCACCTGCCACAGATGGGCGTCTTTTACCCGCAGCACCCCCTTGCGGCCTTCGGTTTGGGCCACGGTATTCCCCTCGGCGTCCGCCAGGCTGACCCGGACGGGGCGGTCCCCGCCGCCCTCGACGGTATAGTGGACCAGGGCGTCGGCGCCGTCCAGCTCGTAACGGACGCTGTAGTCGGTGATGGCTTGGGCAGGGGTCCCTACCAGCCAGACGCTGCGGTGGATGCCGGCGTAGTTGTAAAAATCAAAGTAGGGCTTGCTCAGTTTGCGGCCGTCGGGCATCTCTTTCTGGGCGCCGCAGGGCAGGGTGCTCTCGCTTAGCTCATTGTTGACCTTGACCACCAGTTGGTTCATCGCGCCCCGGCGGGCGGCTGCGGTCACGTCGGCCGTGAAGGGCAGGAACCCGCCCTCGTGCCGGGCCACCTCAACGCCGTTGCAGTAGACGACGGCCCGGTGGGTCACGCTGCCGAAGCGGACGCAGACCGTTTCTGGGAAGGTCTCGGGCAGAAAAAAGCCGGTCTCATACCAGAAATCGCCGACGTAGTCGCGCTCGGCGTGGGTGGTGAAGAAATCGGAGAAGCTGGCCGGCACCGGCATCGAGATGGGCGCGGGCAGGCCGGCGGGCCAGCCGGCGGCTTCGCCCTCGGCGCGGGGGTCGAACTGGAAGCGCCACAGCCCGTCAAGGGTGAGGGCGGCGCGGGATTCGTTCTGGATGGGGTAGAGCGGGGACGGGGTAGACATAGCAGGTTTCCTCCCGGATGTTTTTTGCAGAAAGGCCCCGCGGGGGGGCGCGCCTCCGCAGGGCCGGTGTGTTACTGGGCGGACTCGCTTTCCAGCATCTTGTCGCTGAAGCCGAACAGCCAGGTCAGGACAAAGGAGCCGATGAAGGAGACCACGATAGCCACCACGCCCCAACTGCCGTAGACAGCCCAGATGGCGGGCAGGGTCAGCAGGTTGACCGAGATCTGGGTGGCCCGCACCACGTGGAAGATGGCGCAGATGGCGCCGCCGATGCCGTTGACCAGACAGACGATGGCCATCGGGCGCTTGAACCGCAGCAGAACGCCGTAGACCGCGGGCTCGGTGACGCCGCCGATCAGGGCCGAGATGACCGAGGGGCCGGCGGTCTCTTTCAGGTCGGTGTTGCGGGTCTTGAGGAAGACGGCCAGGGCTGCGGCGGCGATGCCGAAGTTGCAGCCGACGGTCAGGGGCATGATGTTGTCGTAGCCGAGGGTCATCATGTTGTTGATGGCGACGGGGATGAAGGCCCAGTGGACGCCGAACATGATCATGACAGGCCACAGGCCGGCCATCAGGAAGCCGGCCACCGGCGGGCAGAACTCCAGGGCGGCGGTGATGACGGTGGCCAGGACGTTGCCGATGGTGTTGGTCACCGGGCCGATGACGATGAAGCCCAACGGCACCAGAACCAGAACCGTGATGAGGGGAACGAGCATCCCGCTGAGCATCTTGGGGATGTACTTGTACAGGACTTTTTCAAGCTGCGCCTGGACAAAGCAAATGGCGACGATGGGCAGCACCGAGCTGGTGTAGCTGATCATCTCGACCGGGATGCCCAGGAAGGCGACCCCTTCCGCCCCGTTGAGGGCGGTGATGTTGGGGTAGACCATGGCGCAGGCCATCAGCATCGAGACAAAGGGCTTTGCGCCGAAGGTCTTGCCCGCGGTGTAAGCCAGGAACACCGGCAGGAAGTAGAAGACGCTGTCGCCGGCGGCGTAGAGGATGGTGTAGGTGGTGCTCTCGCTGCTGAGGATGCCCAGGGTGGTGAACAGGACCAGGAAGCCCTTGATCAGACCGGCGGCGGTGAAGGCGCCCATGAAGGGCATGAAGATGCCGGAGACGATGTTGACAAAGCCGTCGCCCAGGATGGACTTTTTCTTGCCGTCCTTGGCGGGGGCGGCTTTGGCGGCTTCCTCGCCGGCGGCCTTGATGCTGCTGTTGCGCAGCACCGCCTCGTAGGCGTCGGTCACGTCGTTGCCGATGACCACCTGGTACTGGCCGCCCGCCTGGATGACCTTGAGGACGCCCTTGGTCTTGGTCAGGGCGTCGGCGTTCGCCTTGCTCTCGTCCGCCAGTTTGAAGCGGAGCCGGGTGACGCAGTGGGTCACCGAGATGACGTTGCTCTCGCCGCCGACGCCGGCGATGATCGCCTTGGCCAGCTGGTTATAATCCTTTGCCATGTTGATTCCTCCTATGTGGTTTGAAAGCCGCCGGCGGGGCCTTTCGCCGCGGCTTTTTTCGGCCCTTTCACTAAAAACAGGATACCATGTTTTTGGATTTTGTGATAGAATAAAACTGCGCAAAATAGAAGCCGAACACGCCTTGTTATAGAATAAAACCGGAAAAAACAGGAGAAAACCATGCCCATTGATCTGGAATCCGCCTGCCGTCTGGCCCAGGACATCACCAACGTGCCGGTCACGCCGCTGGGCAGCGCCGTCCGGCAGGCCGCTTTCTGTGCCAAAAACCAGTTCCACCCCATCCAACGCTACCTGCTGCCGCAGCAGCTCAAGCAGACGCTGGACGGCCTTGCCGCCGGTGAGATCCTCAGCCTGACCGACCCCTTCCGGGTGCGGTATCTCTTTTTCCGGCTGGGGAGCGCGCCGGTGGAGATCGGGCCCTTCTGCACCGAATTGTTTTCCCATCAGGACTGCGAGACAGCCTTGCAGCGGGCCGGCATCCGGGACATCACCGCGCAGGATCTGCAGGTCATGCGCGGGACCTTCCCGGTCTATGCCGAATCCCATATGCTGCACATGGCCCGCAGCCTGGCCCGTTCGCTGGGCCTCGGCGGCACCTTGACCTCTGTCCGCCGCGTCGAGCAGGACACCGGCGGCCCGCAGCAGACGCCCCCGGAGGAGATGCCGCGCCAGCTCTACGCCGAGATGATCCGGAAGCGGTATCAGGTCGAGATCGAGTTCATGGACTGCATCCGCCGGGGCGACAGCCGGGCGGCCATCCATGCCTGGCAGCAGCTGCATCAGTCGGTGGCCTACACCAAGCGGCTGGGCCAGACCATCGAGACCGCCCGCGCCTCGGCGGCCGTCAACCGCACCACCATTCGTCTGGCTGCCGCCGAGGCGGGCATCCCCGCGCTGGTCAACGACCTGCTGTCGGGGGAGAGCAGCGCCATCGTCCGCAACGCCAAGACCATCGATGAGATCGACGCCGAGCACGAGCGGATCATCCGGGTCTATTGCCAGGCCATCCGACAGCGGCGGGACCAGCACTACAGCAGCCTGGTCCTCAGCGCCGTCTACCAGATGGAGCGCCACTATGCCGAGCACATCACCGTCCAGGAGCTGGCCGGCGAGCTGGAGGTCAGCCCCGACTATCTGGCCGCCCGGTTCCGCAAGGAGACCGGCCAGACCCCCCTGGCCTACCTGACCGCCGTGCGGATGCGCGCCGCCGCCCGCCGCCTGGCCGAGAGCGACGCCCCGGTCAGCGAAATCGCCGCCGGGGTGGGGATCCTGGACGCCAACTATTTCATCAAGCTGTTCAAAAAAGCCTACGGCCAGACGCCGCTGGCCTGGCGGAAAGATCACCGGCTGTGAAACAGTGGGAAAAGGAGGCGACCCCATGGACCAATACAAGATAGGCCGCCGCGTCAGTTCCATGCTGGCGCGGCGGCTTTGTTTTTATATGATAGGAAAAGTTTTACGCTCCGATGGCGTTCCCGGTGTAGAGCTGGTAGTACCGGCCCTTCTTCTCAATGAGCTGGTCGTGGGTGCCGCGCTCGATGATGCGGCCCTGCTCCAGCACCATGATGCAGTCGGCGTTCTTGACGGTGGAGAGGCGGTGGGCGATGACGAAGGTGGTGCGGCCAGTCATCAGGGCGTCCATGCCGGCCTGCACCAGGGCCTCGGTGCGGGTGTCGATGGAACTGGTCGCCTCGTCCAAGATGAGGACGGGCGGGTCGGCCACGGCCGCCCGGGCAATGGCCAGAAGCTGCCGCTGGCCCTGCGAGAGGTTCGCGCCGTCGCCGGTCAGCATGGTCTGGTAGCCGTCGGGCAGGCGGCGGATGAAGCCGTCGGCGATGTCATAAAAGCGGTTGATGAGGTTGGTGATGGTGGTCTTGCCCGCGCCGGTCGAGCCGACGAAGGCGATCTTCTGGCCCGGCGTGGCGAACAGCTCGATGTTGTGCAGCACGATCTTGCCGGGGTCGTAGCCGAAGTCCACGTCGTGGAAGGTGATGTCGCCCTCGAGCTTGGTATAGGTCAGGGTGCCGTCGCGGTGGGGGTGCTTCCAGGCCCAGGTGCCGGTGCGCTCGGCGCATTCCTCGAGGGAGCCGTCGGCCTTCTCGCGGGCGTTGACGAGGGTGACGTAGCCGTCGTTGGTCTCGGGCGTCTCGTCCATCAGGGCGAAGATGCGCTCCGCGCCGGCCGCCGCCATGACGATGCTGTTGGTCTGCATACTGACCTGGCTGACCGGCTGGGTGCCGCTCTTATTGAGGGTCAGGAAGGAGACCAGTGCGCCCAGCGTCAGCCCGCCGTAGCCGTGCAGGGCCAGCAGCGCGCCCACCATCGCGCACAGCACATAGCTGATGTTGCCGAGATTGGCGTTCAGGGGCATGGTGATGCTGGCGTAGGTGTTGGCTTTGTCGGCGCTGTCCCGGAGCTGCTCGTTCAGGGCGCGGAAGCCGGCGATGCTCTCCTCCTCGTGGCAGAAGACCTTGACCACCTTCTGGCCGTCCATCATTTCCTCGATGTAGCCGTTCACTTTGCCGAGGTCGCTCTGCTGCCGGGTGAAGTAGCGGGACGACCGCCCCGCCACCCTGCTGCTGACGGCCAGCATGACGCAGATCATGGCCACCGTGATGACGGTCAGGGGCAGATCCAGCAGGATCATGCTGGCAAGGCTGGTGACGATGGTGACCAGGGAATTGATGAGCTGGGGGATGCTCTGGCTGATGAGCTGGCGCAGGGTGTCCACGTCGTTGGTGTAGACCGACATGATGTCGCCGTGGGCGTGGGTGTCAAAGTAGCGGATGGGCAGCGACTCCATGTGGGTGAACAGTTCGGTGCGGATGCTGCGCATGGTGCCCTGGCTGACGTTGACCATGATGCGGTTGTAGCCATAGGCGCAGAGGATGCCCGCCGCATAGAGGGCCGCCACCCGCAGCAGGGCCGCGGCCAGGGGGCCATAGTCGGCCGCGCCGCTTTGCAGCATGGGGGCGATGTAGCCGTCGATCAGGGTCTGGGTGAACAGGATGCCCTGCACCGACGCCAGCGCCGACCCGATGACGCACACCACCACCATGAAGCAGGAAAACTTGTAATTTTGGAGCATATAGCCCAGCACCCGCCCCAGGGTGGGGAGCATCCGGCCGGGCTTTGCTGTCTGTTTTGTCTGTGTCATGCCTGCGCACCGTCCTTTCCGTTGGATGCCTCAGGGGCGGGCTGGTCGAAGTCGCCGCCGCCCTGGGTCTGGGCTTCGTAAATTTCGCGGTAGATCCGGTTGTTTTTCAAGAGGTTCTCGTGGGTGTCGAAGCCGTTCACCCCGCCGCCGTCCAGCACCAGGATGCGGTCGGCGTCCTGCACGCTGGATACCCGCTGCGCGATGATGATCTTGGTGGTTCCGGGGATGTATTTCGCAAAGGCTGCGCGTATCTTCGCGTCGGTGGCGGTGTCCACCGCCGAGGTCGAGTCGTCCAGAATCAGGATCTTGGGCTTTTTCAGCAGGGCGCGGGCGATGCACAGCCGCTGCTTCTGCCCGCCCGAGACGTTGGTGCCGCCCTGCTCGATCCAGGTATCGTACCCGTCGGGGAAGCGGCTGATGAACTCGTCGGCGCAGGCCGCCTCGCAGACGGCGCGGCACTCCTCCTCGGTGGCGTCCTTTTTGCCCCAGCGGAGATTATCGAGGATGGTGCCCGAGAACAATACGTTCTTTTGCAGCACCACCGCCGATGAAATGTGCGCCGAACCAGGACAGCGCCAGAATCGACCCGTAGACCACCAGCATCATGATGGGGTTATTCAGGGCCAGCAGGCTCTCGGCCTTGACGAAGAGCCGGTAGAGTTCGTCCACGGCCTTTTTGAACTTTTCGTTTTCATACCCTTCCCGCACGAAGGCCTTGACCACACGGATGGCCGAGATGTTCTCCTGCACCGAGGCGTTAAGGTCGTCGTATTTGCGGAACACCTGGTTGAAAATGCCGGTGGTGCGCAGCATGATGGCGGCAAGGGCGACGCCAAGCACCACGATGCCCGCCAGGAAGATCAGGCTGAGCCGCACGCTGATGAAAAAGCACATGAACATCGAGCACAGCAGCATCAGCGGGGCGCGCACCGCGATGCGCAGCATCATCTGGAAGGCGTTCTGGATGTTGGTCACGTCGGTGGTCATCCGTGTGACGAGGCCCGCCGTCGAGAACTTGTCGATGTTGGAAAAGGAGAAGGTCTGCACGTTGCAGTACATGGCGTCCCGCAGGTTGCAGGCAAAGCCGGTGGACGCCCGGGCCGAAAAGCGTCCCGCCGCCACGCCGAAGCAGAGGCTGCACAAAGCCAGCGCCAGCATCAGCGCGCCGTAGCGGTAGACCTGGCCCATGTCGCCGGCCTCGATGCCCCTGTCGATGATGGCCGCGGTGACGAAGGGGATCAGCACCTCCATCAGCACCTCGCCCGCCGTGCACAGCGGCGCGAGGAGGGTATCTTTTTTGTATTGGCGTATCTGCGCCAAAAGTGTTTTTATCATACAGTTTCCCTCCCACTCGTTGGTTGATTGGCCGCCGCGGGGCGGCTGATATTTTGCAGCATCTTCCACAGGGCGTATTCGGCCGCGTCCACCTGCGCGCCGGCAAGACCGGTGCAGAGCTGCCGCTCGAGCCCAGCCATGATCTGCTCGATCTGCCGGTGCAGGCCGCGCGCTTTGGGGGACGGCGCGATCTGTTTTTTGCGGTCGTCGCCGGGGCAGGACGTGATCTGTAAATAGCCGCCCTCGTCGAGGGCCTTCAGCGCGGCGGACAGCGCCGCCTTGGACGTCCCGAGCCGGCGGTGCAGGTCGGTGGCGCAGAGCGATTGGCCCTCCTCCAGGTGCAGCAGGCAGTCCAATACCAGCGCCTGGGTGGTGGTCAGGCCGAACTGCCCGGCCGCCTGCGCACGGCTCTGCTGCTCCAGCGCGAGGTTCAGCCGCCGGATCAAAAACAGGATGTTCCCTGCCATAGGGGTGTAGGTCGCCTCCTTTGCGAATGGTTTGATTGCGGATTGTACGCTTGCAAACTTTTTGCCCGCAAACACTATTATACACATTGGCACTGGAAAGGGAATTCAAAATTTGTTATACTTAATAAGTAAAACTTATTACAAAGACGCAAGGAGGCCACCATGTACACCGCTCAGCTCCGCTGTTTTCTGACCGCCGCCGATACGCTGAATTTTGCCCGCGCCGCCGAGCAGCTCCACATCACACAGCCCGCCGTGACTCAGCAGATCAAGGCGCTGGAAAAAGAGCTGGGGGTGCGGCTGTTCCACCGCAGCACCCATTCGGTCCGCCTGACCGAGGAGGGGCTGCTCTTTGTGGCGGATGCCATCCAGATGGTCGCCGTCGAGGACAGGGCCAAGCGGCGCTTTGCCGGCCACTCGGCCGAGACCTTCGAGACGCTGGCCGTCGGCTGCATCCATGCTCAGGCCCTGCCTCTGCTGACAGCGCCCCTGGCGCGGATGCGGCCGGCGCACCCGGCTTTGCGCCCGGTGCTGCACATCGTGCCCTTCCAGCACATCTACCGCCTGCTGGACGAGGGCAGCCTGGACGCGGTTGCCGCCTTCGAGGACCCCGCCGGCGCGGCCTTCCACTACCAGGAGCTGCTGCGCGCCCCGATGGTCTGCGTCTGCCCCGAAGGCCACCCGCTGGCCGCCCATGCCGCCGTCACGCCGGAGGACCTGCAAACGGTCCCGCTCGTGCTGCCCACGCCGGCGCAGGTGCCGCCCGCCGTCCGCCAGCAGCAGGAGGCTCTGCTGGGGGAGCGCCCGCCCACCGGCCTGTACATCTGCGATACGATGGACGCCGTCCCCGTCCTGGTTGCCGCGGGCTACGGCGTCTCGATCCTGCCGTCCCTGCTGGCGGCCCCGCCCGGCGTCGCGCAGCGCCCGCTGGAAGGCGGCGCGCCGGTCTCCTTCGGCCTCTACTACAAGAGCCTGAAGGACCGGCCCCTGCTGCGGGACTTCCTCGCGTTTGCGGGGGAGGGGAGCGGGGCGGATGTGAAAGAACGGTAAACGCGCCCCGGTTTTCAGCTTCCTTTCAGCAAAAAGGTTTATGATACTGGTGTCGATACCGAATCGGGAGGCGCGTATGAAGATTTTGATCGTGGAGGACGAGCGGCTGCTGGCCGACTCGCTGAAAACGCTGCTGGAGAAAAAGGGCTTTCAGGTCGAGACCGCCTACGACGGACAGAGCGGCGCCGAGTGCGCCAGTCTCGGCGTCTACGACCTGCTGATCTTGGATGTGATGATGCCGGGGCTGGACGGCTTTGCGCTGGCCCGGCGGGTGCGGGCGCAGCGGTGCGGCGTCCCCATTTTGATGCTCACCGCCCGCTCCGCCCTGGAGGACCGCGTCCGCGGGCTGGACGCCGGGGCGGATTATTACCTGACCAAGCCCTTCGACAGTCGGGAGCTGCTGGCCTGCATCAACGCCCTGCTGCGCCGGCAGGGCAGCCAGGTGGACGAGCTGGCGCTGGGCAACACCGTCCTGGACCTGGCCGCCGGGCTGCTGGTCTGCGGGGAGCGCAGCGTCCGCCTGTCCGCCAAAGAGTTCGACGTGATGCGGCTGCTGCTGCGCGCCGGCAGCGCCAACCTGCCGAAGGAGAGCATCCTGGTGCGGGTGTGGGGCTACGACTCCAACGCGACCGAGAACCATGTGGAGGTCTATGTGGGCTTTCTGCGCAAAAAACTGGCCAGCATCGGCTCCAACATCAGGATCGTGGCCGTCCGCCGGCTGGGCTATCATTTGGAGGTGGACGGATCGTGCTGAAAAAGCTGCGGCTCAAGTTCGTGGTCATCAATATGGCCCTCGTCACGGCCATGCTGTGCGCGATCTTCGGCCTCATTTACCACTTCACCCGGCTCGACCTGGAACGGGAGAACCTCAGCATGATGCGGGCCGTGGCCGCCTTTCCGGCCCTGGGCCGGCTGGACCGCCCGGACGAGCCGGCCGAGGAAGTCCGGCTGCCCTATTTCGTGCTGCAGGTAGAGGCCGGCGGCGGGGTGTCCGTTCTGGGCGGCGGGTACTACGACCTGTCCGACACGGCATTTTTGCAGGAGCTGGCCGGCCAGGCAGCCCGGGCCGCGGCTGATTTCGGAGTACTGGAAGACTACAAGCTGCGCTTTTGCCGGGTGGAGACACCTGCGGGCGAGCGGCTCGTCTTTTCCGACATTTCCAGCGAGCAGGCGACGCTGGAGGGGCTGGCCCGCTCCCTTGCGGTGACCGGCGCGCTCAGCTTCGCGGCCTTTCTGGGGCTGAGCCTGCTGCTGGCCCGCTGGGCCGTGAAGCCGGTGGAGCGCGCCTGGCGGCAGCAGCAGCAATTCGTGGCCGACGCCTCCCACGAGCTGAAGACCCCGCTGGCCGTCATCACCACAAACGCCGAGCTGCTGGGAGGCGTCGGGGAGGCCGGCCCGGCGGGGCGCATCCTGGCCACGGCGCGGCAGATGCGCGCTTTGGTGGAGGGCCTGCTGGAGCTGGCCCGCGCCGACGGGGGCGGGGCGGAAGCCCCCATGCAGCGGGTGGACTGGAGCGCGCTGGCCGAAGAAGCCCTGCTGCCCTTTGAGCCGCTGCTGTTCGAGCGGGGGCTGACCCTGACGCCCTGCATCCAGCCGGGCATCACCGTGCGGGGCCGGGAGGGGCCGCTGCGCCAGGTGCTGGAGATCCTGCTGGACAACGCGCAGAAATACGCCGTCCCGCCCTCCGCCGTCTACCTGCACCTGGCCCGGAGCGGCCGCAGCCGCTGCCGGCTGATGGTGGAGAACCGGGCCGCGACCCTCCCGCCCGAGGAGCTGGAAAACATCTTCAAGCGCTTTTACCGGGTGGACAAGGCCCGCAGCCGGGACGGCAGCTTCGGCCTGGGGCTGCCCATCGCCCGGCAGATCGTCTCGGCCCACCGGGGCCGCATCTGGGCCGAGAGCCACGGGGAGCGCATCCGCTTTTACGTCGAACTGCCGCTTGCATGAAAAAACGGGGATACCGGTTGTCCGGCACCCCGTTTTTTCTGTTTGTTCACAGTTTTCTTCAGCTTGCGTTCAGCGTCGCGGTGTACAATGGTCGGGCAAACCAGGAAAGGAGGCATCTGCCTTGATCGAAATTGAACACCTGACCAAGCGCTACGGGGCCGTCACCGCCGTGTCCGACCTGTCGCTGCAGATCGACAGCGGCCGCACCTCCGTCCTGCTCCACGCCGGCACAGAGGACCTATACCGGCTGTGTGGGGATATCTTCCTCGCCTGCGCCGAAAACAATGCCGTCCTGCTGGAGCTTACTCCGCGGCGGGCCAGTCTGGAGGACGTGTTCCTCGAATTGAACGCCGGGCAGCCGGAGGCCCCGGCCGCGGATGAGGATACAGATAAAGACAAGGAGGCGAGGTCATGAGCGCCGTATTCCGCCACGAGCTGCGCGGCAACTTCCACAACCTGACCACCTACCTGTTCGGGGCCTGCCTGCTGGCCTTTATCGGGCTGTGGGCCATGATGTACAACCTGCGGGCCTCGGTCAGCAACTTCGAGTTCGTCCTGGCCGACAGCTGCCTGGCCTTTGTGGTCATCGTGCCCATCCTCACCATGCGCACCGTCGCCGAGGAACGCCGGCAAAAGACCGACCAGCTGCTCTATTCGCTGCCCATCACCACCGTGCAGGTCGTTATCGGCAAGTATCTGGCCCTGCTGGCCGTGTACGCCGTGCCGCTGTGCGTCATCGCCATCTATCCGCTGATCTTCGCGCAGTTCGGCGAGGTCTACCTGCCCACCTCCTACGGGTCGCTGTTCGCATTCTTCCTGTTGGGGGCGGCGCTGCTGGCGGTGGGGATGTTCCTTTCCTCCCTGACCGAGAACCAGGGCTTTGCCGCGGGCACCGGCATCGCCGCCATTTTGCTGAACTATTACAGCGTCAGCCTGTCCGAATACGTCTCCTCGAGCGCCGTCGGCTCCATCGCGGCGATGTATGTCCTCATCCTTCTGCTGGCGCTGGTGGTCAAGTACCTGACCCGGAACGAGAAGCTGGCCTGGGGGGTGGGGGCCTGCCTGCTGGTGTTCACCCTGATCGCCTGCTTTGTGGACGCATCCGTGTTCGAGGGTCTGCTGCCCGCGGTCATGGCCGAGCTGTCCCTGTTCGAGCGCTTTTACGTCTTTGTGAACGGCGTGTTCGACTGGACGGCCGTCGTCTGCTACGCCTCGGTGATCGTGTTCTTCCTCTTTCTCACCGTGCAGTCCATGGAGAAACGGAGGTATAACTGATGAAGCTCCCGAACCTTGCTTTTCACCGGCCCCGGGGCGGGGCGCGGCCGGGCAACGCCCTGCGGGGCGGCGGCTACGCCCTGGCGGGGACGGCGGTGGTGCTGGCCATCCTCGTGGCGGTGAACGTATTCGCCGCCGCTCTGCCTGCCTCCCTGACCCACCAGGACATCAGCGCCGCCCAGCTCTATTCCGTCACCAGCAACACCAAGGTGGTGGTGAACAACCTCGCCGAGGATGTGACCATCTACTGGATCGTCCAGTCCGGCGAGGAGGACGACGTCATCCAGAACCTGCTGGAAAAATACGACAGCCTCTCCGACCACATCACGGTGGAAAAGCGCAACCCCGACGTTTACCCCACCTTCGCCCAGCAATACACCGACCAGGAGGTGGCCAACAACAGCCTGGTGGTGGAATGCGGCGATAAGAGCCGCTATATCCCCCTGACCGACATCTATCTGGGGGAGATCAACCCCTACACCGGCGGCTACAACGCCACCGACTTCGACGGGGAGGGGGCCATCACCTCGGCCATCGACTATGTGACCAGCAACGAATACCCCCAGGTCTATCTGCTGGAGGGCCACGGCGAGGGCGAGCTGCCCTCCGCGTTTGCCAGCCAGATCGAAAAGGAGAATATGCAGGTGCAGTCCCTCTCGCTGCTGCAGGTGGACGCCATCCCGGAGGACGCCGCCTGCCTCCTGATCTACGCGCCCCAGAGCGATCTTGCCGCCGAGGAAAAGGAGATGCTCACCGATTATGTCGCCGGCGGCGGCAGGCTGCTGGTCTGCGCCGGCGCGGTGGAGGGCGGCATGCTGGAAAATCTGTATAGCCTGCTGGCCGACCACGGCGTCGCCGCCCAGGACGGCCTTGTCATCGACCCCGACCGCGCGCATTACGCCCTGAGCCCCTACCAGCTCATGCCCGAGATGAACAGCAGCCCCCTCACCGACCCCCTGCTGGAGGAAAACTATTACGCCATCTTCCCGCTGTCCATCGGCCTGACGGTGGAGACGGACAGCGACGCCGTAACCGAACTGCTCACCACCTCGGCGCAGTCCTACAGCAAGGCCGCCGGCTATGCGCTGGAGACCTACGACTGGGAGGAGGGCGACGCCATGGCCATCCGCAGCCGTTCTTTGCAGTACAACTATCTCACCATCGATTCGGCCACGGCCTCCCTGCTGCAGGTACTGATGATCGGGGTGTTCCCCCTGCTGTTCCTGGGCATTGGGATCTATGTGGTCCTGCGCAGAAGGAGGATGCAGCATGTCTCGCTCTAAACGTCTTTTGATCCTGCTGGCCGTGCTGGCGGCGGCCTGCGCCGCGGCCTTTGCCGCTTTGCACTGACAGCACCGGCAGGAACAGCTCCAGACCAGCGGCCAGGCGGTGCTCGAGATCGACCCCGACGCCGTCACCTCCCTCGCGTGGACCTGCGGGGACACCTCGCTGGCCTTTGCCCGGGGCGAAGAAGGCGGCTGGAGCTACCCCGAGGATGAAGCCTTCCCGGTGGACCCGGAGGCGATGGAGGCGCTGCTCAGCCCCTTCGCGCCCTTTTCCGCCGCCTTTGTGATCGAGGATGTGGAAGATGAAACGCAGTACGGCCTGGACGACCCCGCCTGTTCCATCACCATCGCCACCGACGCGCAGACCTGGGAGATCCGCCTGGGGGACACCAGCGCGGTGTCCTCGCTGGGGCTTGACAACTATGTGACCTACGATGCGGCGCAGGAGGATCTGGCCCAATATGGCCTGGACGAGCCAGAGCTGACGGTCACGGTGGATTACACCACGCCGGAGGACGAGAGCGGTACCTTCACCCTGCACATCAGCCGCGACCCGGAGGAGAAGGCCGAGGCGGAGGCAAAGGCCGCCGGCGCGGACGGCGAGACAGACGGGGAAACGGACGAGGAGGAGACCGTCACCGCCTACGCCCGCGTGGGGGATTCCGCCATCGTCTGCTCGATCAGCGCGGAGGAGTACAACAGCCTGATGGCTGCCTCCTATGACGACCTGCGCCACCGCAAGCTGCTCACCGCCGACAGCTTCACCAGCGAGACGCCCAGCCAGCGCCAGGAGGTCGCCCTCACCGTCTATCTGGATCACGAGACCTTCCCCCAGGTGGAGATCGCCCTGTACCGCTACGATGGCTCCCACTGCCTGGCGGTTGTGGACGGGACCCCCGCCTGCCTTGTGAGCCGCGCCGACGCCGTGAACCTGATGGAGACGGTGCGCAGCATCGTCCTCGGCGGCGAAGAAAGCGGGGGATGAGGGGCTGAAATCCACGTCTCTACCCTCCGCATACCCGCATCCTCCGCCCCGTGGGTGTACTTTGCGGGCCGCTTTGTGCTATACTCGGGCCACAGAAAGGAGGCGACCCCATGGACCAATACAAGATAGGCCGCTTCATCGCCGAGCGGCGGAAAGAATGCGGCCTCACACAGCGCCAGCTCGCCGATGCGCTCGCCATCAGCGACAAGACCGTCTCCAAGTGGGAGACCGGCCGCGGGCTGCCCGACGTCTCGCTCATGCTGCCGCTGTGCGGCGCGCTTGGGGTGACGGTCAACGACCTGCTCGCAGGGCAGCGGGTGGAGCCGGCGGAATACCAACAGAAAGCGGAGGAAACGATGATGGATTTGATGCGTGAAAATCAGGAAAACAAAAAGCGATTCGTCCTTGCAGCGGCCTGCGTCAGCGTTACCGTCGTGGCGGTCTGCGCGCTGGTGACCATCGCTTCGATGCTCGAGCTGCCGGCGCCGGCCCGCATCGCGGTGCTGGCGCTGGCCGTGGCGACGGGTGTGGTCGGCATAGGGGCGGCTGCGGCGCTGGACGCGCAGGCAGGCTGCTATGAGTGCCCGTCCTGCCATCAGCTCTTCGTGCCGACCCTGGGCGAATACGTCAAGGGCTACCACACCCTCACCCGCCGGCGGCTGACCTGCCCGCACTGCGGCAAGACCGGCATGTGCCGGCACAGGATCACCCGCTGAGGCCAAAGCGGCGCAGCCTCCGGAAAGGGCTGCGCCATGCTTTGGGCGTATGGAACAGGATGCCGAACAGGTATTTGACGCGGGGGCGGTTTTGGTTTATCATAGCGGCAGAAGGATGCCACACTTAAGATGAGAGGAGCAATGCGCGATGGACCGGAAAGAACGCACCGAACAGAAAATGCAGAAATTATTCCACAGCCACGCCGCCGGGGACGAGGGCGCCGACGGCGAGTTCATGCAGATCCTGCAGGGCTATATCTTTGGGGAAGTCTGCTATACCGGCAGCCTCGACGACCGGGTGCGGGAGCTGGTGACCGTCACCGTCCTGACCACCCTCAGCGCCCTGCCGCAGCTCAAAGCCCATGTGCCAGCCGCCCTGAACGCCGGCTGCACCCCGGTGGAAGTCCGGGAGGCGGTCTATCAGTGCGCGCCGTTCATCGGCTTCCCCCAGACCCTCAACGCCATCGCGGCCATGAACGAGGCGTTTGCCGCCGCCGGCGTCGAGCTGCCCCTGCCCAGCCAAAAGACCCTGACCGGCGAGGACGAGGACGAGCGCTACCGGAAGGGCCTCGCCATCCAGGCCCCGCTTTATGGAACGGAGATCGCCGACCGCTATGCCTGGCTGCCCGGCGACTTCGCTCAGGCGGTGCCCCGCTTTTTGACCGAACTCTGCTTCGGCGACTTTGCCACCCGCGAGGGCCTCGACGGCAGGACCCGCGAGCTGCTGACCGTGGTGCTGCTGGCCGCGCTGGGCGGGGCCGAACTGCAGGTCAAGAGCCACGCGGCGGGCGCGCTCAAGGCGGGCAGCACCAAAGAAGAGGTGGTCTGCGCCCTGGTCCACGCCGGCTGCTACATGGGCATCCCGCGGCTGTTCAACGCGCTGAACGCCTGCAAAGAGATCCTGGCGTAATCGAATCGGATAGGAGCAGGGCGCGCCCCGTCAAAGGCGCGCCCTGCTTTTGTCTGTGCGTCAGGATAGGGGAGGGCCCCTTGCCAATCCGCGCCGTTTCTGGTATGCTGAGGGGGAAAATCGGCCCGCGGCCCCGGTTTTGCGGCGGCGGGGCCGTATCCTGCCTGTGAGACGACGCGGCCCATGGCCGGAAAGGAGGCTTTTTATGCAGCTTGAGACAGAGCGGCCCCTGCCCAAAGGCCCGCACAGCATCGTGTTCGAAGTGCGCGCGGCCCAAAGCGACCCGGCGGCCGCCGACGCGCTGGTGGGGCGGTATATGCCCTTCATCCGCAGCGAGACCTATAAATTCACCCACGCCCCCCTCGAGGCCGGCCATGAGGACGAGCTCAGCCTGGCCACCATGGCCTTCTATGAGGCGGCCATGTCCTACCAGCGGGGGCGGGGGGCGTTTCTGCCCTATGCGGCGGCGGCCATCCGCAACCGCCTGATCGATTATCAGCGGGCCGAGCGCCGCCACGGGGGGACCGTCTCGCTGGACGAGCCGGTGGGCGGGGCGGACGGGCCGCTGCTGGCCGAGGCCCTGCCCGACGCCACAGACGCCATCGCCGCCTACGACCTGCGGCAGGCCACCCGGGCCGAGATCGAGGAATTTGGCCGGCAGCTGGCCGGCTTTGGGCTGAGCTTTTCAGACGTGGCGGACAACTGCCCCCGGCAGGAGCGGACCATGGCCGCCTGCCGCGCGGTGCTGGACTGCGCCCGGGCCAACCCCGCCCTGCTGGACGCCCTGGTATCCACCGGCCGCCTGCCCATCCGGCAGCTGGCCCTGGGGTCGGGGGTGGACAAAAAGACCATCGAGCGCCACCGCAAATACCTGGTGGCCATCCTGCTGGCCTTCACCAACGGGTACGAGATCATCCGGGGGCACCTGTGCCAGCTGACGCCGAAGGGAGGGACGCGGGAATGAAATATCTTGTCATGGAGACCCACCCCGCCTATGCGGTGGTGCTGGACGAGCGGGGGCGCTTTCTCCGGGCGGCCAACCTCCGCTATCAGGTGGGCCAGACGGTGGAGGATGTCGTCGAGCTGCGGCCGTCCGGGCCGCGGCGGCGCCCGCGGGCCTTCTGGGCTGCGGCTGCCTGTCTGCTGCTTGCGGCGGGGGGGTACTGGGGGTACTGGCGGCCCAACTTTATCCCCTACGGCACCCTGCGGGTGCAGATCAACCCCGATGTTGAGTTTTCGGTCAGCCGGACCGACCGGGTGCTGGACGTGCGGCCCCGCAATGCCGACGGCGAGGCCCTGCTGGCCGCCCTGGACGACCTGCGGGGCGAGGACAGCGACGACGCCGTCGAGGAGCTGGTCGAGCAGGCCATCGAGCAGGGGTACCTGCCGGCGGGCGGGACGGTCACCCTGACCGCCGCCAGCGACGATGAGGACTGGCAGCTGCGGGAGGAGGCCGCCCTCCGCGCCCAGCTGGAGCATGCCTTCGGCGGGACTTTTGCCGTCCGTCTTGCTTCGGAGGGGCAGCAGCCCGAACCGGCCCAGTCCCAGCCCAGCCAGCCGGCTCAGAGCGAACCGGCGCAGCCCCAGCAGCCGGCCGCCGGCGGGGGGGACCGCGCCGATGACTGGGACCCCACCGGCTCGGACTATCCCTACGACAGCGACGACTGGGATGACGACGATTGGGACGACGATGATTGGGATGACGATGACGATGACGACGACTGGGATGAGTGGGACGAGACCCACTGAAAAACTTTTCAAAAAATTTTTGCGGGCGACCCCGCTTTTGGCCCGCCGGCTGCGTATCCTGTAGACAAGAAAGCAAAAAACACCCCCCCAAACATAAAGGAGGAACTACCTATGAAACGCAACCGCAAGCTGAGCCTGACCCTCACCGCCGCCCTGGCCCTGACCGCCCTGACCGCCTGCGGCACCCTGCCCGCATCGGCCGCCACCGGCCGCGAGACCGCGACCCGGATCGCCGCCGACCACCTCGGCTGCGACGCCAGCGAGCTGCGGGTCACCGACTTTGAGCGGGACGACGGCAAGTACGAACTGGAAGTGATCTGGAACGGCGTCGAGTACGACTTCGAGATCGGCATCGCCTCGGGCAAGGTGCGTGAGGTCGACCGCGACCGCCGCGACCATGACGACCGGTATGACGACTGGGACGACCGGCACGACGACTGGGATGACCGGTACGACGACTGGGACGACCGGTACGACGACTGGGACGACCGGTACGACTGGGACGATTGAGCAAGGCCATATACAACCAGGGCCGCCCCTTTGCGGGGCGGCCTTTTTTGGGCGCGGCTCGGCTCAGAGGATGGCCAGCATGTTGTACATCTTCATCAGCCGGATGTCCTCTTTGGACAGGCGCAGGCTCTTTTCAAACTCGGGGGTCTCTTTCTGGGGCGCTTTGGACAGCAGCACCTTGGCCGCGGTGGGCATCAGCGGCCGGCTGGAGATGCCGAACGCCAGCCCCCACTTGGTCGCCCCGTTCATGTACGGGCTGGGGATGCCCACCTGGTAGTGGTCCATCTCCATGTGCTGGTTCTGCATCACCAGCATGCTCAGGCTGCTGTAGTGGGTCAGCAGGCCGTCGTAGATGTTCTCGCACAGGTGGTAGTGGTCGTAGTCGTCGACGTTCATGTACATCTGGATGTGAAATTCGCCGGGGGCGGCTTCTTCCAGGATGTCGGCCACGCTGTGGATGACGGTGTTGCTCCGCCCATCGTAATAGTAGTAGAAAAACCGGCTCAGCCCGCTGAAGAAGGCCGGCACCTCGCCGGCGGGCATCCCGGGGATGTGTTCGGGCGGCAGGTAGAGCAGCTGGGTCACCCGCACCCCCAGCGCGGCGGCCAGGTCGTAGAGGGTGGGCAGGTCGACGGCGATCTGCCCTTTCTCATATTTGGACACGCAGGATTTGCTCTTGCAGACGGCGGCGGCCAGCTGATCGATGGTCAGGCCCTTCTTTTTGCGGTAGAAGCGGATGCGCTCCCCAACTTCATGTGAAATATCCACAAAAACATCTCCTGTTCTTTGTACAAACTGTGTGTTTCCAACAAATACACAAAACAACGGTTTTGGCGCTTTTTTTCATTATACCGTTTTTGGGGCCGCAAAACAAGGGCAAAATACACTGTCAGGAAACTTTTGTGCAAAAAAGTTTCCGCACAGTGGATTTGAACAAGCTGGACAAACCCCGCGCCTTCGGGTATAGTAGAGTCAGCAACAGCACAGCGCCGGCGGCCGACGGCACTGACGGCAAGGCCCCGCCCTGCGGGGCCGGAAAAGGAGACTCGTATGAAATACAATTTCGATGAGGTCATCGACCGCAGCCACAACCGCTCCTCCAAGTACGACGAGCGGGTCAAGAAGTTCGGCACCGCCGACGTCATCCCCCTGTGGGTGGCGGACATGGATTTCCGCACCGCGCAGCCCATCATCGACGCCTGCAAAGCCAAAGCCGAAGAGGGCATCTGGGGCTACACCTCCCGCCCGGACAGCTATTTTGAGGCGGTGCAGCTGTGGGAAGAAAAGCGCAACGGCTGGAAGCCCGACACCGCCCTGATGAGCTGGAGCCTCGGCGTGGTACCCGCCATGTCGGGCATCGTCCGCCTGTTCAGCAAGCCGGACGACAAGATCCTGATCCAGACCCCCGTCTACTCTGAGTTCTACGACATCGTCGAGGCGTCGGGCCGCACCGTGGTCGAGAACAAGCTGGTGGAGGAGAACGGCCGCTGGCACATCGACTTCGACGACTTTGCCGCCAAGGCCAAAGAGTGCAGCATCTTCCTGCTGTGCAACCCCCACAACCCCCTCGGCATCGTCTGGGACCCCGCCGACCTGCGCCGGATGGCCGAGATCTGCATCGAAAACGGCACCCTGGTCGTCTCGGACGAGATCCACTCCGACCTGATCTTCCACGGCAAGCATCACACCGTCACCGCCAGCATCACCCCCGAGATCGGCAGCCATATCATCACCTGCGTGTCGGCCACCAAGACCTTCAACCTCGCCGGCCTGCAGGCCAGCACCACCATCTTCCCCAACGCTGAGATGAAGGCCGCCTTCGACCAGTTCTGGGGCGGCATGGACATCCACCGCAACAACGCCTTCAGCTCGGTGGCCATGGAGGCCGCCTACCGCCACGGCGAGGAATGGCTGGAGCAGCTGCTGGACTACATCTCGGGCAACTTCGACTACGTCTGCGACTACTGCGCCAAGTATATCCCCAAGATCAAGCCCAACTGCCCCGACGCCACCTACCTGATGTGGCTGGACTGCCGCGCGCTGAACATGTCCAACGAGGAGCTGCGGGACTTCTTCATCCACAAGGCAAAGCTCGGTTTGAACGAGGGCTATACCTTCGGCCGCAGCCTGTCGGGCTATATGCGGCTGAACGTGGCCTGCCCCCGCGCCACCCTGGAAAAGGCGATGGCTCAGCTGCGGGCTGCGGTGGACGCGCTGTAACGCCCCGCCCCATCCTGCCGCATGGATAAGAGGATAAGAGAGGAGAGAATACCATGTCGACTTCATCCAACATCATCAAACAGAAGACCTTCTGGCAGCAGTACGGCAGCCTGATCCTGATTTTGGGCGGCATCGTGGTCGGCGCCGTCATCGGCGCGGTGGCCCCCGCCGTCGGCACCACCATCAAGCCCATCGGCGACATCTTCCTCAACCTGCTGTTCACCATCGTGGTGCCCCTGGTCTTTGTGTCCATCGCTTCCGCCGTCGGCAGCATGGCCAACATGAAGCGGCTGGGCCGCATCCTGGGCGGCACCATCGGCACCTTCATCTTCACCGGCCTGATCGCCTCGGCCTGCGTGCTGATCTGGGTCAACCTGTTCAGCCCCTCGGCCGGCACCACCATCGAGATGACCACCAGCGAGGTGGGCGAGGCCAAGACCGCAGCCGAGCTGATCGTCACCTCCCTGACCGTTTCTGACTTCTCCGATCTGTGGGACAAGTCCAACATGCTGCCCCTGATCATCTTCGCCATTCTGTTCGGCTTCTGCGTGTCGGCCTGCGGCGGCGACGAGAGCCCCATGGGCAAGCTGCTGGCCAACCTCAACGACATCATCATGAAGTTCGTCGGCGTCATCATGACCATCGCCCCCCTGGGCCTCGGCGCCTATTTCGCCAACCTCGTCGCCACCTACGGCCCCCAGATCATCGGCGACTACGGCCGCTCGATGCTGGTCTACTACCCGCTGTGCCTGCTGTACGCCGTCATCTTCTTCCCGCTGTACGCCTTCCTGGCGGCGGGCAAGCAGGGCGTCGTCACCATGGTCAAGCACATCTTCCCCCCGGCCATCACCGCCTTCGCCACCCAGTCCTCCGCCGCCACCATCCCGGTCAATAAGGAAGCCTGCGACGCCATCGGCGTCCCCAAGGACATCAGCGACCTGGTGCTGCCCATGGGCTGCACCATGCACATGGACGGCTCGGTGCTGTCCTCCATCGTCAAGATCGCCTTCCTCTACGGCATCTTCGGCATGGACTTCTCGGGCGTCGGCACCTACGGCATGGCCATCGTGGTGGCTATCCTGTCGGCCTTCGTACTGTCCGGCGCGCCGGGCGGCGGCCTGGTGGGCGAGATGCTGATCGTCAGCATGTTCAACTTCCCGGCCGAGGCATTCCCCATCATCGCCACCCTGGGCTTCATCTTTGACCCCGCCGCCACCTGCCTGAACTCCTCCGGCGACACCATCGCCTCGATGATGGTCACCCGCCTGGTCGAGGGCAAAGACTGGCTGGTCAACGCCGCCAAGGCCAAGAAGAACGCCTGATCCCACCCATACCCATCCATCTGAAAAGGAGCGTTATACCATGAAACTGATCGAAACCAAGAACGCACCCGGCGCCATCGGCCCCTATGTCCAGGGCTATGTTGTCAACGGCATGGTCTACACCAGCGGCCAGATCCCGGCTTCCCCCGTTGACGGCAGCGTCCCTGAGGGGATCGCCGCCCAGACCAGACAGAGCTGCGAGAACGTCAAGGCCATCCTGGAGGCTGCCGGCTCCGACCTGACCAAGGTGGTCAAGACCACCTGCTTCCTCGCAGACATCGGTGACTTCGCCGCCTTCAACGAGGTGTACGCCGGCTACTTCACCGCCAAGCCCGCCCGCAGCTGCGTCGCCGTCAAGGACCTGCCCAAAGGGGTCCTGTGCGAGATCGAAGCCATCGCGGAGGTGTAACAGGATGAAAGTCACCGTCATCGGCAGCCATCTGTGCCCCGACACCCTCTACGCCCTGAACCGGCTGGCCGGCGCGGGGGCGGAGGTGGAGTTCAAGGACATCCTCTCCTGCCACGCTGCCCTGCAGGACTACCTCGAACTGCGCGAGTCGAGCCCCCTCTATGAGGGCATCCGCGGCACCCGGCGGCTGGGCGTCCCCTGCTTTGTCAAAGAGGACGGCGCCGCCACCCTCGAACTGAACGACATCCTCGGATAAACCCATTTCATACCCCTCCTATTCCCTGGGAGACCCCGGCCGGCGCACGCCGCGCCGGGGTTCTGTCAGTGAACGGGAGGGCAGGGAGGAGACAGCCATGCATCCATTGACCGAGCTGATCCGTCAGGATATGCGCCCCGCCCTCGGCGTCACCGAGCCGGGCGCCATCGCCTTTGCCGCCGCCACCGCCCGGCGGCACACCCGCGGCGCCGTGCAGAAGGTCCGCCTGCGGCTGAACAGCGGGATGTACAAAAACGCCTTTACCTGCGGCATCCCCGGCAGCAGCGAGGTGGGCAACGCCCATGCCGCCGCCCTCGGCGCCCTTGCCGCCGACCCCGACAAGGGCCTGGAGTGCCTGGACGGCATCACCGCCGACCAGGCCGCCCGGGCCCGCGCCCTGGTGGCCGGCGGCCATGTGGAGGTGGCTTTGGCCGGCGTCACCAGCCGCATCTTCATCGAGGCGGAGGTGACGACCGACGCGGGCTGCGCCTGCGTCACCATCCGGGACGCCCACACCAACATCGTCAGGATCACCGAGGACGGGCGCACTGTCTTTGAACAGGCGCAGCCCGCCCCGGGCGGCGGGGCAGAGGAAGGGGAGGGGGAACCCCCCCTCATCCACCGCTACACCCTCGCGCAGCTGCGGGACTACGCCCTCGCCGTACCGGCGGAGGAGCTCGCCTTCATCCGCGATGCTTTCGAGATGAACATGGCCCTCTGCCGCGCCGGCCTGGCAAGCCCGCGCACCACCTTCGCGCGGTACCTGCTGGCTGAAAACGGCGGGCAGCTCTTCTCGCAGGACGAACAGGCCACCGCCAGCCTTTTGTGCAACGCCGCCATCGAGGCGCGGGTCCTCGGCCTGCCCGAGCCTGCCATGAGCATCACCGGGTCGGGGGCCCACGGCATCATCGCCACCCTGCCCCTCTACGCGGCTTACAAGGTCAGCGGCTATGCGGAGGAGACGCTGCTGCGGGCGGCGGCCCTGAGCTACCTCGTCTGCATGTACATCAAGGAGTATTCGGGCAAGCTGTCGGCCTTCTGCGGCTGCGCCATCGCGGCCGGCGCCGGCATGGCCTGCGGGCTGGTGCTGCTGCGGGGCGGGGACGCCGCCGCCATGGGCCGCACCCTCAACAACCTGGCCTCCAGCATCACCGGCATGATCTGCGACGGCGGCAACCAGGGCTGCGCCATGAAAGGGGTGGTCGCGGTGGACGCCGCCTGGCGTGCGGTTGCAATGGCGATGCAAAACGTGTATATTGATAGTGTCCACGGCATCAACGGCCCCACCCCCGAGCAGACCATGCGCAACATGGGCCGGATCGCCTCGCCCGGCATGGTGGGCACCGAACAGACCATCCTGGATATTTTGAAAGAAAAAACAGCAAGAGAAGGAGAATGAGCATGGAGCGGACAAGTAAGACCTACCAGGCCTATGTGCAGATCTTGAAAGAGGAACTGATCCCCGCCATGGGCTGCACTGAGCCCATCGCCATCGCTTACGCCGCCGCCAAAGCGCGGGAGGTGCTGGGCTGCCAGCCCGACAAAGTCGAGATCGGGGTCAGCAACAACATCATCAAGAACGTCAAGAGCGTCATCGTCCCCAACACCGACGGCATGAAGGGGATCGAGGCCGCCGCTGCCGCCGGCATCGTGGGCGGCCGGGCGGACAAAGCCCTCGAGGTCATCGCCGACGTGACGGACGAACAGAAGGCCGGGATGCGCGCCTTCCTGCAGCATACCCCGGTCAGGGTCGAGGCGGTGGATAACGGCCAGATCTTCGACATCATCATCCGGCTGTACGCCGGCGCGTCCAGCGCCCTTGTCCGGATCGCGCAGTACCACACCAACATCGTCCGCATCGAAAAGGACGGCGGCCTCCTGCTGGATAAGCCGGTGGAGGAGACGGCCTCCGCCTGCGGCCACGAGGGCCCCGCCCCCTCTGAGAGCGGCCTGACCGACAAGAGCCTTCTGACCATTGCCGACATCCTGGACTTTGCCGACAGCTGCGAGCTGGCCGACATCCGCCCGGTGCTGGACACCCAGATCGCCTACAACACCCAGATCTCGGAGGAGGGCCTGCTGGGGGACTACGGGGCCAACATCGGCTCCACCATGCTCAAGTTCTACGGCGACGACGTCCGCAACCGCGCCATCGCCAAGGCGGCTGCCGGCTCGGACGCCCGGATGAGCGGCTGCGAGCTGCCGGTGGTCATCAACTCGGGCAGCGGCAACCAGGGCATCACGGTGTCGGTGCCGGTGATCGAGTACGCCAAGGCCCTGGCCGTCCCCAAGGACCGGCTGTACCGGGCCCTGGCGGTCTCCAACCTC
>DWXX01000071.1 GCA_019118985.1 Candidatus Faecalibacterium faecipullorum
AAGGACAGCGCCATCAACGACGAGATCGACCGCCTGCGCCATTCGGCGACGGCGGCTTTGTCTGAGCGGCGGGACGTCATCATCGTGGCGTCGGTGTCCTGCATCTACTCGCTGGGCGACCCCATCGACTACCGCAGCATGGTCATCAGCCTGCGCCCCGGCATGGAGCTGGGCCGCGACGAGCTGTGCCGCCGGCTGGTCGATTTGCAGTACGAGCGCAACGACATCAACTTCGTCCGCAACAAGTTCCGGGTGCGGGGGGACACGGTGGACATCTACCTGGCCTATATGAGCGAAATGGCCATCAGGGTGGAGTTCTTCGGCGACGAGGTGGACCGCATCACCGAGTTCAACCCCGTCACCGGCGCAAAGCAGAACGTGGTGCGCCATGTGGCCATCTTCCCGGCCAGCCACTACATCGTCAGCGCCGAAAAGAAGGCCGCCGCCATCGAGAAGATACGCGCCGAGTGCGACGAGCAGGTCAAACAGTTCACCGCCGCCGGCAAGCTGATCGAGGCGCAGCGGATCGCCCAGCGGACAAACTACGACATCGAGATGCTCAGCGAGGTGGGCGTCTGCAAGGGGATCGAGAACTACTCGGCGGTGCTGTCGGGGCGGGCGCCGGGCAGCATGCCCACCACCCTGCTGGACTACTTCCCCGACGACTTTCTGCTCTTTGTGGACGAGAGTCACGTCACCCTGCCGCAGGTGCGGGCGATGTACGGCGGGGACTACGCCCGCAAAAAGACCCTGGTGGAGTACGGCTTCCGCCTGCCCTCCGCCTTTGACAACCGCCCCCTCAAGTTCGAGGAGGTGGAGTCAAAGCTCAACCAGACCATCTTCGTCTCGGCCACCCCCGGCCCCTATGAGCAGGCCCACAGCACCCAGGTGGCCCAGCAGGTCATCCGGCCCACCGGGCTGCTGGACCCGCCCATCTCGGTCCGCCCGGTGGAAGGGCAGGTCACCGACCTGCTGGGCGAGATCAACGCCCGGGTCGAGCGGAACGAGCGGGTCCTCGTCACCACCCTGACCAAGAAGATGGCCGAGGACCTGACCGACTACCTGACCGACCAGGGGGTCAAGGTCAAGTATATGCACCACGAGGTGGACACCTTTGAGCGGATGGAACTGATCCGCGACCTGCGCACCGGCGCCATCGACGTCATCGTCGGCATCAACCTGCTGCGGGAGGGCCTGGACCTGCCCGAAGTCAGCCTGGTGGCCATCCTGGACGCCGACAAGGAGGGCTTCCTGCGCAGCGAGACCAGCCTGATCCAGACCATCGGCCGGGCGGCCCGCAACGCCGGGGGGCTGGTCATCATGTACGCCGACACCGTCACCGACAGCATGGAGCGGGCCATCACCGAGACAGAGCGCCGCCGCGCCATCCAGATGGCCTACAACGAGGCCCACGGCATCACCCCCAGGACCATCGTCAAGGAGATACGCGGCGCCATCGAGATCAGCGACAAGGCCGAGAACGCCAAGGCCGGCACCCGCCGGATGGGCAAGAAGGAGCGGGAGGCCGCCATCGAGCGGCTGACGCGGGAGATGAAGGAGGCGGCAAAGCTGCTGCAGTTCGAGCACGCAGCCTTCCTGCGGGATCAGATCGACCGGCTGCGCCGGGGCGAGGACCCCACCGTCGACTCGGACGCCGAGGCCGAGCGCCGCCAGAACCACGCACAGACACAGAGAAAAGGAAGAAAGTACTTTGGCAAACGATAAGATCGTCATCAAGGGCGCGCGGGAGCACAACCTGAAAAACGTCAGCCTGACCCTCCCGCGGGAAAAGTTCATCGTTATGACCGGGCTGTCGGGGTCGGGCAAGTCGAGCCTGGCTTTCGACACCATCTACGCCGACGGCCAGCGCCGCTATGTCGAGAGCCTGTCCAGCTACGCCCGGATGTTTTTGGGGCGGATGGACAAGCCCGACGTCGACGAGATCACCGGGCTGTCGCCGGCCATCTCCATCGACCAGAAGACCACCAGCCACAACCCCCGCTCGACGGTGGGGACGGTGACCGAGATCTACGACTACCTGCGGCTGCTCTTTGCCCGGGTGGGGGTGCCCCACTGCCCGGTCTGCGGCCGGGTGATCAGCCAGCAGAGCGTGGACGAGATGGTGGATGCCGTCCTCAAGCTGGAGGAGGGGACACGCTTCCAGGTATTGGCGCCGGTGGTCCGCCAGCGCAAGGGCACCCAGCAGAAAGAGCTGGACGCCGCCCGCCGCGCCGGCTACACCCGGGTCAAGGTGGACGGCAGCCTCTACGACCTGGACGAGGAGATCACCCTGGAAAAGAACATCAAGCACACCGTCGAGGTGGTGGTGGACCGGCTGGTCATCCGCAAGGGGGTGCGCAGCCGCCTGGCCGACAGCCTGGAGACCGCCCTTGCCCTGACCGGCGGGGTGGCCGAGGTGGAGGTGATCGGGGGCGAGGTGATGACCTTCAGCCAGAACTTCGCCTGCCCTGAGCACGGGGTGTCCATCAGCGAGCTGACCCCGCGGCTGTTCTCCTTCAACAACCCCCAGGGCGCCTGCGACAAGTGCACCGGCCTCGGCATCTTTATGAAGGTGGACGAGGACCGCATCATCCCCAACCGCAGCCTCTCCATCCGGGAGGGGGCCATCAAAGCCAGCGGCTGGTACTACGCCGAGGGCTCGGTCAGCGAGATGTACTACATCGCGCTGGGCAAACGGTACGGCTTCACCCTCGACACCCCCATCAAGGAGATGAGCGCCGAGGCGCGCAACGCCCTTCTCTACGGCACCAACGGCGAAAAGCTGGAGCTGCACCGCACCAACGAGTTCGGCAGCGGCAAGTACTACGGCGAGTTCGAGGGGATCGTCGAAAACCTCGAGCGCCGCTTCCGCGAGTCGAACAGCGAGTGGGTCAAAGAGGAGATCGCCGGGGTGATGTCGGGGGTCAAGTGCCCCGCCTGCAAGGGGCAGCGGCTCAAGCCGGTGGTGCTGGCGGTGACGGTGGGGGGCGTCAACATCAGCCAGTTCTGCGAGATGTCCATCCGGGAGGAGCTGGACTTCATCCGCGCCGCCGAGGCGGGGCAGGGCAAAGAGCCCCTGACCGAAAAGCAGCGGCAGATCGGCGGACAGATCCTGAAGGAGATACGCACCCGGCTGGAATTTCTGCAGAGCGTCGGCCTGGACTACCTCACCCTCGCCCGGTCGGCGGGGACCCTCTCGGGCGGGGAGAGCCAGCGCATCCGGCTGACCACCCAGATCGGCAGCGCCCTGTCGGGGGTGCTGTACGTGCTGGACGAGCCCTCCATCGGGCTGCACCAGCGGGACAACGACAAGCTGATTGCCACACTCAAGCACCTGCGTGACCTGGGCAACACCGTCATCGTGGTGGAGCACGACGAGGATACCATCCGCGCCGCCGACTACATCGTGGACGTCGGCCCGGGGGCGGGGGTGCACGGCGGCGAGATCGTGGCCGCCGGCAAGGTCAAGGACATCTGCAAAGCCAAACGCAGCATCACCGGCGACTATCTGGCGGGGCGCAGGCGGATCGAGGTGCCCGCTGCCCGCCGCCCCGGCAGCGGCCGCTGCCTGCGGGTCAGCGGCGCGCGGGAGAATAACCTGCAGGACATCACCGTCGACTTCCCCCTCGGCACCTTCACCTGCGTGACCGGCATCTCGGGCTCGGGCAAGTCCAGCCTTGTCAACGAGATATTGTACAAGACCCTGGCGGGGGAGCTGAACGGCGCCCGCACCCGCCCGGGCCGCAGCGACGGGGTGGAAGGGCTGGCATACGTCGACAAGGTCATCGGCATCGACCAGCAGCCCATCGGGCGGACCCCGCGCTCCAACCCCGCCACCTACACCGGGGTGTTCAACGACATCCGGGCCGTCTTTGCCCAGACCCAGGACGCCAAGATGCGGGGGTACGGCCCCGGGCGGTTCAGCTTCAACGTCAAGGGCGGCCGGTGCGAAGCCTGCGAGGGCAACGGCATTTTGCAGATCGAGATGCACTTCCTGCCCGACGTCTACGTCCCCTGCGAGGTGTGCAAGGGCGCCCGCTACAACCGCGAGACTTTGGAGGTCAAGTATAAGGAAAAGACCATCGCCGACGTGCTGAACATGACGGTGGAGGAGGCCGTGGTCTTTTTTGCCAACCAGCCCAAGATCGCCCGCAAGCTGCAGACGCTTCTGGACGTCGGGCTGGGGTACGTCACGCTGGGGCAGAGCGCCACCACCCTCTCGGGGGGCGAGGCGCAGCGGGTCAAGCTGGCCAACGAGCTGGCCCGCCGCTCGACCGGCAAGACGGTCTATATCCTGGACGAGCCCACCACCGGGCTGCACATCGCCGACGTCCACCGCCTGATCGAGGTGCTGCAGAAGCTGGTGGACGCCGGCAACACCGTCATCGTCATCGAGCACAACCTCGACCTCATCAAGTGCGCCGACTATATCATCGACCTGGGCCCCGAGGGGGGCAGCGCCGGCGGGCGGGTGATCGCCGCGGGCACCCCCGAACAGGTGGCCGAAACCCCCGGCAGCTTTACCGGGCAGTACCTGCGCCCCCTGCTCGAGCAGGACAGACAGGCCCGCGCCGCCGAAAAACCTGCAGAAAAATAAAAAAAGAGGTTGACAGCGGCCCCCTTTGTGAGTATAATACTATTCGTCGCCCGCCCCGCACTGCAGGGCGCGGGCCGATGACCGGGTGTAGCGCAGTTTTGGTAGCGCGCTTGAATGGGGTTCAAGAGGCCGTGAGTTCGATTCTCGCCACTCGGACCAAAAGACCGTCAGCAAAAGCTGGCGGTCTTTTTTTGTCTGCCGGGAGCTGTCAAGGGGCCGGGATGGAGAAAAAACTGTCAAAATACTATGCGGACTGCACAAAAACAAAGGTCATACTATGGGCGAATTGCGAAAAGTTGGTGAAAGTGCCCCGGGCAAGTATTTACAAAATGGTAACAGCTGGGCTACAATAAGGTCATACATCCTGCATCGGAAGGGAAGAGAGAAGGTTGGAGACACGAAGAGCCCTGCTGCGCCGCGCCGCAGCGTTGGTGATGGCCGTTTTCCTGCTGGCGCCCTGTATGCCCCGGGCGCTGGCGGCTGACATGAAGGTGGACGCCGGCTTCTACCTCAAGCAGAGCCGGGGCGGCACCTGCACCCTGACCGCCGCCGCCATGATGCTGCGCCGCCGCGCCTACATCGACGGGCGGACCGACTGGGTGGACGTCACCGAGAACAGCGTCCGCCCCGCCGCGTGGGCGGGCGGGCTCTCCCACAACTTTACATACAAGGCGATGAAGGTGGGCTACGCCACCCTGCCCGCCGACTATACCGCCAAGACCGAGACGCTGATCGGGCTGCTGGCCGCCCACCCCGAGGGGATCGTCCTCTACGACCGGCGGCAGCCCCACGCCATCCTGCTGACCGACTACACCAACGGCGTGTTCTACTGCGCCGACCCCGCCGGCAACATCGCGGCCGGGCGGGTGCCCATCTCCAGCGCCAGCGTGTCGGTGGCGGGGGCGTCCTGCTACTGGTACATCGCCGAGGACCGGAACGCCGCGGCGGGCGCCTCCCAGACAGGGGAGCTGCAGCTGGCCGGGGTGACCTACCCCGTCAACATCCAGGCGGGCTGCGGCCTGCCCCTCAACGGGATGGTGGCGGCGTCGGAGGGCAGCACCCTGGCCGAGGTGGTGGTCCTGATCGAGGACGCCGCCGGCAACACCGTCATGAGCGCCCCCGCCGCCCTGACCGGCGGCGAGGCGAGCTGGTCGCTGCAGGAGGCGGACAGCGCCATCCGCTTCGGCGAGCTGCCGATGGGCAATTACACCTACCTCATCATCGCCGAGGACGCCGCCGGCGGCAGCCTCTGCTTTGAAAGCCCCTTCACGGTATCGGGGGCGCCGGCCGCGGACGGCTGCTACTGGTCGGTGCAGGACCCCGAGGGGGTCATGCTGCAGGACGAGCCCGCCCCCGCAGAGGAGGAGCCCACCTTCGGCGAGCAGCTGGCCGGCTGGCTGGCCGGGCTGTTCTGAGCGGCCAGCGCCCCCTGCCCGTACCCCCATGCATGACACGGCCCCGGCGTGTTCAAGCGACGCCGGGGCTGTTCTGTTTGCTGCGCGCGTTCCGCTGCAGGGGCAAGTGGCCCTAACCTTCCAGGCTGGTGCCGGGGAAGTAGTGGGCCAGGATCTCAATCCAGCTTTGGCCGGCCTCGGCCATGGCCTTGGCCCCCCACTGGCTGAGCCCCACCCCGTGGCCGTAGCCCCGGGTGGTGATGGCAAAGCCGCCGTCCTGCCGGCGGATGTCAAAGCAGGCGCTGCGCAGGCCGAGGGTGGAGCGCAGGGCGCCCCCCGACACCGTCTGCCCGCAGACCGGCAGGCTGGCCACATAGCCCGAGGCGGTCAGGGCCGGCCTGCCGAACCATGCCGCCGGGTCGACCCCCGCGGTGGACAGGCCGAGGGCGGAGGCGAGGGCGGCGCTGACCTGCGCGTCCGAGAGGGTGATGGTCACCTCGTACCCGTCGGCGGCGCGGTCGGCGCTGCTGTCCACCGGGCGCAGGTAGGGCAGGGGGGCATCCCAGACGTTCTCGCTGGCTTCGGTCATCCCGTTGGAGATGGCAAAGTAGCTGGCCCCCGCCGGCGCGCCGTCATAGTACAGCACTGCCCCCGCCACCTGGTCCACCAGGGCGGCCAGGCGGGCGTAGTTGGCCTCGTAGTCGGCCCCCCAGTAGCTGCGCAGCACCGGGCCGGTCAGGCAGCCCTGCCGCCGGGCGGGGTCGACGGTCAGCCAGGGGGCGTCGTCCGCGCCGCGGTGGTCCCGGCAGTAGAGGATGTAGCTGTGGCAGGCCACAGCCTGGGCCTTGAGGGCTTCGTCCGGCCAGGAGATGGGCATCTCGGCGGCCACCGCCCCGATCAGGTAGTCCCGCATCGGGAGGGTGAAGTCCTGGCCGGCGCCGCTGTCGTGCAGCAGGACGGTCTCGTCCGGCGCTGCGGTCAGCAGCCCGGCCAGCCCGCCGGGTTCGTCCGGCTGCGCCGGGGCGCCGGATGTGCCGGAAGCGCCGGAAGCGGCGGAGGCGGCGGGGGACGCGGCCGGCCCGGCGGCCTTGAGGAAGGCGCCGGCCAACAGATAGCCCGCCAGCGGCAGCGCGCCGCCCAGCACCAGCAGGGCGGCACAGAGGAGTGCGACGGCTTTTTTCACGGCGGATGGGCCTCCTTTGGGTGGTGTCGGGTGGGGGTGGGCACGCACCCAGTATACCCTGGGCCCCGCGCGGGAAAGGGCGAAGGCCGCCGCCCGGCCCCGCCCCGCGTTGCGCCGGCTTGTGAGAATATGTGGAAAGTGTGAATAAAGTCCGAACTTTTCCTGCATAAAACAAAGTTCTGCAGGGTTTGACTTGAAAAAGCACAGCAAAAGCGATATGATAAGACCATCTACCTTTGATTTGGAAAGGAGAACTGGTATACTGTAGCAAGCGAGACAGAGAACCGGAACACGCCGCGGCCCGCCTGCGGCTGAGTGAAGAGAAGGGAAGGGGATTATGGTATGACCAATCTGAATGCGGTACCGGCAGAGCGCGAGCACGAGAACATGCAGACCCTCTGCGAGGAGTATCTGGCCAACAACTACATCGACCCCGAGACCAGCGAGCGCCTGGGGGTCAAGCGGGGGCTGCGCAACCCCGACGGCACCGGCGTGCTGGCCGGCCTGACCAACGTCTGCGACGTCGTGGGCTACCGGAAGGACCAGGAGGGGCACATCATCCCCATCCCGGGGCGGCTGATCTACCGCGGGGTCAACATCACCGAGATCGTGGAGGAGGCCTACCGCAACGACCGCTTCGTCTTTGAAGAGGTGATCTGGCTGCTGCTGTTCGGCAGCCTGCCCAACAAGCGCCAGCTGGAGGGCTTCCGCGACATCCTGGCCGAGCACCGGGCCCTGCCCGAGGGCTTCATGGACACCATGAACGCCCCCTCGCCCAACATCATGAACAAGATGCAGCGGTGCGTGCTGGGGATGTACTCCTACGACGACGACCCCGAGAGCCTCAGCCTGGAGAACCTGCTGCACCAGAGCATCACCCTGATCGGCTGCATGCCCACCATGATGGTCAACGCCTACCAGATGAAGCGCCGGGTCTACGACAAGCAGAGCATGTTCTTCCACCTGCCGCAGCCGGGCCACTGCACCGCCGAACATATCCTCAGCACCTACCGCCCCGACCAGAAGTTCACCCACGAGGAGGCAAAGCTGCTGGACATCTGCCTGCTGCTGCACGCCGACCACGGCGGCGGCAACTGCTCCACCTTCGCCACGCGGGTGGTGTCGTCCTCGGGGTCGGACACCTATTCGGCCATCGCTGCCGGCATCGGCGCGCTGAAGGGACCCAAGCACGGCGGCGCCAACCTGCAGGTCAACCGGCAGCTCAAGGACATCCTGGCCCACGTCGAGAACCACGACGACGACGACGAGGTGCGGGAGTATCTGCGCCGCATCCTGCGCAGGCAGGCCGGCGACGGCAGCGGCCTGATCTACGGCATGGGCCACGCCGTCTACACCATCAGCGACCCGCGCGAGGTGGTGCTGAAAGAGCGGGCCCGCCACCTGGCCTATGAGAAGGGCTTTGAGGACGAGTACAACATGCTGTGCAGCATCGAGCGGCTGGCCCCCGCCATCTTCGCCGAAGAGAAGGGCAGCTCGAAACCGGTCTGCGCCAACGTCGACCTGTTCAGCGGGCTGATCTACCAGATGCTGGGCATCTCGGAGGACCTGTACACCCCGCTGTTCGCCATCGCCCGGCTGCCCGGCTGGTGCGCCCACCGGATCGAAGAGGTGGTCTTTGCCAACCGGATCATCCGCCCGGCCTACAAGTACCTGGGGGTGCGCCAGCGCTACAAGCCCCTGGAGGAGCGGTGAGAGATGCCTAGACAGATCACAGGGTTCCTCGCGTCCTGCACGGTGTTCTGCGCCTTCCGGTGGGTGGATCTGGCCCTCTGGACCGACCTTTCGACCGGGCTGATCCGGAACGGGCATGTCTGGCTGCGGTACGCGGCGCTGTTCGCCTGGGCGGCGGCGGCCCTTGCCACCGGGCATCTGGCCGCAGACCCGGCCGGGCAGCTGGCGCGGCCGGCCGGCCGGGGGGCGACCTTCGCGCTGAGCCTGCCGGCCTTTGCGGCCAGCGTCTGCTTCGGGGCGCAGGGGGTGCTGGACATCATCCGGGCCGCCGGCCCTGCCGACATCGTGCAGGGGGCGCTGTACGCCGTATCCGCCCTCTGGCTGGAGTGCCTGGGCCAGTACTGGCTCACGGCCGGCCTTGGCAGGCCGGGCCGGAAGGCATCGGGCCCGCCCCCGGCATGGCTGGGGACAGCGGGCAGCCTCGCCTTCGTCTGGGGGGTGCTGCGCAGCTTTATGACCAACGGCTCGAGCTGGCAGCGCACCATCCCCACCTCGGCGGCGTGGCAGCAGCTGGCGGCGGTGCTTTTGCTGGCGGCGGTGCTGCGGGCGGTCTGCCTGCCCGGCGCGGCCAACCCCCGCGCGGCGGGCCGGTACGGGCTGCTGGCGGCGCTGCTGTGCGCGGCCTGGCAGCTGCCGCGGTGCGTCTTGCTGCCGGCCGGCCCGGGGGACTGGGGCCTTGTGGCGCTGGGGCTGCTGGGGGCCGGCTGCGCGCTGGCCTGCGCCGGCGAGACCGGCGCAAAGGGCGCCCGCGCCGCTGACTGATTTGCCAAAAGTGCCTAAAAAAGCCGAACAAAAAAATATAAAACGTACAAAAATGGAAAATGGCTTGTGATTTGTTTGTCAGACCCTTGAAGGTTTCCGGTTTTTGTTCTATAATACAAGTACCGTGAAATTTATCCGGATTCCAAGGGTAAAAATTTTAGGAGGTACTATAAAATGGCTGTAAGAGTTGCTATCAATGGTTTTGGCCGCATTGGCCGTCTGGCTTTCCGTCAGATGTTCGACGCTGAGGGCTACGAGGTCGTCGCCATCAACGACCTGACCAGCCCCAAGATGCTGGCCCACCTGCTGAAGTACGACACCGCCCAGGGCTCCTT
>DWXX01000072.1 GCA_019118985.1 Candidatus Faecalibacterium faecipullorum
CGGAAGATAAGAATACCGTCGTGAATCCCGACGGAAATCGGGGCAACCCCAACATGACCATCATCAACGAATCCGGCCTGTACAGCCTGGTGCTGTCTGACGCATCCTGCCCCCTTGCCACCCCCCAGAGCGTACTTCCGGTACTTTGCGTACTTTTTAGAGTATGGGTATTTCCGGTAAAACCCCCTCAAAACGGGCGAATTACCCAAACTACACCCTTTCCCCAAAGTACCGAAAGTACCGGAACTACACAAACCAAAACCCCCGCCCTTCCCAAAGCGGGAGAAGCGGGGGCTTGTTGTGGCTTGACAAAAAGCAACGTGTGCGCTATACTTTTTATAGAAGGGTGCCGCCGACCGAACGGTGAGTTCCCCCCAGAGTTACAAGAAGTAACCGCAGGCTCGGGAAAGCAAGGCGGTTGCTTCTTTTTTATTTCTTTGCCTGGTCGATTTGCACAATCAGGGAAAGAATGGCAACGATCAAAATGCCGATCTGAATCAGGTCGGAATATGTAACCATAAGCCAGCCCCCCTTTCTCTATGGAACGGAGGGCCCAAAGAAGCGCCCCCCGTTAAGGGGGAACACACCGCTTGCCGCTAGTCGACAGCACCCGACTATACAATACCATATTCCCGCGCAAAGCACAAGCCCCCGTCTGACCGGAAACGGAAAGGCGGGGGCGCCTTTTTTTCCCTCCTCTATAGAATTTGTCACAAATGGATGGTACAATAGAAAGGCAAATGCTGGCCGGAGGGGGTGGCGATATGAAGGTCTGGCGGCGGCTGGCGGGGGTGGTGTGCGCGGCGGCGCTGTGCGCCGGGTGCGCGGCGCCGGGGGCGGAGCGCGCCCCGGTGGAAGAGCTGCTGCGCGCCCCCCGGCTGGAGGGCGACTACGGCGAGATACAGTCCGCCCTGAACGACTGGCTGGGGCAGAGCGCGCAGCTGAAATACCCGCTGAACGGCGAGCTGCTGAGCCCCTTTTTGATGGGGGACTTCGACGGCGACGGCGCGCAGGACGCAGCGGTGCTGTACACCGCGGCCGATACCACCAACATCTGCCTGGCCGTGCTGCAGAAGGACGACGCCGGCGTCTGGCAGGTGCAGGACGCGGTGGAGGGCCTGACCGACACGGTGGACACCGTCCGCTTCGCCCGGCTGCAGGAGGGCGGCGCAGACCAGATCCTGGTGGGCTACACCGCCCAGCAGGAGGACAACTACCTGGCCGTCTACGCCTATGAGGACGGGCAGATCGAGGCCATTCTGGCTGAGCCCTACGGGCAGTATATCATCGAGGACATCACCGGCACCGGCTACGAGGACCTGGTGCTGCTGGGTGCCGACGAGACCGGCGCGGCGCAGATCCAGCTGCTGACCTCCGACCGGGAGGGGGGCTTCCGCCAGGCGGCGGTGATGGGGCTGTCGGCCGACCGCTTCACCGGGTGCGCCTCGCTGGCGGCGGGGATGGGCGCCTACGGCGGGCAGTACCTGGTGCTGGACGGCTGGACCGGCGAGCCGCGGGCCATGGCCTCGGTGCTGCTGCGCTACAACGAGAAAAACCAGCGGATGGAGCCCGCCCGCCAGATCGGCGCCGACGAGCTGTACGAGGCGTCGCTGCGCAGCGTCCCCGACCTGACCAGCCGCGACCTCGACCGGGACGGCGTGGTGGAGATCCCCACCCAGCCGGTGGGCGCGGGGCTGATCAACTCCAGCCAGGGACGGCGGATGGACTTCATCCTGTGGATGGACTACACCAGCGCCCAGCCCCGCAAGAGCTTCGGCATCCTGGACGAGGAGCTGGGGTTCTACCTCGAGCTGCCGATGGAATGGTACGGCAGCCTGATGCTGACCGACGGCGCCGACGAGGACACGGTGGAGCTGCGCAGCCAGGACGGCGAGCAGCTCTATCTGGTGGTGCGGATCACCGGCCTGGCCGACCGCACCCCCGGCTGGACAAGGCTGGGGGTGGCCTCCAACCGTCTGGTGCAGGCACGCTTTGGGACGGGGGTCACGGCGGCCGACCCGCTCTACCGGCTGTCCCGCTCGATGTATCTGTTGTAAAGGAGGGTAACCGATGGTGAAAGTACTGGTGGTGGAAGACGAGGCCAGCATCCGCGAGATGATCGCCCTCAACCTGCGCCGCAGCGGCATGGAAGTGCTGGAAGCCGGCAGCGCCGAGGAGGCGCTGACCCTGCTGGAGCGCGCCCCCGGCTGCGCCGCCGCCATCCTGGACGTGATGCTGCCGGGGATGAACGGCTTCTCGCTCTGCGAGACCATCCGCCGCTCCAACCAGAAGATCGGCATCATCATCCTCAGCGCCAAAGGGCAGGAGCAGGACAAGATCCGCGGCCTGTCCATCGGGGCGGACGACTATATGACCAAGCCCTTCTCGGTCAGCGAGCTGCTGGCCCGGGTCGAGGCGCTCTGCCGCCGGGTGGCCCGCGGCGCCGACGGGGAAAAGCCCGCCCCCGCCGCCCTGGTCAGCGGGGCCTTCGTCCTGGACGAGAACCGCCGCCTGCTGCTCAAGGCGGGCAGGCCCATCGAGCTGACCCAGGTGGAGTTCCAGATCATGGAGCTGTTTTTCCGCACGCCCGGCACCGCCCTCAGCCGCGAGCGCATCCTGAAGGGGGTCTGGGGCGAGAACTACTTCGGGGACGTCAAGATCGTGGACGTCAACATCCGCCGCCTGCGGATGAAGATCGAGGACGAGCCCTCTAACCCCGCCCATATCCTGACGGTGTGGGGCTATGGCTACCGCTGGGAGGAATAGGATGCCGCGTCACAGATGGAGCGCCCGGGGCGCGCTGCGCAGCGGCATCACCCGCCGCTGGGTGCAGGGCAACCTGCTGGTCACCCTGCTGCTGCTGGCCTTGATCGAGGGGATGTTCCTCTACAACACCGTCCGCGGCTACTACGACGGGGTGGAGCAGAGCATGTACCAGCGGTTCTCCTCCATCAGCGGGCAGCTGAAGGTCTACGGCGGCGACACCGCCCGGCGGACGGCCGCGAGCCGCAGCCTGGCGCTGCGCCGGATGGTGGAACAGTTCGCCGACAAGGACAAATATGAGTTCATGCTGCTGGACGGCAGCGGCGGGGTGATCGCCAGCACCAGCGGCACGAGCGCCGAGGGCATCATCATCCCCGACGACTTTGAGGAGGCGCAGACCGACCCCGACGGCTACGGCTCGGCGGTGTACACCACCTCCAACGGGGAGCTGGTGCTCTCGGTCTGCTGCCTGGTGCCCTACCCGGCGGAAGAGATCGTGGCCATGCGCCTGGTCACAAGCCTGACCCTGGTGGTCCGCCGGGCGGGCAGCGCCTGCCTGCTCAGCGCGCTGGCGGCGCTGGCGGCCCTGGGCTTCACGGTGGCGTCGGGGCTTTACTTCGTGCGGGGGATCGTCGTCCCGCTGGGGCAGGTGGAGCGCGCCGCCGCCGACATCGCCCGGGGGGAGCTGGACATCCGCCTGCCCGAGCATGACCCGCCCCGGGACGAATTGGACCGGCTGCGGGGCAGCATCAACCGGATGGCGCAGGGCCTGGCCGAGACCGAACAGATGAAAAACGAGTTCATCTCCTCGGTCTCCCACGAGCTGCGCACCCCGCTGACCTCCATCCGCGGCTGGGTCGAGACCCTGGAAGCCCTCGACGACCCCGGGGACGACAACTACCGCAAGGGGCTGGCCATCATCCGCAGCGAGACCGGGCGGCTGTACAACATGGTGGAAGAGCTGCTGGACTTCAGCCGGCTGCAGAACGGCGGCATCCGGATGCAGTGCCGCCCCCTCGACCTGGTGGCCGAGCTGACCGACGCGCTGCTGTTCTGTGAGCCGCGGATCCTGCAGGAGGGGCTGGAACTGAACTACGCCGAGCCGGAGGATATGATCCCGGTCTACGCCGACCCCGACCGTCTGCGGCAGGTCTTTATCAACGTGCTGGACAACGCCATCAAATACTCGGCCCCCGGCGGCAGGATCACCGTCAAGCTGTGGGCGGGGGAGTACAAAGCCTTTGTCGAGATCATCGACCAGGGGCGGGGCATCCCCCCCGAGGACCTCGGCAGCGTCAAGGGCAAGTTCTTCAAGGGGCGCAACGCGGTGCGGGGCAGCGGCATCGGGCTGGCGCTGGTGGATTCCATCATGGCCGCCCTGGACGGCACCCTCGACCTGCGCAGCACCCTCGGGCGGGGCACGGTGGTGACACTCGGGCTGCCCATCTATCATAAACTGTAACAGGAGCAAGCGATACCAATGAATCATCAAGCCAAGAAGGAATGTTTCAAGACCAGCGTGGGCGGCCAGGCCCTGATGGAAGGGATCATGATGCGGGGGCCCAGGCTGATCTGCTGCGCCGTCCGCCGCCCCGACGGGGAGATCGAGACCAAGACCGACCCGGTGCCGGTCCGCAAGGGGTGGATGAAGATCCCCATCCTGCGGGGGGCGGTGTCGATGGTGGAGAGCCTGATGGTGGGCTACCGGTACATGATGTACTCGGCCGAAGTCAGCATGGGGGACGACTACGACCCCGCAGAAGAGGAGACCGCCTTTGAAAAATGGGTGGGGGAGCACCTGGGCGAAAAGGCCGAGAAAGCCCTGCTGACCGCCGCCGCGGTGGTAGGGGGGCTGGGGGCCATCCTGCTCTTCACCGTCCTGCCCACCCTGGTGACGGCGGGCATCGGGCACTTTGTCGAGCTGGGGCGGTGGCCCCGGGTCATCCTCGAAGGGGTGCTCAAGGTGGGGATCTTTTTGGGGTATATGTTCCTCATCTCCCGGATGAAGGAGATCGAGCGGGTGTTCCGCTACCACGGGGCGGAGCACAAGACCATCGCCTGCTACGAGGCGGGGGAGGAGCTGACGGTGGAAAACATCCGCAAGTACACCCGCTTCCACCCGCGGTGCGGCACCAGCTTTTTGATCCTGGTGGTCATCATCAGCGTCTTTCTGTACAGCGTGCTGCCCTGGAGCAGCACCGGCCTGCGGGTGCTGCTCAAGCTGCTGCTGCTGCCGCTGGTGATGGGCATCAGCTACGAGGCGCTCAAGTGGTGCGGCCGGTCGGACAGCCTGCTCAGCCACATCGTGCGGCAGCCGGGGCTGTGGGTGCAGCGGCTGACCGTCTTTGAGCCGGACGACAGCATGATCGAGGTGGCCATCCGGGCGGTGACCCCCGTCCTGCCCGAGACCCCCGAGGAGGGCCGGTGGTGACCGCCGGGCAGAGCCCCCGGCAGGCCCTGGCCGAGGTAAAAGCCCGCCTTGCGGCCGCCGGCTGCCCCGACGCCGCCTTCGACGCGGCGGAACTGTTCCGGCTGGCCGCCGGGCGGGACGCCCGCCTGTCCGACCGGCCGCTGACCGAAGGGGAGGCCGCCCGCCTGGAAGAGGTGACTGCCCGCCGCGCCGGGCGGGAGCCGCTGCAGTACATCTGCGGGCGGTGGCCCTTTCTGACCTTTGAGCTGGCGGTGGGGCCGGGGGTGCTCTGCCCGCGGCCCGACACCGAGGTGGTGGCCGAAGAGGCCGTCCGCCTGCTGGAAGGGGCGGCGGCCCCCCGGGTGCTGGACCTCTGCGCCGGCACCGGCTGCCTTGGCATCGGGGTCAAGGCGCTGCGCCCTGACGCCCGTGTCACCTGCCTGGAAAAGAGCCCCGACGCCCTGCGCTATCTGCGGCTGAACGCCCGCTGCGCCCTCGCCGGGCTGCCCGACGCCGCCCCCGGCGGGCCGGGGTGGGGGATGGAAGACCTGCTGGAGCCCGACCCCTTTGAGGAGGCGGCGCTGTTTGCGCAGCTGGGCCTGCCCGGCGGGGAAGAGGCGGTGACGGTGGCGGAAGGGGACCTGCTGACCTACTGGCAGACCCTGCCGGCGGGGGGGCTCGACCTCATCGTCTCCAACCCACCCTACCTGACGGCCGGGGAGATGGCGCACCTGCAGCCCGAGACGGCGCGGGAGCCCGCCATGGCCCTGGCCGCCGGCGCCGACGGGCTGGACTTCTACCGGGTGATCGCGGCGCGCTATCAGCGGGCGCTGGCCCCCGGCGGGGCGCTGGTGCTGGAGATCGGCTGGCAGCAGCGGCAGGCGGTGACCGCCCTGCTGATGCAGGCCGGCTGGGCCGACGTGGCCTGCCGGCAGGACTACGGCGGGCGTGACCGCTGCATCACCGCCCGCGCCCCGCAGGAAGCAACAACTTAGTGTTGTAATTTTGCCGATTTGTGGTATACTGTAAGAAAAACGTATTCCATGGTAAAGGAGCATCAGGGTATGGCAAAAAATCAGAACACCGCCGTGGCCGCCGCGGTCAAAAAGACCGAGCCGGACGCCAAAAAAGAGGCGCTGACCACCGCGCTGGCGCAGATCGAAAAGCAGTTTGGCAAAGGGGCCATCATGAAGCTGGGGGATAACGCCGCCTTGCAGGTGGAGGCCATCTCCACCGGCAGCTTGGGGCTGGACCTGGCCCTGGGGGTCGGGGGGGTGCCCCGCGGGCGGATCGTCGAGATCTACGGCCCTGAATCCAGCGGCAAGACCACCCTGGCGCTGCACATCCTGGCCGAGGCGCAGAAAAAGGGGGGCGAGGTGGCCTTCGTCGACGTCGAGCACGCCCTTGACCCCAACTACGCCGCCGCCCTCGGGGTGGACATCAACAGCCTGCTGGTCAGCCAGCCCGACACCGGCGAGCAGGCCATGGAGATCTGCGAGGCGCTGGTCCGCTCGGGGGCCATCGACGCCATCGTCATCGACTCGGTGGCGGCCATGGTGCCCCGCGCCGAGATCGAGGGCGAGATGGGCGACAGCCATGTGGGCCTGCAGGCCCGCCTGATGAGCCAGGCCATGCGCAAGCTGACGTCGGT
>DWXX01000073.1 GCA_019118985.1 Candidatus Faecalibacterium faecipullorum
AAGACCAACCTGAAAACAGTCGTCAAGAAGGCAAACGCTGCCATCGATGCCAAAGCCGCTGACAAGGACGCAACTGTCCTGGCTGCTGTTTCCGCGATCGACAAGGCCCGCGCCAAGGGCGTGCTGAAGAAAAACACCGCGTCCCGCAAGATCAGCCGTATGGCCAAGCGCGCCAACAAGGCCGTCTAAAAGACCTTCACGACTGGTTCGATACGATTGACGAACAAAGCTCTCCGCGCCATTCATCGGGCAGGAGGGCTTTTGTTTTGCCATCCGCGGCGTCGGGCAGCAGCCAGGCCGCGGCGTTCAGCAGGCAGGCTGCGGCGGCAAGGAGCAGCGCCTCGGGCCCGAAGGCCGGCCCCCGCCCCCAAAAGGCGGCCAGCAGCCCCTCGGCCGACCACCACACCGGCGGCAGAGCGAGGGAAACGGCGCCCAGGGCAAAGCACCCCCGGCGCAGCGCGTGCAGGAAAACGGGCAGAGCGGGCATGGTATGTAACCTCCTTTTCTGCCCAGCATACCACGGCCGGCGCGCAAAGGAGGGCGAAGGGCGGCGGGGCCTAGTTCTGGTCCCGGCTGCGGCTCAAAAAGGCGCAGACCACCCCGCAGACAAGGCTCGCGGCGATGCCGGCGGCCCCTGCCCGCAGCCCGCCGGTCAGGCAGCCCAGCAGCCCCTGCTCAGCCCCTGCCTGCCGCACCCCCTGCGCCAGCAGATGGCCGAAGCCCAGCAGGGGTACGGTGGCCCCGCAGCCGGCAAAGTCGGCCAGGGGGCCGTACAGCCCTGCCGCCGACAACGCCACCCCCGCCACCACGTACCCGGTCAGGATGCGGGCGGGGGTCAGGTTGGTCAGGTCGATCAGAAGCTGGCCGGCGGCGCAGATGAGCCCGCCGGTCAGGAAGGCCAGAAGATATTCCATTGCGTATTGCTCCTGTATAATATTACGATGCGTCCCGGCCGGGGCCGGTCAGCTCGACGAGGTGGGCCACCGCGGGGATGCTCTCTTTCTGCAAAAAGGTGGTCTGGCTCATCAGCGCGCCGGTCGCGATGAAGAGCACCCGCTGCATCCTGCCCGCCGCGAGCTGGGGCAGGATCTGCCCGGCCAGGACGCTTGCGCAGCACCCCGGCCCCGACGCCCCGCTGCCAACCCGCTTGTCATTGCCGTAGAGCAGGCAGCCGCAGTCGGCGTGGCGCAGCCCGGCGAGGCCCTCCCGCTCCAGCAGGCCGGCCAGCAGGGCGCTGCCCACCCGGCCGAGGTCGCCGGTGTAGACGCAGTCAAAGTCGGCGGCCCCCGCGCCGGTGTCGGCGAGGTAGCGCAGCAGGGTGGCCGCGGCGGCGGGGGCCATCGCCGCCCCCATGTTGGTGATGTCCCGCACCCCGTAGTCCTGCACACGGCCGAAGGTCACCGCCCGGACCTGCGCTTTGCCCGCCGCCCCCTGCCGGGCGGGGCGCAGCAGGCAGCAGCCGGCGGCGGTGGCGGTCCACTGCGCGGTGGGGGTGCGGAAGGCCCCATAGCACAGCGGGGTGCGGAACTGCCGCTCGGCGGCGCAGAAGTGCCCCGAGGCCATGGCCAGCACCCCGTCGGCCATCCCGCCGGCGCAGAGGGCCGCGGCAAGGCCGATGGCCTCAGCCATGGTGCTGCAGGCCCCGAACACCCCCGCGAAGGGCAGGCCCAGCTCCCGCATGGCGTAGCCGGAGGCGGTGCACTGCGCCTGTAAGTCCCCCGCGAGGGCCAGGTCGACCGGGCCGCCGGACGGGTCTTTCTGCAGGCAGAGCCGGGCTGTGCGCACCAGCAGAGCGCGCTCGGCGGCCTCCCAGGTGGGCTGGCCCAGGCGGTTGTCGCGGCACAGCTCGTCAAAACAGCCGGCCAGCGGGCCTTCGCCCTCCTTTTTGCCCCCCACCGCCGCGCCGGCCGCGATGACCGGCGGGGTGGGGAAGATCAATGTGTCGCCATGCCGCAGGGCCATGGGACGGCGCCCCCTTTCCAATGTGCCATACAGGGGGAGAAAATTGCATCCCATCCCCCTGTTTTTGCAATATTTTCCGCCCGGCGGGCGTATCCTCTATATGAGGCCCGCCAGCCACAGCGCCAGGCCGTAGACCGCCGAGGCCAGGGTGCCGTAGACGATGACCGGCCCCGCGATGGTGAACATCTTGGCCCCGGTGCCGGCCACCCGCCCTTCGGGGAAAAACTCGATGGCGGCGCTGACCACCGCGTTGGCAAAGCCGGTGATGGGCACAAGGGTGCCCGCCCCCGCCCGGGCGGCCAGCTTCTGGTACCAGCCAAAGGCGGTGGCAAGGGCCGACAGCGCGATGAGGGTGCAGCTGGTCAGGGCGCCGGCGGTCTCGCCGTCCGCCCCGGCGGCAAGGAAGGCCTGCCGCAGCGCCTGCCCCGCCGCGCAGATGCCGCCCCCGACGCAGAAAGCCCACAGGCAGTCCTTCCCCAGCGGGGAGGGCGGCCCGGCCTGCCGCACCAGGCGGGCATATTCTTCGCTCGACAGATGCATGGAACGTTCGCCTCCTGTTCATCCTGACTACAAGGGTGCCCGGGGGACGGGCGGAATATCCGCCGTTTTTGCTTTGAATTGTGTGAATCAGAGAGGTTTTTGCTATGCAGCCCATGTCCCCTGTTCCTCATGACCCCGCCGGGCGGCCGCCCCGCCGCCGGCTGACCCGGGCCGAGATGCGCCGCCGTCGCCGCCGCCGGGCGGTGCGGCGGGTAGGCGTTCTGCTCTGCGGTCTGGCCCTTGTGGCGGGCGGGGTGTCCTTTGCGGTGACCCGCCTGCAGGCCGCCGGGCAGGATGCGCCCGAGGCCGTCCTGCCCGACGAGGCCCCCGCCGCCCCGCTGTCCCAGCCGGCGCAGCCGGAGGCGGACAGCGCCCCCGCCGCCCCGGACAACGCCCTCGGGCTGACCGCCGCCGAGGCCGCCGCCATGCTGGCCGACCCGCGGATGGTGCTGGTCAACCATCAGGTGCCGATGCCTGAGGATTACACCTTCGACACCAGGGAGTGCGGCTCGGCCACCGCCATCAACAAGACCCTGCAGACCGAGGCGGCCGACGCCTTCCTCGCCATGCAGGCGGCGGCTGCCGCCGACGGCGTCACCGTCTGGATGCAGAGCGGCTACCGCAGCGTCGACTACCAGACCACCCTGTATGACAACAAGACCCGGCAGTTCCTCGACCAGGGCTACGACGAGGCCACGGCCCGGGAGCTTGCGGCCAACGTCGTCAACCCGCCCCGCTACTCCGAGCACAACTGCGGCCTGGCCGCCGACCTGAACTGCCCCGACTACACCGCCCTGGAGACCGGCTTTGAGGACACCGACGCCTTTGCCTGGCTGTGCGAGCACGCCGTGGACTACGGCTTCATCCTGCGCTACCCCAAGGGGGAGGCGGCCGAGGCTGTGACCGAGATCACCTACGAGCCCTGGCACTGGCGGTACGTCGGCGCCGAGAACGCTGCAAAGATCAATGCAAGCGGGCTGATCTTTGAGCAGTACATCGCCGAGCTGCAGGCCATCGCCGCCGGCTGAAGCCGGGCCGGTGTGTGAAAGTTTTGGCCCGGATTGCATTTTGCGGGCCGATATGATAAGATAGGCTTGCCCTGCAGCAAAGGCTGCGGGGGCATGACAGTATCGAAAAGAAGGATAAGGTTCTCTATGATGAAACGCAGTATTTTGTGTATGCTGACCGCTCTGGCCCTCTGTGCCGCTCTGCTGGCGGGCTGCGGCGGTTCTTCCTCTTCTTCCCAGGCGGGCAGCGCTGCAAACAGCGCGCCGGCCTCCTCGGAACAGACGGCCGAGACCCGCGCCGGCGCTGAGAACGCCGCCGCCGACCTCGACGCCGTGGCGGAAAAGCTGCTGGAGGCAAACCCCATCTCCAACCAGTTCGAGATCGCGGCCATGAACATCGAGTACGACTTCATGCTTGCGGCCGACGACGTGGTCAGCTACAAGGGGGTGCGCAGCAACGACAACGGCGACGCCGGGCTTGTGCTGGTCATCCAGCCCGCCGCGGGCAGGTCTGAGGCCATCTGCGAGACCCTCGAGACCTACAAGCAGGACCAGGTGGCCTTCTACGGCAACTACCCCGAGTTCGGCCAGGCGCAGGCCAATGTGCAGAACGCCGTCATCAAGGGCAGCGACAGCCTGGTGGTGATGGTCATCGCCTCCAACGAGTGCGACGCAGACCTCGGCCCGGCGGTGGACGCCGTCTTTGCGCAGTAAACAGCCCAACATCAGAGCCGGTGCCCCGCGGCATGGGCTCTGATTTGGTTTTGCCCCCATTCCAGCAGAAGGAGAGACTGCCTTGATATTCAGTTCGATCATCTTCCTGTTCCACTTTCTGCCCTTTACCCTGGCGGCTTACTACATCGCGCCGGCCAAACTGAAGAACACCGTCCTGTTCATCTGCAGTTTGGTGTTCTACTGCTGGGGCGAGGTGCGCTTTTTCCCGGTGATGCTGAGCCTCATCCTCATCAACTACCTGTGCGGGCTGGGCATCGCCCATTTCGAGGGGCGGCCCCACGCCCGGCGGGCGCTGCTGATCCTGGCGCTGGTGGGCAGCTTCGGGATGCTGTTCTACTTCAAGTACGCGAACTTCGTGCTGGAGAGCGCCAACACCCTGCTGGGGACGTCCTTTGCCCCCATCGAGGGGATCAGCGTTCTGCCGCTGGGCATCAGCTTCTACACCTTCCAGACCCTGTCCTACACCATCGACGTCTACCGCCGGGACGTCGCGGCGGAAAAAAACATCATCGACTTCGGCGCCTATGTGGTGATGTTCCCGCAGCTGATCGCCGGGCCCATCGTCAAGTACCGCGACGTGGCCGCCCAGCTGCACGTCTACAAGCACCGCTATAACCTCGCCCAGATCGAAGAGGGGGTGACCATCTTCACCTTCGGCCTGGCCAAAAAGGTATTGCTGGCCGACGCCGTCGGCGCGCTGTGGACCGACATCATCGGGGTGGCGGACGATGCGTCCATCACCTTCGTGGGGCTGTCGAACGCCTCCACCGCCCTGGTCTGGCTGGGCATTCTGGCCTACAGCTTCCAGCTGTACTTCGACTTTTCGGGCTATTCGATGATGGCCATCGGCATGGGCAAGATGATGGGCTTTGAGTTCCCGCAGAACTTCAACTACCCCTACATCTCGGCCTCCATCACCGAGTTCTGGCGGCGGTGGCACATGACCCTGTCCAGCTGGTTCCGCGAGTATGTCTATATCCCCCTGGGCGGCAACCGCAAGGGGCTGCGCCGGCAGATCTTCAACCTCTTCATCGTCGAGCTGCTGACCGGCATCTGGCACGGCGCGGACTGGAACTTTATCTGCTGGGGGCTGTACTACTTCGTACTGCTGGCGGCGGAAAAGCTCTTCCTGCTCAAACACCTGCAGAAGGGCCGCGTCTGGCCCCACATCTACACCCTCTTCTTTGTGGTGGTGGGCTGGGCCATGTTCGTGGGCAACGACCCCGGGGTGGAGTTCGGGCTGCTGTTCCGGCGGCTGTTCATCCCCACCGGCGGGGTGTCGCCGGTCTATTTCCTGCGCAATTACGGGGTGCTGCTGGCCGTCTCCTTCCTCTGCTGCACCCCGCTGATCGAAAAGCTGTGGGACAGGCTGCGGGCCCGCAGCTGGACGCGGGTGCTGACGGTGGGGGTGCTGCTGGTGGTCTCCACCGCCTATGTGGTGGGCAGCACCAACAGCCCCTTCCTCTACTTCAACTTCTAAAAGGAGGCCCGGCATGAACGAAAAAACAAGGGCAAAGGGCCCGCGCCGCCGCGGCGGTCTGGTCCACTACCCGGTGCTGATGCTGTTCGGGGTCTTTTTTGCGGGGATGTTCCTGCTCGACCTCGCCACCCCCGACCGCGCCGTCAGCGAGCTGGAAAATACCACCCTGACCCAGCGCCCGGCGGTGACGGCGCAGATTTTGACCCCGCGGGGGCTGAACAATTTCTTCAACAGCTACAGCCAGTACGCCAAGGACCAGGTGCCCGGGCGGGACGGCTGGATCAGCCTGCAGAGCTTCATCGAGACGGCCCTGCTGCAAAAGACCCAGAGCGGCGGGGTGCTGCTGGGGGCCGAGGGGCAGATGTTCGACCGCAGCTACGGCCTTGTGGCCAGCGAGGAGCGCACCCTGCCCCGCAACATCGCGGCGGCGGCCTCTCTGGCGGCGCGGTGGCCCGGCAGGGTCCATGTCATGGTGGCGCCGGCGGCGTCTGCCATCTACCCCGAGCGGGTGCCTGCCGCCGCCCCCCTGCTGAACGAGGAAGTCTACCTCGCGCAGATCAAAGAGGCGGTGGAGGCCGCCGGCGGCGACTTCATCCCGCTGGAAGAGACCCTTGCCGCCCACAAGGACGAGTATATCTACTACCGCACCGACCACCACTGGACCACCCTGGGGGCGTACTACGCCTACAGCCGCCTGTGCGGGGAGCTGGGGCTTACCCCCTTCGACCTTGACGCCCACACCGCGGTGGAGGTGCCGGACTTTTACGGCACCTTCTACTCCCGGGCGCGGACCTGGAACGCGCAGCCCGACACCCTGACCTACTACGACCTCGACAACCCCCTGACCATCTACACCGTCACCGGCCCGGGGATGCCCGCCGAGGGCGAGGTCACCGGGCTGTACGACCTGGAAAAGCTGGAGGTGTACGACAAGTACGCCGCCTTCCTGCACGGCAACAACGGCCTGAGCCGGGTGGAGGGGGACGGCGAGGGCAGCATCCTTGTGGTCAAGGACAGCTATGCCAACTCCCTCGTACCCTTCCTGACCGCCAATTACGCCGCCGTCGACGTCGTCGACCTGCGCAACTACAATTACGGTCTGGACGCCTTGATCGAGGCAAACGGCTACGACGCCATCCTGCTGCTGTACAGTTTCGACAGCTTCAAGGCCGACCCCTACCTCTACCGGGCGGGCATCGAGGGCTGAGCGGGCCGGGTTTGCGTCTGATTTTCACAAAGATGCCAGAAAATCACTGTAGAAATTGCCTAAATTTCACATTTTGTCTCACGAAACCCTTGAGGATTGCGCTTCATTGTGATACAATGAAGCTAAGCCCAAAGGCATGTGGGGGAATCTGTTTTGCGGGGCGGGCGGCCCGCCTGCCCCAACCGTACACAGCAAAGGAGATTTTACCATGGAAGCAAGCATCCGTTATCCCGAGCACTTCGCCCCCGTGGCGGAAGAAGAGATGGTCTACCTGACCGGCGGCAGCATCCTGAACGATGTGGTCGACGGCGTTACCGATGTGGTGGACGGTGCGGTGGAGGTCACCAACAGCGCTCTCGGCGCGCTGGGCACCATCGCCACGGTGGTGGGCGTCTGTGTGCTGGGCGTCAGCTACATCTGGGGCATCCAGCAGGCGAACACCTGGCTGGACCACAACGGCGACGGCAACCTCTTCACCATCCTGGGCAGGGCTGTGGATGACATCGGCGCGGATATGTCCAAGTCGATTTCCCACTTCACCCGCGACCTGGTGGCGGCTGGCTCGGTCATCGTCCTGTGGCCCCTCAGCATCCCGCTGCTGATCATCCTCTAAGCCTTTGAACCGGCCCGATTTCCCACTGGTTGCAGACGGCTGCATTTCCGCTCGGACTTCATCCACTTGATGGCTGGAATGTATCCGTTCACAATAGACCTAATCTTTGCAAAGAAAAGGAGTATTACTATGGAAATGACCGTTCGTATGCCCGCTAACTACA
>DWXX01000074.1 GCA_019118985.1 Candidatus Faecalibacterium faecipullorum
CGCGTAGCTCGCGCTGAACAGCATCACCAGCCCGAAGCCCACCAGCGTCAGCACCAGCACCAGAAAGGGCAGGTCCACCGCGCCGGCCCCCGCCAGGGCGAACCATTTCAGCCCCGTCCCCCCGACGAACATCAGCACCGCCCCGATGCCCAGGATCAGCAGCGTGCCCGACAGGTGCGGCTCCAGCAGCATCAGCACCGCCACCGCGCCCAGCACCAGCGCAAATGGCAGCACCCCCACGCTGAACCGCTTCATCCGGCTGGCGTTGAGGGAGATGATATGCGCGAAGGTGAGCACCACCGCGAACTTTGCGATCTCGCTGGGCTGCAGCGTCCCCACCCCGGGGATGACCAGCCACCGCTTGCAGCCGTTGTACTCGGGCATGAAAAGCACCAGCGCCAGCAGCGCCAGAGACAGCCCCAGCAGCGGCCAGGCCAGCCGGTGGTAGATGTGGTAGTCCACCCGGCTGGCCAGCCACATGGCCCCGAGCCCCACCGCCGCATACAGCAGCTGCGGCCGGATGTAGGCGTAGGGGTCCCCCCGGCGGTAGAGGGCCGCCGCGTAGCTCGCGCTGAACAGCATCACCAGCCCGAAGCCCACCAGCGTCAGCACCAGCACCAGAAAGGGCAGGTCCACCGCGCCGGCGGCCTGCCGTTGTTTTTGCCTTTGCATCGGGGCCCACTGTGCCGTCCGGCCCTCCGACAGACGCTCCGCCATGGCGGCCGCCCCCTTCCCGCTTATTCTCACCCTGCTATTGTACGCGGGGCGGGCGGGTTTTAATCACCCCCGCCGCCGCATACAGTGCAGGGAAGGGAGGGTCCGCCCATGGCAAAATCATCCGATCCGTCCGCGCCCGCCCCCCGCAGCCTGCCCGGCCGCAGCTACCGGCTGCGGGTGCGGGTGGTGGCGGGGCTGTTCTGCGCCGTCTGCTTTGCGGGGCTGGCCGCCCGGCTGGCCTATCTGCAGCTGGCCGGCGGGGACTGGTACGCCGGGCGGGCGCTGGGGCAGCAGCTGCAGGACACCGTCGTCCCCGCGCCCCGGGGGGCCATCTACAGCGCCGACGGGGTGCTGCTGGCCGCAAGCGCCACCTGCTGGACCATCCGGGCCGTCCCGCGGGAGATGCCGGAGGAAAAGCTCGCCCTGGCCGCCGCCGGCCTCGCCCCCCTGCTTGAGCTGGAGGAAGCCGACCTGCTCGCCGCCTTTGAGAAACGCAGCTCCAACGACCATCTGCTCCGCCGCCGGGTGGACCGCGAAACCGCCGAGGCCGTCCGCGCCTTCTGCGAGGAGAACGGCGTCACCGGCATCCGCATCAACCAGGACACCCGGCGCTGGTACCCCGAGGGGGAGTTCCTGGCCTCGGTGCTGGGCTTTACCAATGTGGACAACAAGGGGGTCTCGGGGCTGGAACTGGAATACGACGCCCTGCTCACCGGGCAGGACGGCCGGGTGCTGACCGCCGTCAACGCCTGGGGCTACCCCCTTGCGCAGCACTACGCCGCCGGGCAAAGCCCTACCGAGGGCAATACCCTGGTCCTGACCATCGACGCGGCCATCCAGCGCTACCTTGAAAACGCCCTTAACTACGCCGTGCAGGAGCACAGCGCCGCCGCCCGGGGGGTGGGCATCGTCCTGGACGTCGACACCGGGGCGGTGCTGGCCATGGCCACCACCCCCGCCTACGACCCCAACGCCCCCCGCCTTGTCTACGACGACCAGCAGCGGGCCGCCGTCGACGCCCTGAGCGGGCAGGCGCGGGCCGCCGCTTTGCAGCTGGCGCAGCAGACTCAATGGCGGAACAAGGCGGTCAGCGACCTGTACGAGCCGGGCAGCGTCTTTAAGCTGATCACCTGCGCCGCCGCCCTCGACGCCGGAGCCGTCGCCCCCGACGACACCTTCGTCTGCGCAGAGTACATCTCGGTGGCGGGCACCCGCTTCCACTGCGCCAACCGCAAGCGCCACGGGGTGCAGACCGTCACCCAGGCGCTGATGAACTCCTGCAACCAGAGCTTCATCCAGATCGGCGCGCGGCTGGGCAAAGAGGCGTTCTGCGACTATTTCGAGGCCTTCGGGCTGCGGGGGGCCACCGGCATCGACCTGCCCGCCGAGCCGGCCAAAAGTCTCTACTACACCGCCGACCGGATGGGCCCGGTGGAGCTTGCCTCCTGTTCCTTCGGGCAGAGCAGCAAGGTCAGCTACATCGGGATGGCCGCGGCGGTGGCCGCCATCGTCAACGGCGGCAGGCTGATGCGGCCCTACGTGGTGGCCGAGGTGCGCAGCCCCGCCGGCGAGGTGCTGCAAAAGACCGAGCCGGTCTGCACCCGGCAGGTCATCCGCCCCGAGACCTCGGCCGTCATGCGGCAGATGATGGAGGCGGTTGTGACCGCCGGCGGCGGGCAGAACGCGCAGATCGAGGGCTACCGTGTGGGCGGCAAGAGCGGCACCAGCCAGAAGCTGGACAGCGACGACCCCAAAGCCCGCATCGCCTCCTTTGTGGCGGCGGCCCCCATCGATGACCCGCAGCTGCTCTGCCTGGTCTGCATCGACGAGCCCCACAGCTGGACCACCGCCGGCGGCACCATCTCGGCCCCGGTCTGCGCCGAAGTGCTGGAGCAGGCCCTCGTCCATCGGGGCGTCCCCCGCGCCGCGGCGCCGCAGCCCGCCGCCCC
>DWXX01000075.1 GCA_019118985.1 Candidatus Faecalibacterium faecipullorum
TTGTAGCAGCTGCCGTAGAATTCCTTGGTGAACAGCCCGGCCGCATGGCCCAGCGGGTCGGTGCAGTCGTTGATGATGAGGTCGTATTCGTCCTCTTTGCCGCGCAGAAAGCGCAGGCCGTCCTCATAGTAGACCCGCACCCGGATGTCGTCCAGGCCGCAGGCATTGTCCGGGAAATATTTGCGGCAGACGTCCACAAACATCTTGTCCGGTTCCACCACGTCGATGACCTCGATCTCCTGGTAGTGGGACAGCTCCCGGGCGACGCCGCCGTCCCCGCCGCCGATGACCAGCACCCGCTTGACGTCGGGGTGGACCGCCATGGGCACATGGACGATCATTTCGTCGTAGGTGAACTCGTCTTTTTCCGAGAAGATGACGCTGCCGTCCGAGGTCAGGAACCGGCCGAACTCCGGCGAATCAAAGACGTCGATCCGCTGGAAATCGCTGGTCCCGCTGTAGAGCTGCCGCTCTACCCGGATACAGGTCTTAACGTTGGCGGTGTGAAGCTCGCCAAACCAGTAGTCCATTTCCTGCAAGGGGCATCCTCCTTCCGATCAAACCAGTACGTTCAGTTCCGAGATGTCTTCGCTGGCCGGGCCCTGCATCGAGCAACCCTTGGCCTTGGCAAATTCGATGTAGTCGATGATCTCGGGGGTGATGACCTCCCCCGGTGCCAGGATGGGGATCCCCGGCGGATAGCACATCACGAACTCGGTGCAGATCCGCCCGGCGGTCTCGCGCAGGGGCAGGCTCTCTTTGGGAGAATAGAACGCCTGCTGCGGGGTGGCCTTGACCTGCGGGGTGATGTATTCCGCGGTGAACAGGTCGCTGCGGGGCTTGGCGTAAAGGCGGCGGATGTCCGCCAGCGCGCCAACCAGCCGCTCGATGTCCTGGATACGGTCCCCGATGGAGATATAAGCCAGGATGTTGGACAGGTCGCCGAATTCGATCTGGATGTCGTATTCGTCCCGCAGCAGGTCGTAGACCTCGATGCCGGTCAGGCCGATGCCGCGAGTGTTCACCGCCAGCTTGGTGACGTCAAAATCAAAGATGCTGCCCCCGTTGATGAGCTCGGAGCCAAAGGCGTAGTAGTCGCCGATGGCGTTGATCTCCCGCCGGGCGTACTCGGCCATGTCCACCACCTTGGCAAAGCTCTCCCGGCCCCGCATGGCCAGGTTCCGGCGGCTGATGTCCAGGCTGGACATCAAAAGGTAGGAGGCGCTGGTGGTCTGGGTCAGGTTGATGATGTTGCCCACATAGCCCGCGTTGACCCCCGGCCCGCACAGCAGCAGGGAGCTCTGGGTCAGGCTGCCGCCCGACTTGTGCATCGAGACGGCTGCCATGTCGGCCCCGGCCGCCATGCCGCTGAGGGGCAGGCCGGGCCCAAAGTACAGGTGGGTGCCATGGGCTTCGTCCACCAGGGCCAGCATGTGGTGCTCGTGGGCCAGCTCCACCAGGCTGCGCAGATCGGAGCAGATGCCGTAGTAGGTGGGGTTGTTGATGAAGATGGCCACGGCGTCGGGGTTGGCCTCGATGGCGGCGCGGACGTCGGCCGCCTCCATCCCCAGGGGGATGCCCAGATCGGTGTCCACCTTGGGGTCAATGTAGACCGGCACCGCGCCGCACAGCACCAGGGCGTTGATGGCGCTCTTGTGGACGTTGCGGGGCAGGATGATCTTATCCCCCGGCTTGCAGGCGGTCAGCACCATGCTCTGCACGCTGCTGGTGGTCCCCCCCACCATCAAAAAGGCGTGGGCCGCCCCAAAGGCGTCCGCCGCCAGCTCTTCCGCCTCTTTGATCACCGAGACGGGGTGGCAGAGGTTATCCAGCGGCTTCATCGAGTTGACGTCGATGCCGACGCATCGCTCCCCCAGCAGCTCCACCAGCTCGGGGTTGCCGCGGCCGCGCTTGTGCCCCGGCACATCGAAGGGCACCACCCGCTGCCGGCGGAACTTTTCCAGCGCCTCATAGATGGGCGCCCGTTTTTGACGTTCCCGGTCCAAACAAATCCCTCTTTCCCTGCGTAAGGCCCCTTTCTGCCGCGCAAAAAAGGCAGCGCACCCTTTCGGGCACACTGCCTGTTGAAACATGTCCGCGGCACGGCGGGCCGCACCCTTTGCAGGGGCGGGGACGTCGGCATCCTGCAATGCCTGCGCCATACCTTGGGTAAAGAGGTTTTCCAGCAAATAGATCCAGAACGATCAGGGGGTGTGCTGCTGCTCTTATTGACGTTTCACAAGTGGTGTGCATCCGCACGGGGGTAACAAAAGAGACCAACTTATAAAATTTCCGGGTGCGTTCACCCGTTCAATAATGTTGTGGCGCTTTACGCCACACGCGGCAGCGGCCAGCCCTGTCCGATGAGCTTTAGGCGCCCAAAGCGGGGCGCCCGGCCTAATCTATTGGGCGCACGTTCATTGCGTGCGCTTTGGGGATATTGTACCATGTTTTTTTCACTTGTCAAGCGATGAAATGCAAAACCCTTCACTTTTTACCGACACTTGACAAAATCAAGCGAAACAGCTGCAATCCTCCGCCCGGCCCGTCCGTATTGTATAAAAGGCAGCTGCTGGAAGGAGGAACCAAAAACCCCATGGCAAGGCAAAAACGGAAAAAATGGCAGGTCTATTTTGAAGATGAGCGCCCATCCCGCCGCCGTGCCCCGGGCCGGGAGATGCCCATTGGCAAACAGTTTGTCTGGGGCGGCAGGCGCTGGCAGATACCCGCCGTCTACCGCTGCGCCGAGGGTCTGGTGCTGGAGCTGGTGATGCAGGCCCCTGCCGGGGAGATCCGGGCTTTTATGGACCGGTGGGGTCTCGGCCCCGCCAGCGAGCCCGGCGACTTTGACCGGGAACAGCAGATGCGGATCGACAGCGAGAACCCGCTTACCTTCAGCTTCACCCCTGTGCTGCTTGTGGACGGCAGGTCTCTGGGCAACTATCGCGGGCATAGCAGATGCTGGAACCCGGTGCCCGGCGGCCGCGACCCCGCCGACCTGCCCATGCTGACACAGTACGGCCTCGACCCGGCAGAGGGCTGGGTGCTCTGGCGCTGCAGCTTCCCATGGAAGACAAAGCATAAGCCGCCCCTGCGCAGCCTGTCCCTCCGGCTGAAAGCGGACGGCGTCTCCCTGCCCGGGCCGCACATCGCGGTGAGCAGCCCGGGCGGCCGCTTCCCCTTTACCGATCCGGACGGGACTGCGCACACCCTGACCGTTGCGGAATATGTCCGCGAGACCCTCCCCGAAGGCGCTTTTCAGGACGGGGATTTTCTCTATCCCAGGCAGTACGCTGCGGTCGGCTATACCGTGGAGCCGCCCCTGCCCCGCGGCGCCTTCCACCTGGCAGACTGCGCGGAGGGCGACCGGCCCCGCCCCGCCCGCAAGCCCGGCCCGCTGCAGTCAGGAGCAGCGGCCTTCGCGGCGATCTGTGCGCTCGGCAAAGAGGACCTCTGCTGCGACGCCTCCCTCGCTCTATTTCGAACTGCCCGAAAAGCTGGAATGGCGGATGGTGTTCCGGCACATTCCCTGTGAGAACCTGCAGATCAAGCTGCGCTGACCCATAAAAAGACCGCCGTGGCGTTCACGGCGGTCTTTGTGTTTATTGCGGCAGGCTCTCCAGCGGCGTGGTGCCGAAGTAGGCGCAGATGGCCTGGTAGTAGACCCGGGCGGCGAGGGCGCAGCCGTCATCGTCGCCGAAGCGCTCCACATCCTCGGGGCTGGTGACAAAGCACTGTTCGGCCAGCACCGCCGGGCAGACGGCCTGTTCCAGCAGGGTGAAGGTCTCCTCCTGCCGGATGCGCAGGTCCCCCGCCTCGGCCAGGACTTTCTGGCCGTTTTCATAGTAGATGTACCGCACGCCCCCCTGCCCCCGCAGGGTGCTGCCGGCGGCGGCCATCCCGTCGGCCAGCAGCCGGGCGAAATAGACGCTCTCCCGGTGCCAGGTCCGCCCCGGGGTGATGGGGTAGCACTCAAACCCGGCGGCGTCGGCGGCAGCCGAGTTGCCGTGGATGGAGAGCAGCAGGTCGGGGCGCAGGTCGGCCGCCCGCCGGGCCCGCTGGGTGGGGTTGGCGGTGGCGGCGTAGCTGTCCCGGGTGGCGGCGGGGATGTAGTTGGGGTCGGCGTCCAGCCAGGCGGTCAGGGCTGCGGCGGTGGCGGCGGTCATCTCCCGCTCCACCACCACCCCGGTGGCGCCGGGGTCGTCCCCGCCGTGGCCGGCGTCGACGGCGATGGTGTAGGGCGGGGCGCCCACCTCGGGGCGGAACAGCGCGTCCGGCTCTTCCACCGCGCTCTGCTGCAGCCAGGCCGCGCGCAGGCTGCGCCATTCGCTGCCGGCCCGCCACAGCCAGACAAGCCCCGCCGCCAGTACGACAAGCAGCGCGGCCAGCCGCCAGCGGGCCAGCCCGCGCTTTGCATGCCTTGCTTTTCTGCGTCTGCCCATTTACTTCAGCTCGACGACGGTGACGCCGCTCTCCCCTTCGCCATAGCGGCCCAGGCGGAAGCTCTTGACGTTCCGGTGGCCGCGCAGGTGCTTCTGGATGGCGGCGCGCAGCGCGCCGGTGCCGTTGCCATGGATGAGGTAGACGGTGGACTGCCCGTTGAGGACGGCGTGGTCGATGAAGGAATCCGCCTCCTGGATGGCCTCGTCCACCGTCAGGCCCAGCAGGTTGCACTCCATCTTGGTCTCCCGGCGGGCTCGCTCAAAGTGCCCGTCGGCCCGGCCGGCGTCGCCGGTCTGGCGGGTGTAGCGCTGCTGCGCTTTGGTCTTGGGGGCGGCGGGGGCCTTTTCCAGCTTGTCCGGCTGTTTGAGGCCCTTGAGGGGCACCTTGGTCTTGACCATGCCGGCCCGCACCAGGACCTCCCCGTTGCGGTCGGGCAGGGCCAGCACGGTGGCCAGCTGCCCCAGCTCGGCGATGCAGACCTCCTGGCCCACCCGCACCTCTTTGAGGGGGACGAACTCGCGGACGGGGTTGTGGACCACGTCCGAGCTGACGAACAGCTTGGCCGACTCCTTTTTGGCGATCTCACGCGCGCGCAGGGCCCGCTGCTGGGCGCTGAGCTTTTCGTCCTTCTGCAGCTGGCGCAGCTCGTCTGTCAGGCGGTAGGCCTCGTTTTCCACCTGCTGGGCCAGGGCGCGGGCTTTGGCGCGGGCGGCCTCCAGCTCGTTCTCGCCCTGCTGGATCAGCTCTTCCTTCTTTTTCTGGGCGGCTTCCAGCTGATGGGCGGCCTCGTGGCGGAGGTGCTCCACCTCGTCCTGGCTGGCCTTCAGCTGCAGTTTCAGGTCGTCCAGCTGGCCCAGCACCGCGTCCAGGCGCTTGTCGTCGGCCGACAGGTGCTGCTTGGCCGCGGCGATCACCCGCTCGGGGATGCCCAGCTTCTCGCTGATGAGGAAGGCGTTGGACTTGCCCGGCACCCCCACGCTCAGCTTGTAGGTGGGGCGCAGCGTCTCAAGGTCGAACTCGCAGCTGGCGTTGACCACCCCGGGGGTCTCGAGGGCGAACACCTTCAGCTCGGCGTAGTGGGTGGTGGCCATCAGCAGCACGCCGCGGCGGCGCAGCTCCTCGATGATGGCGACAGCCAGCGCGGCGCCCTCGGCGGGGTCGGTGCCGGCGCCCAGCTCGTCCAGCAGGACCAGGGTGCCGGGGCCGGCCAGCTCCAAAATGCCGGTGATCTTGGTCATGTGGCCCGAGAAGGTGGACAGGCTCTGCTCGATGCTCTGCTCGTCGCCGATGTCCACCAGGTATTCCTGAAAGACGCAGACCTCGCTGCGCTCGTCGGCCGGGATGAGAAAGCCGCACTGCGCCATGGCGCACAGCAGGCCCGCCGTTTTCAGGGTGACGGTCTTGCCGCCGGTGTTGGGGCCGGTGATGATGAGGGCGTCGTAGTCCTGCCCGAGGGCGATGTCCACCGGCACGCACTTGGCCGGGTCGATCAGCGGGTGACGGGCCCGCACCAGCGAGAAGGAGCCATCGTAGCTGACCGACGGCTTGAAGGCCTTCATCTCAAGGGCCATGCGGGCCTTGGCCAGCAGGATGTCGATCTCCAGCATGGCCTTGTAGCTGTACTGGAACTGCGGCTCGATGGCGGCCACCTGGCTGGTGAACGCCTCGAGGATCCGCTCGATCTCCTGCGCCTCCTGGGCGCGGTACTGCAGGATGCGGGCATTGGCTTCCACCACAGCCTGCGGCTCGACAAAGACGGTGGCGCCGGTGGAGGAGACATCGTGGATGATGCCGCTCACCTCGCCCCGGTACTCGCTCTTGACCGGCACGACATACCGCCCGTTGCGGATAGAGACCACCGCCTCCTGCAGATACTTGGAGGACTCCATGTTGTGGACCATCCCTTCCAGCCGGTCGCGGATGGCGTTTTCGGTGGCGCGGATCTTTTTGCGCAGCTCGGCCAGGGTGTGGGAGGCGGTGTCCGCCATAGTGTCAGGCGCGAGGATGGCGCTCGAGATCTGCTGTTCCAGCCCGGGCTGCGGAGCCAGGGCATAGAACAGGTCGTCGGTGGGCAGGGCGTCGTGGTCGGTCGAGCCGTACCACCCGCTCAGGTTCTGGAAGTTGCGCAGCGCCCCCGCCACCTGCAGCAGCTCCCCCATCGAGAGGACGCCCCCTTTGACGGCGCGGGTAGCCAGGGCGCTGACCCCTTCCACCCCGCCGAACCGGGGGGAGCCGTTTTTGATCAGCAGGCTGTTGACGGCGTCGGTCTGTTCCAGCGCGTAGCGGACCTCGTCGGGGTCGCACTGGGGGGCCAGCTCCAGCATTTTGGCTTTGGCCTCCTTACAGACGCACCCGGCGGCGGCCCGCTCGATGATCTTATTCAGTTCAAGTGTCTTTAAGTATCCCGTCTGCATTGGCTTGATCCTTTTTTGGTCGATAATCCGGGTCCCAGTCAGGGAGGGACCGCAGATACTTCAGAGAATTGATCTTTTTGTCCATGTGGGCCATGGCGTATTCCTCGGCGGCGGCGTACAGCAGCTCCGCGCTGCGCGGCGAGATGCGGAAGCCGAAGATCTTTTTGTCCTCGGCCAGGCAGATGTACCGCACCGCGAACAGCGCCCCTTTGTCCAAATTGCAGCTCTTGCCCTCTTTGGCGGCGCAGCCGGCGCAGAGCAGCCGCCCGTCCTCTTTGTCCAAAAAGAAGCGGTCGCCGTCGTAAGCGCCGCACCCCTGGCAGCACAGCAGCTGCGGCATGTAGCCGCAGGCGCAGTTCATCCGCAGCTCAAAGACCGCCTTGATGATCTTGGGGTCGATCTTTTTTTCGCACACCTTGTACAGGCAGTTCATCAAAAGGCGGAGCTCCTGCTCTGCGGGCTGGTCGGCCAGGGACAGGCCCAGGGTGTATTCCACCATGTACATTCCCACCCCCATCGCCTCGAGGCTGTAGCCGATGCCGCGGAAGTCGTCCTCATAGCCGGCTTCCACCACATTGTACATCCGGCTGTCGGCGTTGCGGCCCGGCCGCAGCACGAACTCGGAGTAGCACAGCTGGCAGCAGGCCGCGAAGAGGTGGTTCGTCAGCCGCATGCTGTTCTTGGCAAAGGCGGTGATCAGGCCCTTTTCAGCGGTCAGGATCTTGAGGATCCGGTCCGACTCGCCGTATTCGATCTCCTGCAGCACCAGGCCCATGATCACAAAATCGTCCATCGCGCACCTCCCCGGCGCACCCGCCGGCCTGCCCTGCCGCAGCCCGTCTGTAGTCCAGGTAATGATCGATCTTCCCCGTCGAGGCAAACGCCTCCCAGCAGCTGTCCGCGTCCATGTGTGTCAGCACCTCGCCTTCTCCTGTCAGTGTTGACCCCATCTTAGCGCGCTATCCGCGGGAAATCTGTCCTGTTCTGGCAGCCGTCACCTGCGGGGGCCGCTGTCCTGGCGGAAGCCGAAGCTGTTCAGCAGAAACTCGTTGTCCCGCCAGTCGGCCTTCACCTTGACCCAGCACTGCAGGTTGACCCGGCAGCCCAGGAAATCCTCGCAGTCGGCCCGGGCGGCCGAGGCGATCTTTTTCAGCATGGCGCCCCCCTTGCCGATCACCATCCCCTTGTGGCTCTCCCGCTCGCAGTAGATGTTGACGTCGATGTCCACAAGGTCGGTGCCGGGGCGCTCTTTGAACCGCTCCACCACCACCGCCAGGCCGTGGGGGATCTCGTCCCGCATGAACAGCAGCGCCTTCTCGCGGATCAGCTCGGCCACCAGCTCTTTTTCGGGCATATCGGTGTAGGCGTCGTCGTCGAAGTAATGGGGCCCTTCCACCGCGTAGCGGCCCAGCAGGGCGAACAGCTCCTCGCAGTTTTTGTTGTCCCGGACGCTGATGGTGCAGACCGCGTCAAAGACGCCCAGCCCCTCCAGCTCGGCTTTGCGCGCCTCGAGGGCGGCGGGGTCTTTGACCAGGTCGATCTTGTTGATGACCGCGATGGCCGGGCCGCTGCGGCGCAGCGCATCGATCAGCATCTGCTCCGACTCGTTGATGCCGGGGTGGGGCTCGAACAGCATCATGGACACGTCCACGTCCCCCAGCGAGTCGCTGGCCGTCTTGTCCATCCGCTTGCCCAGCTTGTTGCGGGCCTTGTGGACGCCGGGGGTGTCCATCAGGACGTACTGCACCGGCCCGCGGGTGACCACCCCGGTGATGCGGGTGCGGGTGGTCTGCGGCTTGGAGGTGACGATGGCCACCTTTTCCCCCACCAGGAGGTTGGTCAGGCTGGACTTGCCCACGTTGGGCCGCCCGATGACCGCCACGAACACCGACGAGGTGGGCGCGGCCTGTTTGGATGTAGCTTGGCTGTGATTCAAGGGTCGTTCTCTCTTTCCGTTTTCATCTGGTCATTCGGTGTAGCTGACGGTGCGGGGCAGCCCGAGCTGCAGGAGGATGGCTTCCTCCCGCTCCCGCATGCGGACGGCCTCGAGGCCGCCGTTCTCATGGTCGTAGCCCAGCAGGTGCAGCATCGAGTGGACGGTCAGGAAGGCCACCTCCCGCTGCAGGGAGTGGCCGTAGATGGCGGCCTGCTCCATGGCGCGCTCCATGCTGATGACGATGTCCCCCAGCATCTTGCAGCCGTTGTTCTTGTCCACGTCGTACTGCCCGTCCACCCCGAGGGGGAAGCTGAGCACGTCGGTGGGCATGGGCTTTGAGCGGTACTGGTTGTTCAGCTCGGCGATGGCGGCGTTGTCGACGAAGGTCACGCTGATCTCGGCGGCCCCCTCGAAATGCTCGTATTCCAGCACTGCGTTGCAGGCCCGGCGGATCAGGATGCGCAGGCCGGACGGCACCTTGACCGTCTTTTGCTCGTTGGTGATCAGCACTTTGTTGGACATAGCGGTCCGCTCCTTTCTGTTTGCGGCTCTGTGTACGGCGTGCGTCCGCCGTCTGGTTTGTCGTTATCGTTTGGCCGGGTGGGCGGCCGCCTCGTAGGCCTTGATGATCTCCTGCACCAGGCGGTGGCGCACCACATCCTTTTCGCTGAAATAGCACTGGGCGATCCCCGAGATGTTCCGCAGCACCTGCAGCGCGTCCACCAGGCCGCTGCGGGTGCGGTCGGGCAGGTCGATCTGGGTCACGTCGCCGGTCACCACCACCCGCGAGCCGGTGCCCATCCGGGTCAGGAACATCTTCATCTGTTCGGGGGTGGTGTTTTGCGCCTCGTCCAGGATGATGAAGGAGTCGTCCAGCGTCCGCCCCCGCATATAGGCCAGGGGGGCCACTTCGATCAGCTGCTTTTCGGTCAGCCGCTCGAAGGTCTCGGCCCCCAGCATATCGAACAGCCCGTCGTAGAGGGGCCGCAGGTAGGGGTCCACCTTCTGCTGCAGGTCGCCGGGCAGGAAGCCCAGCTTCTCCCCCGCTTCCACCGCCGGGCGGGTCAGGATGATGCGGCTGACGTCCTTTGCCTTGAAAGCCTTGACCGCCATGGCCACCGCCAGGTAGGTCTTGCCGGTGCCCGCCGGGCCCACCCCGAAGGTGATGGGGTGGGTGCGGATGGCGTTCAGGTATTCCTTCTGCCCGAGGGTCTTGGGGCGGATGGGCCGCCCCTTGGCGGTGACCGCCACGAAGTCCTCGGTCAGCTCCCGCACCCGCTTTTCCTCCCCGTCGTGGGCCAAGCTCATGCAGTAGCGGACGGTCTGGTCTTCCAGGGGGGTATGGTTCTCGTTCAAAAGCAGCATCCCCTCCACCGCGCGGGCGGCGGCGGCGACGTTCGCCTCCTCGCCCGCAAGGCGCAGCATGGTGCCGCGGCAGGTGGCGGTGACCGAAAACTCCTTTTCCAGCAGCCGGATATTGCAGTCGCAGTTGCCGAACACAGCGGCGGCGACCTCTACACTGTCCAGTTCGATGCTCTTTTCAGCCATGTGATCCCTCCCAAACCGGCCGACGTCGGCCTTTCAGCGATGTTTTCTTTATTATATCACCAAAACTTTTCGCTGGAAACTGTGAATTTTACACAAAATTTTTCACACTCTTTCAAGCGCTTTACCATCCGCCCCTCTTTGCCCTTTCCCAAAAAGAAAGACCAGTTCCGAAAAGTATACTTTTCCGAACTGGCCAAAACGCCGATTTTCTTGTTTGGATTATAACATAAAACCATCGTACGCGCAACATTTTCTTTTGGCTTTTCCTTTTTGGAAAAGGGCGTTTATCAAAGCATACTTTCCAAAACAAGCCAGAGCGCCGTTTTCGTGTGAGAAAATTATAACATAGAATCGACATTTTTGCAACCCGCAAGGCCCTGCAAACCGTCAGTTTCGAAAAGTATACTTTTCCGAACTTTTGCACGGGCGCACAA
>DWXX01000076.1 GCA_019118985.1 Candidatus Faecalibacterium faecipullorum
GAGGAGATGCTGAACGCATCTGAGGAAAAACGTGTTCATGCAGGCAGTATTGTGAAAGGAGTCGTGACCAGCATTTCCGCCAACGAGATCCAGGTCGACATCGGCGCGAAGCAGACCGGCTTTGTCCGTCTGAGCGAGCTGACCGACGACTCCTCCGCAAAGGTCGAGGACCTGGTCAAGGTTGGCGATGAGCTGGACCTCATCGTCGAGAAAGTCATGGATCAGGACGGCGTCATCCAGCTCTCCCGCAAGAAGCTTGCCTCGCGCAAGGGCATGGAAGAGATCGCCAAGGCCGCTGAGTCGGGCGAGATCGTCGAGGGCGACGTCACTGAGTACAACAAGGGCGGCGTCGTGGTCAACGTCAAGGGCGTCAAGGTGTTCGTGCCCCGTTCCCAGGCCACCATGCGCCGCGACGAGGACTACACCGCCCTGGTGGGCAAGCATGTCCGCCTGGTCGTGACCGAGTGCTCGGGCCGCAAGATCGTGGGCAGCATCAACAAGGTCACCGCAGAGGAGAACAAGGCCCGCCGCGAGGAGTTCTGGGCCAACGTCGAGGTGGGCAAGACCTACCAGGGCGTGGTCAAGAGCCTGACCTCTTACGGCGCCTTTGTGGACATCGGCGGCGTGGACGGCCTGTGCCACATCAGCGAGCTGAGCTGGAACCGCATCAAGCATCCCTCTGAGGTGGTCAGCGTCGGCGACACCATCGAGGTGTATGTGAAGGATATCGACACCGAGAACCACAAGGTCTCGCTGGGCTACAAGAAGAGCGAGGACAACCCCTGGGAGCAGCTGCGCAGCAGCTACCCCATCGGCAGTGTCTTCCATGCACCGGTGGTCTCCCTGACCAAGTTCGGCGCGTTCGTCCGCATCCTGCCCGGCGTGGACGGCCTGGTCCACATCAGCGAGATCAGCAACGAGCGTGTGGAGAAGGTCTCCGACGTGCTGAAGGTGGGCGACATGGTGGACGTCAAGCTGCTGGATGTCGACTTCGACAAGAAGCGCATCAGCCTGTCCATGAAGGCCCTGCTGAAGGACGACGAGCAGTAAACTGCCCGCCCCCTCTGGATCGTCAAAATAGCCCCGCTGCCCCCAAGGCGGCGGGGCGTTTTTGCACAGAACGGCTCATACACTTATGCAAAGGGAGGCGATGGGCATGGCGCAGAAAAGCCGGCGCGCCGCGCTGGGCGGCGAGGCGCTGCGGTACCTGTTGTTCGGGGTGCTGACCACCGCGCTGAACATGGCGCTGTACGCGCTGTTTCAGGCGCTGTTCGGGTACGCGGCGGCCAACAGCTGGGGCAATGTGCTGGACAACATCCTGTGCATCCTCTTTGCCTATGCCACCAACCGGCGGTTCGTCTTTGCAAGCAGGACCCGCGGGCGGGCGGCGGCGGCTGAGTTCGGCCGCTTTGTGACCTGCCGGCTGGGCACCATGGCCCTGGACGCCGCCGTCATGGTGGCGGGAGGCAACTGGCTGGCCGCGCCGGGGCAGGCGCTGGTGCTGGCGGTGCTGGGCCGCTGGCTGGACGCCGCGGCCGCGCAGGCGCTGTGGGGCTTCGGGGTCAAGGCGTTCGCCAATCTCCTGGTCATCGTGCTGAATTATCTGTTCAGCAAGCTGCTGATCTTCCGGCAGCGGACGGAACAGAGCAAATAAACGGAGGTAACAGTATGGTACACAAGTTGAAGGGCTTCGGCTTTCTGGTATCGGGGCTGGTGCTGGGCATCATCGGCGCGGTGGCTTCGGTGACCGCCATCACCCTGAGCGGGGTGGGTCTCGGCATGGTCAAAAAGAACCGCAGGGAACACTGACAACAGGAGGGTACTGCCATGGACCGCAAGGAAATTCTGTCCCACGTCGACCACACCCTGCTGAAAGCCGAGGCCACCTGGCCGCAGATCCAGGCCCTCTGCGACGAGGCGGTGGCGTACGGCTGCGCGTCGGTCTGCATCAACACCTGCTATGTCAGGCAGGCGGCCGACTATCTGGCCGGGCGGTGCAAAGTCTGCTGCGTGGTGGGCTTCCCCCTGGGTGCGATGGACACCGCGTCCAAAGCCTTTGAGGCCCGCACCGCCATCGCCAACGGCGCCGACGAGGTGGACATGGTCATCAACATCGGCCGGCTGAAAAACGGCGAGTACGACGCCGTGCGGGAGGACATCCGCGCCGTCAAGCAGGCGGTGGGGGACAAGGTGCTGAAGGTGATCATCGAGTGCTGCCTTCTGACCGACGACGAAAAGAAGAAGATGTGCGACATCGTCTGCGAGGCGGGGGCCGACTACATCAAGACCAGCACCGGCTTCTCGACCGGGGGGGCCACCTTTGCCGACGTCGAGCTGATGGTCAGGGGGGTGGCCGGCCGCTGCAAGGTCAAGGCCGCCGGCGGCATCTCGACGGTGGAGGATATGGAAAGATTCCTCGCGCTGGGGGCCGACCGGCTGGGCACCAGCCGCGCCGTCAAGCTGCTGAAGGGCGAAACGGCGCAGGGGTACTGAAAAATTTTCAGCACATCGCGTGAAAAGTTCGACTTTCTTCTTGACAATCCCACCGGGGGGTGCTACAATATCCCCTGCGACAAATTGAATACCGTGCTTATCAAGAGCGGCTGAGGGGACAGGCCCTGTGAAGCCCGACAACCTGCGCGCGAGCGTAAGGTGCCAAATCCTGCGGGAAACCGAAAGATAAGGGTGTGACACTCGGAGCCTTCGGGTCCCGGGTGTCTTTTTGTTTTTGGGAATGTTCACAAAATGTGCGATAAAAATTTGTGGAGGTAAACATTATGGCAAGACATCTCTTTACGTCCGAGTCGGTGACCGAGGGGCACCCCGACAAGATCTGCGACCAGATCTCGGACGCCATCCTGGACGAGATCCTGACCCAGGACCCCGGCGCCCGGGTGGCCTGCGAGACCTGCGTGTCCACCGGGCTTGTCCACATCATGGGCGAGATCACCACCAGCTGCTACGTCGATTTCCAGAAGCTGGTGCGGGAGGTGGTGGCCGACATCGGCTACACCCGCGCCAAGTACGGCTTTGACGCCGACACCTGCGCCGTCATCTCCAACATCGACGGGCAGAGCCCCGACATCGCCCTCGGCACCAACGACGAGGTCGGCGGCGCGGGCGACCAGGGCATGATGTTCGGCTACGCCTGCGACGAGACCCCCGAGCTGATGCCCATGCCCATCAGCCTGGCCCACAAGCTGGCCCGCCGCCTGACCGAAGTGCGCAAGAGCGGCGAGCTGGACTACCTGCGCCCCGACGGCAAGAGCCAGGTCACCGTGGAGTACGACGGCGACCGCCCGGTGCGGGTGGACACGGTGGTGGTCTCGACCCAGCACCGGGAGGACGTCTCGATGGACACTTTGCGCGCCGACGTGATGGAGAAGGTCATCCGCGCGGTCATCCCGGCCGGGCTGCTGGATGAAAAGACCAAGTACTTCATCAACCCCACCGGCCGCTTTGTCATCGGCGGGCCCCAGGGCGACAGCGGCCTGACCGGGCGGAAGATCATCGTCGACACCTACGGCGGCTATGCCCGCCATGGCGGCGGCGCCTTCTCGGGCAAGGACCCCAGCAAGGTAGACCGCAGCGCCGCCTACGCCGCCCGCTGGGTGGCCAAGAACGTGGTGGCCGCCGGCCTGGCCCGCCGGTGCGAGGTGCAGCTGGCCTACGCCATCGGCGTGGCGCAGCCCGTCTCGATCATGGTGGACACCTTCGGCACCGGCGCCGCCCCCGACGACAAGATCGAGGCCGCGGTGGAAAAGGTCTTTGACCTGACCCCGCAGGCCATCATCCGTGAGCTGGACCTGCGCCGGCCCATCTACCGCCGCTTGGCCGCCTACGGCCATATGGGCCGCGAGGACCTGGGCGTCCGCTGGGAGGACACCGACCGCGCCGAGGCGCTGAAGGCGGCGCTGGCCAGCTTGTAAGAACAAGATTGCACAAAATAGAGGCTCGGATTTTGTAGAGAACGGACAGGGCGCGGCGCGTTTTGGCATAACTGCTGTGCAAGGCGCAGAATTTTGAAAATCCTGCTGGCAGTGGGGCCAAAATGTGATAAAATGAAAACGGCATGATCCTTTCCGTAAGAAAGAGGCATAACACTGGTAAAGAGGAATTAAAGGAGCCGTAAACATGTCCAATGTGATCGAAGCCAAGGATATTTTTGCACAGGGCGGCAGCGTCGCAGACCTGCGCCTGCTGTGCTGCCCCGGCGCGGAGGAGCTGACCACCCTCATCGACCGGCACCTGATGCGGTGGGCCGCGCAGAGCGGCAAAGAGCAGGGCAGCTTTATCATCCCCTGCGAGTGCCCCCGCTTCCAGAGCGGCGACGCCAAGGGTCTGGTCAAGGATTCGGTGCGGGGCGACGATATCTTCATCGTGGTGGACCCGGGCAACTACAGCGTTACCTACAAGCTGTTCGGGTATGAGAACCACATGTCCCCGGACGACCACTTCTCCAACCTCAAGCGGCTGATCCAGGCCGTGGCAGGCAAGGCGCACCGCGTGTCGGTCATCATGCCCAGCCTGTACGGCGGCCGCCAGCACCGCCGCGAGGTGCGCGAGAGCCTGGACTGCGCCGTCGCCCTGCAGGAGCTGCAGAACATGGGGGTCAAGAACATCATCACCTTCGACGCCCACGACCCCCGCGTGCAGAACGCCGTCCCCCTGCTGAGCTTTGACAACGCCATGCCCACTTATCAGGTGCTCAAGAGCCTGCTGCAGAAGATGCCCGACCTGTCCTTTGACAAGAAGGACTTCATGGTGGTCAGCCCCGACGAGGGCGCCATGAACCGGAACATGTACTTCTCCAGCGTGCTGGGCTGCAACCTGGGCATGTTCTACAAGCGGCGCGACTACACCACCGTGGTCAACGGCCGCAACCCCATCGTCGCCCATGAGTACCTGGGCGAGTCGGTGGAGGGCAAGACCGTCTTTGTGGCCGACGACATCGTCGCGTCGGGCGACAGCATGCTGGAGGTCGCCCGCGAGCTGAAAAAGCGCGGCGCCGCCCGCATCATCGCGGACGCCACCTTCCCCCTCTTTACCGCAGGGCTGAACAAGTTCGACGCCGCCGTCGAGGAGGGCGCGCTGGACTTCATGGTGGGCACCAACCTCACCTACCGCAAGCCCGAGCTGCTGGAGCGCAGCTGGTATCTGGACGTCGACGTCTCGAAGTACGCGGCGTACTTCGTCCTGGCCCTCAACCACGACGTGTCGGTCTCGGCCATTGCAGACCCCATCCGCAAGATCGAGGCCCTGCTGGCCAAGCACAGCGCCGAACAGGGCAAGTGAGGCTGCACACCTTCCATACCCATATCGTCCCCCCGCCCGGCTGGATGGCCCGGCGGGGGCTTTTTTTGTGCCTTGAGGGCGGGCGGGGCGGACAAAAAGCCCGCCGGGCAGCGGGGCGGCTGGCGGCGGGCGCTTGGATGTATTCAGAATGCAGGGCGGGCTCAGTCGAACAGCTTGCCGATGGCGTCCTCTTCCTGCGCGGGGGGCGCGGCGGCAAGGTGGGGCAGCTCGCCGGTGAGGTCGCCGGCAAGGTCGGGCAGGGTGAGGGTCTCGTCCGAGTGGGGGCCGGCTTTGGCCCGCCTGGGTGCGGCGGGCGCGCCCTGGCGGGCGGCCGTCAGCTCGGCCACCTCGTCGCACAGCGAGCAGATGGCCCCGCAGTCCCCCGGCATATCGGTCAGATTGCGGCCGTAGTGGGTGAAGAGGATGGCCCCCTCCCGCCCGATGACCAAAGTCAGCGGCAGCAGCTGGGGGGCCTTGCGGTCGTAGCGCAGGCCGCGGCTCTGGGCGCTGCGGATGATCCGCTGCGCCTCAAAGCTCCAGTTCAGCAGGCCGGCCGTCTCCACCCCGAGGAAGTTGTACAGCACCCCCGGCCGGTCGCAGATGAGGGTGAAGGGCAGCTGGCGCCCCTCGAGGGTCTGGGCCACCTGGCGGGGGCTGCTGCGCACCACGCAGGCCAGCCGCACCCCCTTGAGGTCGGGCAGGGTCTTGATGTAGCGGGAGATATATTCCCGTGTGATGGGGTGGTCGAAGGAGGGCAGGAAGATCATGGCCAAAGGCTCGGGCCCGGCGCACAGGTCGTAGAAATCGTTCCCCGGCGTGGTGGGGGTGTCATAGGTGAAGCGGGGGATCGACGTACCAGCCAAATGATCGGGCCGCATGGGCGCACACATCCTTTCCTGCCTGTTGATGTCTGGGTGCAGATAACAAAAAAGCCGGACCAAAGGTCCGGCTGCATGCCTTCAAAAGAATCCCGCCCGGTCGTCTGCGGAGCAATCAAACCTACCCTTACGGACAGGTGGGTGCCCTGCCGATGGTTTCATGCTCCCGCATCGAACCTCCAGGGTGGACCCTGACGGGGCGGTCTGCAATCCCCCACCGGACTCCAGGCTCCCGATGGATGATTAGTAGGATCATATATTCCGCAACAAGTCGTGCCGGGCAGGATACTGCCGGGTCGGTGGGCCGGCCCGCCCTGCCGGGGGGTCAGCCGATGTCGAAGCTGTCGCTCAGCCGCTGTTCGAACAGAGCGCCCACTTCCATCAGAGTTTCATCGTCGTCCACTACGTCGAGATACTCGCCCTCGGCGTCCGTGCCGACGCGCAGGATGACCAGCTGGGCGTCCTCGTCCAGGTCCTCTTCATCCTCCACGTACTCGACAACGGCGAGGTAGTGTACGCCCTTGTGATCCAGCGCGTCGATCACCTCAAAGGTGATCTCATTGCCGTCCTCGTCCTCGAGGGTCAGCAGATCGGGCTGATAGTCCTCAGCCTGGTCCTGGGGGATCTTGGTTTCGTCTGCCATCCGTTTCAAACTCCAGTCTCAATCATGAATGGGGGCGGCCGGTGTGGGGCCCCCTCTGCCTATAGTGTAGCGTTTTTTGGCCGGCTCGTCAAGATGGTAAATGGTGAAAACGGCTTTTTGCCCCCGCCCCTCGCGCCCGGGGCCGCTTTGTGGTATACTGATAGCACCGCCGCAGCGGCGGGCTATGCCTTATGATATGACGCAAGGAGAAGATTATGACTGGGAAAATCAAACGGGCCTGCGCGGCCCTTGCCCTGGCGGGGCTGTGCCTGCTGGCCGGGTGCAAGTCTGCGGGCGGCGGCCTGGCCGGCGGGGGCGCGGTCAGCCGCCCGGCGCAGGTGGAATCGGCCGAGCTGCAGTTCACCCGCCCGGCGCCGGGGGATACTGTCGCCATCTTTGACACGTCGGCGGGGGTGTTCCGGGCGGTGCTCTTCCCCGACGAGGCGCCGCAGACCTGCGAGAACTTCATCGGGCTGGCGCAGGCCGGGTACTACGACGGCCTGACCATCACCCGGGCCGAGGCCGGCTTTGTGGTCGAAGCGGGGCGGGGCGCCGACGGCAGCGTCGCCACCGTCTGGGGCGGCAGCGGCTGCCCGCCCGAGTACACCGACCGGCTGCACCACTACGCGGGGGCCCTGTGCGCCGCCGCGGCGGAGGACGGGCTGAGCTACAGCGTCTTTTACGTCGTGCAGGCCGCCCCGGGCAGCGTCGGGCAGGAGCTGGCCGACCAGATGGCGGCGGCCGGCTGGCGGCAGGAGGTCATCGACGGGTACGCCGCCGGGGGCGCGCCCTACCTCGACTACACCGACACCGTCTTTGGGCAGGTGTACGAGGGGATGGAGACGGTGGACGCCATCGCGGCCGCCGACGTGGACGAGAACGGGGCCCCGCTGGAGGCCGTCACCATCCACAGCGTCGCCATCGAGACCTATGGCTGACCGGCTTATACCTCGCCGGGGTGGTGCTTGCGCCAGGCAAGGTAGTTTTCCAGGATGACCGAGGCGCTGACCGCGTCCAGGATGGCCTTGCGCTTTTTGCCGAAGGTGCCGCTCTCGCTCAAAAAGCCGGCGGCGGTGATGGTGGTCTGCCGCTCGTCCCACATGCGGACGGGCAGGCCGCTCATGTCGGTGAGGAGCTCGCCCAGCTTGCGGCTCTTTTTGGCGCGGACGCCCTCGGTGCCGTCCATGTTGCGGGGCAGCCCCACCACGATCATCTCGGCCCGGTGTTCTTTGGCGGCCTCGCAGACCCTGGCGGCCACCTTGGCCATGGCCTTTTCCTCAATTTGGGGCTTTAAGGGGGTGGCGAGCACCTCGCCGGGGTCGCAGACCGCAAGGCCGGTGCGGCTGTCGCCGTAATCCACTGCCAGTATTTTCATCCAATCGCTCCTTTGCTGTTGATAGGCCCATTGTAGCATATCCGGCGGGGGGGCGCAATCGTTTTGCGAAAGGGGGGCTTTATCATGCTCAGGCTTGTGCTGGGGGGCGCGGGCAGCGGCAAGACCAGCTGGCTGTACCGCCGGATCGCCGCGCGGGCGGCCGCCGGGCAGCGCAGCATCCTGCTGGTGCCCGAACAGTTCACCTCCTCCACCGAGGGGCGGATCTACCGGGAACTGGGGGACGAGGGCTCGGGCTATGTCGAGAGCTTCTCCTTCACCTCGCTGGCTGAGCGCATCCTGTCCGAGGAGGGGGGCGCGGCCATCCAGACCCTGACCGACGCGGGGCGGGTGGCGCTGGTCCGCCGCGCGCTGGACCAGCTGCAGGACAGCGTCCAATTTTACCGCCGCCACCGCCGCAGCGCGGCCTTCTGCCAGCTGGCGGCCGAGACCATCGACGAGCTGAAAAGCGCCGGGGTGGCAAGCGGGGACTTTGCCCGGCTGGCCGCCGGCTGCGGGGCCGAGAGCGAGCGGCTGGGGGAGCTGGCTTTGATCTACGCGGGGTACGAGACGCTGCTCGCGCAGACCGGCATCGACCCTGCCGACCGCATCGCCCTGGCCGCCGGCCGGCTGGAAGAGGCGGCTGCCGCGGGGCGGGCGCCGGCCTTCCTTGAAGGGCGGGCGGTGTATATCGACGAGTTCGACACCTTCAACGCGCCCAAGCAGCGGCTGATGGCAGCCATGCTGGCCGCCCTGCCCGAGGTGACGGTGGCCCTGTGCGACGACGGCGCGCCGGCCGAGGCGGGGGACCTGGGCCTGTTTTCGGGCGCGAAGGCGGTGGCCGCGCGGCTCAAGACGCTGGCCCGCCGCAGCGGGGCCGAGGTGGCCGCCCCGGTGTTGCTGCGAGAGGACCTGCGGCACAAGGAGGCCCCCGGCCTTGCTGCCCTGACGCGGCTGCTGGAGACGGGGGAGACCGGCGGCTATGCCGGCCCGGCGGGGGAGATACGCCTCTACGCCGCCCCCAGCCGGGAGGAGGAGGCCCGGGCCGCCGCCGGGGCCATCCGCCGGCTGATGCGCCAGGGGGTGCGCTGCGGGCAGATCGCGGTGGTCTGCCGGGAGATGGACCACTACCGCGCCGCCGTCCGCTATGAGTTCCGTATGGCGGACATCCCCCTGTGGTGCGACGAGGCCACCACCCCGGCCTTCAGCGCGCCGGCGGCGGCCCTCACCGCCCTGCTGGAGCTGGTGTGCGGGGGCGACTACACCGAGCAGCTGTCCGCCCTGATCAAGACCGGGCTGACCAGCCTGGACGAAGAGGCGGCCTGCGCGCTGGAAAACTACGCCTACACCTGGTCCCCGCGGGCCGGCGAGTGGCGGGCCGACTTTACCAAGAGCCCCCGGGGCTTCGGCGGCGGGGGCGAAAGCGAGAAGCGGCAGGCGGAGGACAAGGCAGCCCTCGAGGCGATCAACCGGAGCCGCGCCTGCCTGATGGGGCCCATCGAGACGCTGCGGGCCCGCTGCCGGCAGGCCACGGCGGGCGAGATCAGCCGGGCGCTGTGGTTCTGCCTCGAAGCCCTCGGGGCCGAGCAGGCCCAGCAGCGGCAGGTGGACGAGCTGCGGGCGGCGCAGGGCATCCCCGCCGCCGAGGAGGCCGCCCGGGAGTGGAACGTGGTGATGGGGCTGCTGGACCAGATGGCCCGCCTGCTGGGGGAGGAGACCATCCCCCCCGACGAGTACGCCGAACTGTTCGCGCTGCTGCTGCGCAGCTCTGACCTGGGGCACATCCCCCAGACGCTGGACGCCGTCATGCTGGCGCCGGCCGGCAAGATGCGGCTGGACGGCCCCGACTACGTCTTTGTGCTGGGCGCAGCGGAAGGGGAGTTCCCCGCCGCGCCGGGGCAGACGGGGCTTTTGACCCATGCCGACCGGGACGCCCTGATGGCGCAGGAGGTCGACCTGCCCGACTGCTTTGAGAACCGTGTGGTGCGCGAGCAGGTCTGTTTTTACAAGGCCATGACCGCCCCCGCCAAAGGGCTGTGGATCAGCTGGCCCGCCGGGGCGGGGCAGACCCTGGCCGCGGCGGCGCAGCCCATCGCGGACCTGCTGGCCCCGCCCGCGCCCGCGCTGACGCTATTGGACATGGCCGCCACCCCCGGCAGCGCCCTCGACTGCCTGGGGGGCGGCTGGCCGCTGGACGGCGCGCAGCGCGCCGCCCTGACCGAGGCGCTGCGGGGCGCCGGGGCGGCGGGCCTCGGCCTGCTGGAGCGTATGGCCCAGAACCCGCCCCACAAGATCGAGGACCTGGCCGCCCTGGGCGGGCTGCTGGGGGACCGGCTGTCGGTATCCCCCAGCCAGATGGAGGCCTACGCCAGCTGCCCCTACGGGTACTTTCTGCACTATGTGCTGGGGCTGCGGCCGCGCAGGAAGGCACAGCTCTCCCCCGACCAGAGCGGCAGCCTGATGCACTGGGTGCTGCAGATGGCCCTCGACCCCGCCCCGGGGCCCGACAACCCCTGCAAAGGGCGTATGCCCGCACCCTTCGCCCAACTGAGCGACGGGCAGCTGGGCGAGCTGGCCGCCTATCTTGTGGCCGAGTACGCCCGCCGCTACCTGCCCGAGGACACCGCCCGGATGCGCTACCTGCTGACCCGCCTGGGGCGGAGCATGGCGGGCCTTTTGTGCTACCTGCGTGACGAGCAGGCCCAGAGCAGCTTTGCCCCGGCCGCCTGCGAGCTGAAGATCGGGCCGGGGGGCGTGCGGCCCCAGGTCTACCGGCTGCCGGGGGGGCGGCTGGTGCGGCTGGTGGGCACGGTGGACCGCGCCGACGAGTGGGTGGAGCCCGACGGCACCCGCTGGGTGCGGGTGGTGGACTACAAGACCGGCGCCAAGACCCTCGACCTGCGGGAGGTGTACTGCGGGCTGGACTGCCAGATGCTGCTCTATCTCTTCAGCCTGACGAGGGACGAGACGGGCCGCTTTGCCGGGGCGCAGCCGGCGGGGGTGCTCTACCTGATGGCTGACCCCAGCCCCGCCACCGCCGCCCGGGCCGCCGCCCAGAAGACCCCGCCCTGCACGCTGGACGGCCTTGTCCGGGACGAGGAGAAGATCTTCGACGCCATGGACCCCGGCCGCACCGGGCTGTACCTGCCCTTCGGGTGGGTGGACGGCAAGCCCAGCCCCTACCAGAAGCACCGCCGGGCCGACGGGGCCAAGCTGCGCCGCATCGAGGGGCACCTGGACGCCCTGGTGGCCGGCATGGGGGAAAAGCTCTACAGCGGGCGGATCGAGGCGCTGCCTCTGGTGACCCGCCGCGACCCCTGCAGCTGGTGCGACTACAGCTTCATCTGCTGCCACGAGGCGGGCGGCGGCCAGCGGCTGGTCAAGGATATAGCCCCCGCCCACCCCTTTGAGGAGGACGCGGGGCCGGGCGGCGCCGCCGGCGCCGGGAAGGAGGATGCACCATGAACTGGACCCCGGCCCAACAGGCCGCCATCGATGACCGCGGCGGGGCGCTGCTGGTCAGCGCGGCGGCAGGCAGCGGCAAGACCGCCGTCCTGACCGAGCGGGCGGTGCGACTCATCACCGACCCGGAGCGCCCGGTGGACGCCGACAGGCTGCTGATCGTCACCTTTACCAACGCAGCCGCGGCCGAGCTGCGGGCCCGCATCGCCGACAAGCTGCTGCGGCTGGCCCGGGCCGACCCGGCCAGCAGCTGGCTGCGCCGGCAGCGGATGCTGCTGCAGCGGGCCCCCATCTGCACCATCGACGCCTTCTGTCTCGAGCTGCTGCACCGGCACTTTGAGGCGCTGGACATCCCCCCCGACTTCGCCCCGGCCGACGCCGGCAGCGTCTCGGCCATGCGGGAGGCCGCCCTGGCCGAAACGCTGGAGGAAGCCTGCACCGACCCGGACTTCTGCGCCTTCGCCGACCTGTACGGCAAGGGCCGCAGCGACGAGGCCGCCGGCCGCGCCCTGCTGCAGATCTATGATTTCCTGCGGGCGCTGCCCGACTATGACCGGGTGCTGGACGAGATGCTCGCCCCCTGGCAGACGGCGGGCAGCTTTGCCGGCTCGGCCTGGCAGCAGCTGCTGGAGGGGCTGGCGGGGCAGCGGGCGAGAGCCGCCTGCAGCCTGCTCGCCGCCGCCCTGGCCGACTGCCAGGCCGACTGGGCGGCCGAGCGGGCCCGCGCCGAGGAGAGCCGCAAGACCGACGCCGCCCGCGCCGCGGCCGCCGCGAAGGTGAACGACAAATTCGCCGAGCCGCTGGAACGGCTGGAAGAGTCCCTCGCGCTGCTGCGCCGGGTGGAGGGCCTGGCCGCCGCCGGGGACTGGGAGGGGCTGTACGCCCTGCTGACCCCCTACCTGCTGGGGGCTGCGCGCGCCCCCGGCCTGAAAGGGATGAAGGTGCGGCTGGCCGGCGACCGGAAAGCCGCCGTCCGCACCCGGGCAGACGAGGCCGCCGGATTGTTTGAGGAGATCCTGGCCCTCATCCCCTGCAGCGAGGGGGAGGCCGAGGCCGACCGCGCCCTGGCCGCGCCCTGCCTGGCGGGGCTGGCACGGGCGGTGCGCGGGTTCGACCGGCGGTTTGCCGCCAAAAAGAAGGCGCGCCGGCTGCTGGAGTTCAGCGACTTCGAGCAGATGGCCCTCCAACTGCTGCGGGGCCCCGACGGCCGGCCCACCCCCCTCTGCGAGGGGCTGCGGGCAGGCTACGGCGCGGTGATGGTGGACGAGTACCAGGACACCAACGCCCTGCAGGACGCCCTCTACAGCTGCCTGGCCGCCCCGGGCGGGCGGAACCTCTTCCTGGTGGGGGACTTGAAGCAGAGCATCTACCGCTTCCGCCAGGCGGACCCCGCCATCTTCCGGGACAAGCTGGAGAGCTGGCCGCCGCTGCCCGGCGGCGCGGCCCGGCCCGCGCCTGCCGACGGGGCGGCGGGGCAGCCCGCCCTGCTGGCCCTGGACGCCAACTTCCGCTCGGCGCCGGCGGTGGTGGCGGGGGTCAACTTCTTCTTTGAGCAGCTGATGCGCCCCGCCCTCGGGGACACCGCCTACGGGCCGGGGCAGCGTCTGGTCTGCGGCGCGTCCGGGGACTATCAGGGCGCGGTGGAAGCCTGCCTGCTGCCCGACGACACCGCCGAGACCGACGCCGCGTGGATCGCCGGGCGCATCGCAGACCTGCTGGCCGAGGGGGCCCCGGTGCGGGAGGGCGGTGCCACCCGCCCGGTGCGCTGCGAGGACTGCTGCATTTTGCTGGCGGCGCGGGCGGACTTCCCCATCTACACCAAGGCGCTGGCCGCCCGGGGCATCCCGGTCTACGCCGACGCGCGGGAGAACCTCTTCACCGCGGCCCACATCCGGCCGCTGGTGGCCCTGCTCAAGGTCATCGACAACCCCGCCCAGGACGTCTATCTGGCCGCGGCCATGCTGGGGCCGGTGTTCGGTTTCACCGACGACGACCTGGTGCGGCTGCGGGCCCGCTGCAAGGAGGGCAGCCTCTACGGCGCGGTGGCAGCTATCGTCCGGGACGAGGGGGCGGACGACCCCTTCAGCTGCCGGGTGCGGGGGTTCTACGCCCACCTGACCGGGCTGCGGCGGCTGGCGCGCAGCGTCCCGGCCGAACGGCTGCTGGAAGAGATCTTCGCCTCGACAGGGTACCTCGCGGCCCTCGGCGCCATGGAGAACGGCCAGCGCCGGCGGGAGGACGCCCGGCGGTTCGCCGCCTTCTGCGCCGGGGCGGGCGCGGGGGGCATCTCGGCGCTGGTGCGAGCCATCGACGCCGCGGCCGCCGCCGGCGGGGAGGTGGGGGACGCCGCCCCCGGCGCGGCAAAGCCGGGGTGCGTCACCGTCATGACCATCCACCGGTCCAAGGGGCTGGAGTTCCCGGTGGTCTTTCTGGCGGGGACGGGCCGGGCCTTCAACACCGCCGACCTGCGCGCGCCGCTGCTGCTCCACCGCAGGTACGGCATGGGGCTCAAGCTGCGTCAGCCGGAGGGGGAACTCTACCGCACCGCGCCCTTTGCCGCCCTGGCCGCCGTCCATGAGCAGGAGCTGCGCAGCGAGCAGATGCGGCTGCTCTACGTCGCCATGACCCGCGCGCGGGACCGCCTTGTCCTGACCATGCCGCTGGGGGTGACCAAGAGCTCGAACCCCCTGCAGCGGGCGGCGGCTTTCCTGGCGGCGGGCGCGGGGGAGGTGCTGCACAGCCAGTGCAATTCTTTCGCCGGGTGGCTGCGGGCGGCGCTGCTGGTCCACCCCGACGGCGGCCCGCTGCGGCGGCTGGCCGGGGAGCTGCAGCTGCCCTTTGCGGACACCGACAGCCGCATCACCCTCTGCCTGCCCGATGCGGCGCAGCCCCTGCCTGCGGCAGAGCCCGAAGCGCCCCCTGCGGCCGATGCGGCCCTCGCGGCGGCGCTGCGGGCGGGGTTTGACTGGCAGTACCCGGCGGCGGGGCTGGCGGCGGTGCCGGCCAAGGTCAGCGTCACCAGCATCGTCCACCGGACCGGGGCCGTCACCCTCGAGCGGCCGGCCTTCCTGGCCAAAGAGGGGCTGTCGGCGGCCGAGCTGGGCACCGCCATGCACGCCTTTTTGCAGCACGCCGACTTCGCGGCCCTGGTCGGGCCGGCGCAAGCCGGCGGGCAGGCGCTTTTGGACGCCCTCGAGGCCGAGCGGGAGCGGCAGCTGGCCGCCCGGCTGGCCGCCCCCGACACGGCGGCAAGGCTCGACCTTGGACGTCTGGCCCGGTTTTTCGGCGGGGCGGCCTTTGGGCGGGTCTGCGCCGCCGACGAGGTGCTGCGGGAGTACGCCTTCATCACCGCGCTGCCGGCGGCGGCCGTCCTGGCAGCCGAGGGCCAGGGCCCCGACGAGATGCCCCCCGCCGCCGCGCGCCGCCAGGTGCTGGTGCAGGGCATCGCCGACCTGGTGCTGCTCTTTTCTGACCACATCGAGCTGGTGGACTACAAGACCGACCGCGGCAAGTCGGCCGATGAGCTCGCCGCGGCCTACCGCGCGCAGCTGGCCCTCTACGCCCTCGCCATTGAAAAGCGCTTTGCCCCCCGGCGGGTGACCTGCAAGGGGATCTACTCCCTCGCGCTGGGGCGGCTGGTGGACGTCGAATAAAATAAAAAGGGGCCCTGCCGGTGCGGCGGGGCCCTTTTGGGTCTTATCTTCAGCTCTGATGGGGCTGCGGGCGGAAGGTGATGGCCCCCGTCTCGTCGTCCATGGCGTCGACGATGGCCAGCGACTCCAGCTGGATGCCACGGGCGCGGATGACCTCGCCCCCGGGCTGGAAGCCCTTCTCGATGGCGATGCCGATGCCCTCCACCGTGGCGCCGGCCCGGTCGGCCAGGTCCAGCAGCCCCACCAGGGCGCAGCCGTTGGCCAGAAAGTCGTCCACGATCAGCAGGTGGTCGTCGGGCCCGAGGAACTTCTTGGAGACGATGACGTTGTAGATCTTCTTGTGGGTGAAGGACTGGATGCGGGTCTCGTAGTTGTCGTAGTCGAGGTTGATGCTCATGGCCTTTTTGGCAAAGACCACCGGCACGTCCAGCTCGGCGGCCACGATGGCGGCGATGCCGATGCCGCTGGCCTCGATGGTCAGCACCTTGTTGATGGGCTTTGCGGCGAACAGGCGCTTCCACTCCCGCGCCATCTCGCGGAACAGGTGGATGTCCATCTGATGGTTGATGAAGCTGTCCACCTTGAGCACCCCGCCCGGCCGGACGATGCCGTCTTTGCGGATGCGGTCTTCCAGAAGTTTCATAGTTAGGCTCCTCCCTCCGCCTGCCGGCGGCTCGCAGTATACATCCCAGTGTTATCAACAGTATACCGGATTGCGCTGAGGGTGGCAATAGCTTTTCCGCCAAAATTTTACACAGCCTTCACCGAAAGGATGGCGTGGGGGGCAGTTGCGGCGCAGAGTGCGTCGGCAGGGGTCTTTGGCCCCCTTTTTTTCCGCATCCCCTTGTACTTTTGGCCGGTTTTGATTATACTTGTGGTCAGACGGCCCCCGGGCAGGTCCGGGCGGCTGGGGAAAGTATGGCCGGCGCAGCCGGCGCAGAGGGGAGTGCGGTATCATGAAAACGGGTCTGGTTCTGGAAGGCGGCGCCATGCGGGGGATGTTCACCGCGGGGGTCACCGATGTGCTGATGGAACACGGCGTCACATTCGACGGCGCGGTGGGGGTGTCGGCGGGGGCGGTGTTCGGCTGCAACTACAAGTCGCGGCAGCCGGGGCGGGCCATCCGCTATAACCTGGCCTACTGCAACGACAAGCGGTACGCCAGCCTGGCTAACCTGGTGCGGACGGGCGATCTGTACGCAGAGCAGTTCTGCTACCACGACATCCCCGAAAAGCTCGACCTGTTCGACACCGACGCCTTTGCGGCAAACCCCATGGAGTTCTACGTGGTCTGCACCGAGGTGCGCACCGGCACCCCCGTCTACCACAAGTGCCGCACCGGCGGCGCAGAGGACCTCAAGTGGATGCAGGCGTCGGCCTCGATGCCCCTGGCGTCCCGGACGGTGCGGATCGGGCCCCACCGGCTTTTGGACGGCGGCATCGCCGACTCCATCCCGGTGCGGTTCTTTGAATCCATCGGCTACCAGCGCAACGTCATCATCCTCACCCAGCCCAAGGGGTACGAGAAGCACAAGAACAAACTGCTGCCCGTCCTGCGGGCGCGGTACGCCCGCTACCCCGCCTTTGTGGCGGCCCTGGCCGACCGGCACGAGCGGTACAACGAGACCATCGCCTACATCGCCATGCTGGAGGAAGCCGGCGCGGCCTGCGTCGTCCGCCCGCCCATCCCCCTCGAGATCGGCGCGATGGAGCGGGACCCCCGCCAGCTGCAGCGGGTCTACGACACCGGCCGCGCGGTGGCCGAAAAGCAGCTGGACCAGATCGAAGCCTTCCTCGCCAAGGCCAAAGCGTGATACAAAGCATAACAAAAAGGGGCCCGCAGCGCGCGCTGCAGGCCCCTTTGCTGTTTTGGTTACTGCTTGCCGGTCAGCTTGCCCAGCAGCATGACCACCAGGATGATGACCGAAATGACAAGGAAGATGCCCACCATACCGATCAGCATGATCGGCAGGGTCTGGGCCAGGGATGCGATGTTCACCATACTCTAAGCCCTCGCTTTCTGTTAGGCGCCCATCAGGGTCAGCAGCAGGCCGCCGGCGATGACCGAGGCGATCTGGCCCGAGACGTTGACGCTGATCGAGTACATCAAAAGGAAGTTCTGGTTGTCCTCCGCCAGGCCCAGCTGGTTGACCACGCGCCCGCTCATGGGGAAGGCCGAGATGCCGGCCGCGCCGATCATGGGGTTCAGCTTCTTGTCAGCGGGCAGGAAGAGGTTGAGCAGCTTTGCGAACAGAACGCCGCCGGCGGTGTCAAAGACGAAGGCGAACAGGCCCAGCGCCAGGATCAGCAGGGTGTCCAGCCGGACGAACTTGTCGGCGGTCATCTGGCTGGCCACCGTCATGCCCAGCAGGATGGTGATGAGGTTGGCCAGGGCGTTCTGGGCCGTCTCGCTCAGAGAGTTCAGCACCCCGCACTCACGCAGCAGGTTGCCGAACATCAGGAAGCCGACCAGCGCCACGCTGGCGGGGGCCACAAGCCCGGCCACGATGGTGACCACGACGGGGAAGAGGATGCGGGTCGTGCGGGTGACGCTGCCCTTCTGGTAGGACATGCGGATGCGCCGCTCCTTCTTGGTGGTGATGGCCTTGATGACCGGGGGCTGCACGATGGGCACCAGCGCCATGTAGCTGTAGGCCGCCACCATGATGGCGCCCAGGTACTGCGAGCCCAGGGTGTTGGCCACAAAGATGGCGGTGGGGCCGTCGGCCGCGCCGATGATGCCGATGGACACCGCGTCGTTCAGCGGGAAGAAGATGCCCGCCAGGCACACGGTGAAGAAGATGCCGAACTGCGCCGCCGCGCCGAACAGCATCAGCCAGGGCTTCTCCAGCAGGGGGCCGAAGTCGATCATGGCGCCGATGCCGATGAACAGCAGCAGCGGGAACAGCTCGTTGGACATACCCGCCTCAAACAGGACGCTGAGGGGGCCCTCGGTGTCGCCCTGGGTGATGGCGCCCGACAGGGGCAGGTTGACAAGGATCGCGCCGAAGCCCATCGGCAAAAGCAGGCTGGGCTCCATCTTTTTGACGATGGCCAGGTAGATCAGCAGGCCGCCTACGATCCACATGACCAACATCTGCCAGGTCATGTTCCCGAAGTTCGAGAACAGCGCAGCAAATTGTTCGAGAAAATTCATGGGTTGCAATATACCTCCTTCACGGTTTTGACCGGACCCGCGGCGGGGCCGCCGCTGCCATTATTATAAAGTACAGCCCCCAAAAACACAAGGGGCAAAATACCCATTGACAAAACCCGCCCCGGATGATACAATAAGCAGGCAGTCCGGCCCGGCGCCGGCTGCCCGCAAAGCCCGCCAGGCCCCGCTGAAAAAATGTCAAAAAAGCTCTGAAAAGCCTCTTGACAAACCGCGCTGCCTGTGGTAATATAAATAAGTCGTCCGGCGCAGTACGGACGGCGGCCAAGCGGTCAAAACCAAATAGGGGCGTGTTCCCGAGTGGCCAATGGGGACAGACTGTAAATCTGCTGCTTAATGCTTCGGTGGTTCGAATCCACCCGCGCCCACCAAATCAGAAAAATCCGAACCTTTTTCCTGTAGGAGAGGGGTTCGGGTTTTTCGTTTTCCTGGGCGAATTGAATCCAGGCATCTCTCTAAAAGCGCAGTGAGCTTGATTTGTTTCATTTCGGTTTGAAAAAGATGTTTATGTATGGCGGGGCATTTCCATTGAGGAATGCCTCGCCTTTTGGGTAACTATACTTGACGAATTTGCAAGATAAGCTGTACTATCTTTTTGGTTAAAAATAAAAAGGGCGCGCCCCGAAGGACGCGCCCGGTCTGAAAAAAGTTGTCGGCTATGCAGGGCAGGGCGTTCCCCGGCGGGAACGTCCTGCTTTTCTTTTGCCGAATGGCCGCTCTGCTCCGCCTGCCAGGCGGCAAAAGCGAGCTGGCCTTCCTCGCTGTTGTAATATTCCAAAATCGCCGGATAAAAGCACCGGGCCAGACGCTCGATAGCTTCATCCGGGTAGCAAGACCGATTCACAACTTTTTTCTTTTTGTTCAAGTCCACCTCCTGTTCCGGTCCACACGCCTGGTGTATGGGGTGAGATCATCTGCAAAGCCCCAAGTGTGGAAAGGAAGGAGCCGGCCTCTCTTTGCGGTAAGGCCGGCTCCCCAGTTTTCTGCGCGGGAATTCAGAAATACGCGCCCCACGCGCCCTGTCCGCCCGCATCCGCCCCAAGACGCCGTTTAGGGCGGATGGCAGGGCGGCAAAGCGGGCGGACTAACGCGCGAAAACAAATGATATTGCGTTGTAATTTTGCAAACATCACCCGAGAGGGCGGATGGGGCGGGAAATTTTCACTCTCCGCACAGTTTCCATCGAGGGCGCAATCGGGGCGGACGTACCCGCCCGGGTCGCGCCCTTCTGGGTCAGAATCCGAAAACCTTATGAAGGCTGTTCGCTTTTGTCCCTTAGAGTCAGATCAAAGCCCAACGAGGCCAGATAAGCCAGGTGTTTTTCCAAAATCGACTGGACAACCTCCCTCTGTTCCGGCGAGGTGAGCAGCGCGGGCATTTGCTCGAAAAGATTCTCCCAGCTTTCCCGCATAGCGGCCGCGGCATCGGCCAGTTGGCTGTATACGAGGCTCGGTTCTTCCAAAACCGATTTGCTCTCATCCGAGCGCGGCGTCTCTAGCGGGAGCTCTGATGCCTCTTTCTCGGACGGGGGTAATTTCTGCCTGACAGCAGGCTTTGCCTTGGGCTGAGGGTTTTTAATCTGTTCCAGAATGGCGTTGTACTCTTTCGGCTTGGCCTTGGCCAGCTGCTCAAAGAGCACAGACGGAGCTTTCAAATGACCGGAAAGAACCTGCCGCCGAATCCCGGGGCACAAATCTTCTGCGAGGTCCACGCCTTTGGCGAACAGTGCTGCCCGGCGCACAGAGCTGGCGCTGACATTGTTTTCCCGTGCGATGCGCTCACAGGTTTTTTCAGCCATCTGCTGGTGTTCACTTTGAGCACCAGCAGATGGGGCTGGGAGCGTGTGCTGGTTCCCGTGAAATCCATCTCCCTGTTTTTCGGCGTCGTATTGCTTCCCTACCAGAAACTTTTTCTGCTCGGGCGTCAAATTCCGGCGTCCGAGCTGATTTTTGCAGATCCACGCAAGGACTTCCTCCCGCGTTTCCAGGTTTAGGTCGCGAACGCTGTATGGGATTCCAGGATGGCTTTGCAGAATTTCATAGCGGTTGTGTCCGTCCACAATCGTATCATTCCAGACAAGAATCGGGGACAACAACTCGCCTTCCGCTAAAATATTTTCTTCCAGTTGGGCGCGCTCATCCTCGGTGAGAGGCGGAATCTGCGCCTTAAATTCGGGGTCAATGTGCAATGTCTGTGTCATGCAACCCTCCTTCCCGTATCTCGCGGCGTTCCTCCTGGCGGAAGAAAGCCTCCAGGTTCTGTTGCACGGCGCTCAGGTCCAGCCACACCTTTTTTGCCTCGCGGTACTGCTGGTAGAACTGGGCCTTTTCCGAAACAAGCTGCTGGCGTTCGGTTTCCAGCTGTTTCAGGCTGGGCAGCTTGGTGATTTTTTGAGCCTTAAAATAGGCGGCTGCCACCTGATAGGCCGTCAGCTCGGCGCGGTGCTGTTCCCGGAATTGTTCGAGGCTCCTAGCGGTCTTGGCCTGACCAGCAAGTTTACGGTTTTCAACGTAAGCCGACACATGGCGGGCCAATTCCCAGTTGGACGCAATGCGGCCTTCCAGGTCTTTCACCACCTTGAGGGCCTCGTCCGACTTGCCCGCCCATTCGGCTACACGAGCTTTCAGCTCGGTTTCGCTGCTTAACCCGTGCTCAGACAAAAGCGCCATTGACTTTGCCATCTGTTTGAGGTTGAAAATCTTGGCCCAGCGCTCATAACCTCCGCCCTTGCCCGCAGCCAGCTTGGCCTGAATGTCAATCAGGCGGCTGACACGGTCGGGGTTTGGGTCGGAGCGGCGGAGGCTGGCAGTTTTCTTTTTCTCGGCGTTCTCGGAGAGGACAGCCAGGACTTTCTCTTTGGAAAAATCGTCGCCCATCTTGCGGGAGGTGATGGGTTTGGTCCGGTTCGCGGTGCGGTAACTGAACCGGCCGCGGCTCTCAGTAACCGTGACGCCATACTCATGCAAAAGCTGGTCTATAAATTCATCCAAACTCGTAGCCTTGGCCAGCACGGAACGAATCTGCCTGCGCAGGGCCGCTTTCTCGGTTTCGTACTTGGTTTGCCGGACAGGCTGGCCGGATGCCGCTGCCTTCTGGTTGGCGTGGTCGAGGCGGCGCTGGCCGCGCCGCTGCGCCCAGTATTCCCGTTCGGTGATCCGCTCGCCAGTACCGTTCAGCAGGTCGATTTGGTAGAGGCCAGCGTTTTGGTAGAGCTCCATGGTTTCGGCCCGGAGATGCCGCAGCATGGCCGCCGTGCAGCGATGTTTGCAGCCTTCCTGCCAGTCGCAGGGTTTCTCCATATAAGGCTGGCGCTCGATTGCGCGGGTCCGCAAACTGCTGATGACGATGTGGACGTGGATATTGCCAGCTCCGTTGTGGCCGTCCGGGTGGGCGCAGATGATGGCGGGGTGCCCTGGAAAGTTTTCCTTGCAGGATGCAAGGCCCAGGGCCTGGGCTTTTTCCAGGGTCAATCCGTTGTCCACAGCGTCCCGTGGGTCGAAGCTGATGATATATTGGTGGGTCTTCACATCTTCGGGGTGGCAGTTCTTTCCGTACTTCCGGTTTGCCATCAGGCAGGCCATAGCGAAGGTCTGGCCGCCACATTCCAACGTATCCAGCAGATAACTTTCCCGCAGCTTGGGCTGGCCGCTCTCGTCGAGAACCGGCAGGCCGGTGTACTCGTTGTGCTGAAAGGTCAGGTACCGCTCAGGCGCGGACAGGTCAGAGTTCTTCGAGCTTGTATGTTTGATGGTTGCCATACAGTTCACCGATCACTTTCTCGGCGTTAAGCCGGAAGGTCGTGAGGGCTGACAGTTCTGTCAAGAGCTGCGCCCGAAGCTGCTCTGTGTCCCTGCCGCCGCTGTTGAAGTGGCGGGCAAGCTGGTTCAGGTTGCCGCCGATCTTGCCGCATTGGCCCAGCAGGTCGGAGAGAATGCTCAGCGCATCTTCTCCGCCGCCGGCAACGACAATGGTCTGCTTGACCGGTTTGCCCTGCAACGCCCGGCGTATGAGGGTTGACATACTGACATGAAGCTGTTTGCAGCAGAGTTCGAGTTGAAGTTTCTCTTTTTCGGTTACGCGGAATTTGATGATGTGGGTGCGGTTGTTGGGATTGTTGTTGGTGTTTCCGGCATTAAAAGATGCAGTCTTGTTCTCGGTTATCTGGCCTCCTTCCTGATTGGGCAGCTTCGCGGGAAGCTGCGAGACGGAACGTCTCGAACTCGCGCAGACAGCGCGAAAAAAGCAGGGTTTGGGGAAGGCACTCCCCAACAAGTACGACCGGAGCGTGAGTCACAATTTCAAATTTTGAAATTGTGGCCACAGGTCGATACTTGCTTATCACTTTTTCCGTCCGTTTCGAAAATCCAAATCCAAAACTGAACGGCAAAACTGGAAGTGCAAGTACATAGAAGTGTCTCCTGCTTGCGGGGGTCGCCGTTTCCACCGGATGAAGTTCCTGCCCCCGTTTTGCAGCGGCGTTGTCAGGCTCGCCCGCATGGCTGCGGGGTCGTGGCGCTGTATCCCATCCAGACGGCTTATGCGGCTTTCAAGGTGCGTATCAAGAATTGCAGGCCAGTAGGTTGGCTGCAAGTCTCCCGGAATAAAAGAAACCGCCCCGCATGGGACCAAAGGATTTTGTCGTAGGTGAATGGCGGCAAAATGATTCGGCATGGATGCGGGACGGTAAATGGCTTGTTGGCTTTATTGTGATAAAGCGGTTGAAGTTGTGGTAAATGGTAACATGAAGGGTGGGAATTGTCAATGTGTTGTCGAAGAATTGAGAAGATACTACAAAAATGCGGCTGTTGCTTTAGGCAGAACAGAGAAAACCACACGCCAAGAAGAAAAGCAAAAATTTTCGCTATATTGTCAAAGGAATCCTTCCTCTATTTGTGAAAACCTACAAAAAATAAAGTCAACCTGACAACCCGGCGCCGCTGTGCTATACTTTATATTGAGAAGTTATCACCATCACGGAGGTTCACATGGCAGAGAAAAACACCGCAGATATCGGGTTTGAAAAACAGATTTGGGACGCCGCCTGCGTTTTGCGCGGCAACCTGGACGCGTCGGAGTACAAAAGCGTGGTTCTGGGCCTGATCTTTTTGAAATACATCTCAGACCGTTTTGAGGAGAAGTACAAGCAGCTGGTGGCAGACGGCGACGGCTTCGAGGAGGACCAGGACGAGTACCTCTCGGAGGGCATCTTCTATGTTCCCGCCAGCGCCCGCTGGGGCGAGATCGCCGCCAGGGCCCACAGCCCCGAGATCGGCCAGGTCATCGACAACGCCATGCGGGCCATCGAGAAGGAAAACCCCCGGCTGAAGGACATCCTGCCCAAAAACTTTGCCCGCCCCGAGCTGGACAAGCGCCGTCTGGGGGACGTGGTGGACCTGTTCACCAACATTCAGATGATCGACAGCGGAAGCGAAAAGGACATCCTGGGCCGCACCTATGAGTATTGCCTGTCCATGTTCGCCGAGCAGGAGGGCAAGCGGGGCGGCGAGTTTTTCACGCCGTCCTGCGTAGTGCGCACCCTGGTGGAAGTGCTCCAGCCCTTCCGCGGGCGGGTGTACGACCCCTGCTGCGGCTCGGGCGGTATGTTTGTCCAGTCGGCCAAGTTCATCGAGAACCACAGCGGCAATATTCAGAACATCTCAGTCTATGGCCAGGACGCCAACCCCACCACCTGGAAGCTGGCCCAGATGAACCTCGCCATCCGCGGCATCGAACCGGACCTCGGCAAGTACGCCGCCGATACCTTCCTGGACGACCAGCATCCCACCCTCCGCGCCGACTACATCATGGCCAATCCCCCCTTCAATCTCTCCAACTGGGGCGCGGAACAGCTCAAGGACGACGTGCGCTGGCAGTACGGCATGCCGCCGGCCGGCAACGCCAACTTTGCCTGGCTGCAGCACATGATCTACCACCTGGCGCCGGGCGGCCGGATGGGCATGGTGCTTGCCAACGGCTCCCTGTCGTCCCAGTCTGGCGGCGAGGGCGACATCCGCAAAAACATCGTCAACGCTGATTTGGTGGACTGCATCGTCGCCATGCCGTCCCAGCTGTTCTACACCACCCAGATTCCGGTTTCCCTCTGGTTTATCTCCAAAGCCAAAAAGCAGCCGGGCAAGACCCTTTTCATCGACGCCCGCAAAATGGGCGCTATGGTCACCCGCAAGCTGCGGGAGCTCTCGGACGCCGACATCCAGAAAATCGCCGCCACCTACCAGGCCTTTGCGGCGGGTACCCTACAAGACGTCAAGGGCTTCTGCGCCGTGGCCTCTACCGATGAAATCGCCCGGCAGGATTACATCCTCACCCCGGGGCGCTATGTGGGCATCGAGGAGCAGGCCGACGACGGCGAGCCCTTTGAAGAAAAAATGGCCCGCCTGACCAGCGAGCTGTCCGACCTGTTCGCCCAGTCTCACCAACTGGAGGCGCAAATCAAGAAGAAGTTGGGGGAGATTGGGTATGAAATCTGAGTGGAAAAAAGTTCCGATTAAAGATTTATGTATTGGAATCTATGATGGTCCTCATGCTACACCTCCAAAGAGTGATTCTGGTGCTATATTTTTAGGAATACCGAATTTTTCAAACGGTAGATTGGATTTATCAAATATTCGCCATATTTCTGAGAATGATTTACCTCGATGGACAAAGCGCGTAACTCCACAAGCACATGATATTGTTTTTTCTTATGAAGCTACACTGAATCTTTATGCAATCATTCCGGAAGGATTTCGTGGGTGTCTGGGACGCAGAATGGCACTTATGAGGCCAGATGAAAGCAAAGTGAATTACAAGTTTCTTTATTATTATATGTTTTCCTGTGAATGGAGAGAAGAAATTGAACGGCATAAGGTAATTGGCTCAACAGTTGACAGAATACCATTGGTTTCTTTTCCTTCTTTTATAGTTAGTCTGCCTGACATGGCAACTCAGCGGTTTATTGCAGATACCTTGTCTGCACTGGATGACAAAATCGAGCTCAACAACAAGATAAACGATAATTTGGAGCGGCAGGCACAAACTTTATACCGTAATCAATTTGAAATTGCAGACCGGACAAATTTGCCGTCAGGATGGCGTTTGGTAGATTTTGAAAAGGTTGTGACAATAAGCAAAAAGACATTTAGTCCAGAAAAAGAAAGCGAAGTAGAACTTGAACATTACAGTATTCCTGCTTTTGATGAAACAAAATTCCCTGTATTTGAATCCTCAAAAGCAATCAAAAGCAATAAATATATCATCGATAAATCATGCTTTCTGATTT
>DWXX01000077.1 GCA_019118985.1 Candidatus Faecalibacterium faecipullorum
AACTCCAAGATCAAGCAGGTGGCGTCGGCCCGGTTCGGCGTCACCAGCCAGTACCTGGTGTCGGCCGAGGAGATCCAGATCAAGCTGGCCCAGGGCGCCAAGCCCGGCGAGGGCGGCCAGCTGCCCGGCAGCAAGGTCTATCCCTGGATCGCCAAGACCCGCCACAGCACCACCGGCGTGGGCCTGATCTCGCCCCCGCCCCACCACGACATCTACTCCATCGAGGACCTGGCCGAGCTGATCTATGACCTGAAAAACGCCAACCGGGCCGCCCGCATCAACGTCAAGCTGGTCAGCGAGGCGGGGGTGGGCACCATCGCCGCCGGCGTCGCCAAGGCGGGCGCGCAGGTCATCCTGGTGTCGGGCTACGACGGCGGCACCGGCGCGGCCCCCCGCACCTCCATCCAGAACGCCGGCCTGCCCTGGGAGCTGGGCATCGCCGAGACCCACCAGACCCTGATCTTGAACGGCCTGCGCACCCGGGTGCGGATCGAGAGCGACTCCAAGCTGCTCAGCGGCCGGGACGTGGCGGTCAGCTGCATGCTGGGCGCGGAGGAATTCGGCTTCGGCACAAGCCTGCTGATGGCCGAGGGCTGCGTCATGATGCGGGTGTGCAACCTGGATACCTGCCCCATGGGCATCTGCACCCAGAACCCCGAGCTGCGCAAAAACTTCAAGGGCAGGCCGGAGTACATCGTCCGCTACCTGACCTTTGTGGCCCAGGAGCTGCGGGAATATATGGCAAAGCTCGGCGTGCGCACCATGGACGAACTGGTGGGCCGCACCGACCTGCTGCGAGTGCGCCCCGCCGCCGGCCGGGCCGCCAAACTCGACCTCGAGGCCATCCTCCACAACCCCGCCATTGAAAATCTGAACGTCCACTGCGAGCCCAAAGACAGTTACGACTTCCACCTTGAGCGGACCCCCGATATGCGGGTGCTGATGAAGAAGTTCAAGCTGTCCAGCACCGCGCCCCAGACGGTCAGTCTGGAAGTGTCCAACACCGACCGCGCCTTCGGCTCCATCCTGGGCAGCGAGATCACCCGCCGCTACGGCAGCGCCCTGCCCGACGACACCTACACGGTGCGCTGCACCGGCGCGGGCGGCCAGAGCTTCGGGGCCTTCATCCCGAAGGGCCTGACCCTCGAGCTGGTCGGCGAGAGCAACGACTACATGGGCAAGGGCCTGTCGGGCGGCAAGATCATCCTCCGCCCGCCCCAGACCCCCGGCTATAAGCCGGAGGAAAACATCATCGCCGGCAACGTCGCCCTCTACGGCGCCACCGGCGGCCGGGCCTTTGTCTCGGGCGTCGCGGGCGAGCGGTTCTGCGTCCGCAACTCGGGGGCCACCGCGGTGGTGGAAGGGGTGGGGGACCACGGCTGCGAGTACATGACCGGCGGCACGGTGGTGGTGCTCGGCCCCACCGGCAAGAACTTCGCGGCCGGCATGACCGGTGGCGTGGCCTACGTCCTGGACGAAGCGTGGGACTTCTACCAGCGGGTCAACAAGGAGACGGTCAGCCTCCAGGCTGTGGAGCACAAGCACGACGTCGCCGCCCTGAAGGAACTGATCAAAGAGCACGTCGAGGCCACCGGCAGCCCCCGCGGCCGGGAGATCCTGGACCATTTTGCCGAGTACCTGCCCAAATTCAAGAAGGTGCTGCCCTACGACTACGACCGGATGCTGCGGACCATCGCCTCGATGGAAGAGCGCGGCCTGGACGGCGAACAGGCGCAGATCGAAGCCTTCTACGCCCAGCAGAAACAGTGAGGGGGGACACAACACCATGGGAAAGATCACCGGATTCATCGACACCCCGCGCAAGACCAGCGCCGAGGCCGAGCCCCTCGCGCGGATTGCGAACTTCCGCGAATTTCACGCCTGGCTGCCGCGGGAAGAACAGCAGACCCAGGCCGGCCGCTGCATGGACTGCGGCGTGCCCTTCTGCCAGTCGGGGACGGTCTTGGGCGGCGCGGCCTCGGGCTGCCCGCTGCACAACCTCATCCCCGAGTGGAACGAGCTGCTCTGGCATGGCCGGTGGGAGCTTGCGCTGCGCCGCCTGCTTGCCACCAACCGCTTTGCCGAGTTCACCAGCCGGGTCTGCCCGGCTCTGTGCGAAGCCGCCTGCACCTGCGGCGAGGTGACCGGCAGCCCGGTCACCGTCCGTGAGAACGAGCGCGCCATCATCGAGACGGGCTACGCCAGGGGATGGGTCCAGGCCGCCCCGCCCCCGGCCCGCACCGGCAAGAGCGTCGCCGTCATCGGGTCGGGGCCGGCGGGCCTCGCCGTCGCCGATTACCTCAACAAGCGCGGCCACGCCGTCACCATCTACGAGCGAGAGGACCGCCCCGGCGGCCTTTTGATGTACGGCATCCCCAGCATGAAGCTGGAAAAGCAGGTGGTGGAGCGCCGGGTCCGCATCATGGAGGCCGAAGGGGTCGAGTTCTTGACCGGGATGGACGTGGGCCGGACGGTGGACGCCGCCGAGGTGCTGGCACACCACGACGCGGTGGTCCTCTGCTGCGGGGCAAAGCAGCCCCGGGACCTCGACGTCCCCGGGCGGGACGCGGAGGGGGTGCTGTTCGCGGTGGATTACCTCGCCGGGGCCACCCGCAGCCTGCTGAACGGCGCGCCGCCGGCCGTCTCGGCGGAAGGGAAGAACGTCCTGGTCATCGGCGGGGGCGACACCGGCAACGACTGCCAGGGCACCGCCCTGCGGCAGGGCTGCGCCGGGCTGCTCGCCCTCGAGATGATGCCCGAGCCCCCCGCCGCCCGCGCCGCAGCGAACCCCTGGCCCGAGTGGCCCCGGGTGAAAAAGACCGACTACGGCCAGACCGAGTGCGCCGCCCGCTTCGGCAGCGACCCGCGGGTTTACCAGACCACCGTCAAGTCCTTCCTGAAGGACGAGACGGGCCGGCTGACCGGCGCGGTCATCGCCCGGCTGCGCCCCGAGCCCGACCCCGCCACTGGCCGCACCCGGATGGTCCCCACCGGCGAGGAGTTCGAGTACCCCTGCCAGCTTGCCCTCATCGCGGCAGGCTTCACCGGCTGCGAGGCGTATGCCGCGCAGAGCTTCGGCGTCCCCCTGACTGAGCGCGGCGCCGCCGCCACCCAGGGTTGCTTTGCCACCGCCGTGCCCGGCGTCTTTGCCTGCGGCGATATGCGCCGCGGCCAGAGCCTGGTGGTCTGGGCCCTGCGGGAGGGCCGCGAGGCCGCCGCCGCGGTGGATCACTACC
>DWXX01000078.1 GCA_019118985.1 Candidatus Faecalibacterium faecipullorum
GGCGGGGTTCTTGAGCAGCAGCACCGACCGGTTGATCCGGCACTGCATCAGGTAGCTGTTGAAAAAGTTGCCGGTCTCCTCCTTGAACAGGTGGCCGAGGTAGGCGGGGTTGACCCCGCTCTTGGAGCTGAACTCCTTGATCGAGCCGCCGTCCCCGGTGCGGACGCTGTCGTGGATGTAGCGGATGGCAAGCCGCACGATGGGGCTGAGGGCGTCGAGCTTGGTCTCAAAGTCGGCGCGCATCCAGTCGAGGGCGCCGGCCAGCAGGTGGACGGCCTCCTCGCCGGCGGCGGTCTGCACCCGGGGGGCGAAGCGGGCCTGCAGCTGCTCCTGCGGGGGCGTGCTGTCGGGGAACTCCCCCATCCACATCCGCAGGTAGGCGTAGATCAGGTGGTGCAGGCAGTCGGCGGCGTCCTTGTAGGGGACAGACCAGTACAGCTGCGCGGCGATGGCGTGGCTGTCCTTGGCCTGGGCGGCGCCGTAGCAGAAGGCGCGCAGCTCTTCGATCAGGCTGTCGGCGTCCATCGAGCGGGTGTCGGTCTGCATGCTGAGGACGACGTCGGGCTGGGCCGGGTCGGCCAGCTCGGCCACGTCGCAGACCAGGGAATAGCTCAGGTGCAGCGCCTGCGGGTCGGTGACCACGCTGCCCACCGCCGCCAGGACCTGGCTTTCGGCGTTTTGCTGCCGGGCGAGGATGCGCAGCTGCTCTTCCAGCTCCATCCGGTCGAGGCTGCGGCCGCCCAGGATGAGGACGAACATCCCCTTGTCGTTCCAGCAGTGGTAGACCTCGTACCGGCGGGCCAGCTGCTCGAGGCAGGCCGAGCGGAACAGCGCGCTGGTACACGCGGCGCTGCGCTTGAGGATGCCCACTGCGCAGTACTGCGGCAGAAAGAGGTTGAACCCCAGCACCCCGGCCCGCTCGCTGAGCTCTTCGCCCGAGATGGCGCCGTTCAGCCAGCGGGAGAGGATGTTCTGGTACAGCAGGTCCTCGCCGTTGCTGCGGTGGCGGTAGAGGTTGGCCATGGCGTTCTGGACGGTGCTCTCCAGCTCTTCCTTCTGCACCGGCTTGAGCAGGTAGTTCTCCACCCCCAGGCGGATGGCCTCTTTGGCGTAGTCGAACTCGCTGTAGGCGGTCAGCAGGATGCAGCGGGTCTCGGGGTAGAGCTGCCGCACCCGGCGGATCAGCTCGAGGCCCCCCATCCGGGGCATCTTGATGTCGGTGATCAGCAGATGGAAGGGCGCGCGCTCCATCACTTCCAGCGCCTGCGCCCCGTCCGATGCGGTCACCGGCTCCTCCACCCCGAGGGCCAGCCAGTCGATGCTGGTCTTGAGCACCTTGAGCACGCTCTCTTCGTCGTCCACGAGCAATACCCGATACATAAACATCCTCCCCTACAGCCGCGAGGGTATCTATACTGACACAGCTATAGTACCATATCCGGCGGTTAGGATACAAGCGCCGGGGCCCCGCTCTATGGCGGAAACCATAAATTTTGATACTTTGTGCAAAGATTTATATATACAATGCCCGCCCCGGGCCGCTATAATGGGGGCACAAGCCATCCACCACGACCACAAAGGAGCTGTACACGCCATGAGGACCCCTGTAGACTACGCCCGCGCCGCCTGCGACACCATGATGCGGCGCTTTGCCGCCGCCGACCTGCCCCCCAAAGGGCACTTCCACTACCACCAGGGGGTGTTCCTCTCGGGTGTGCTCAAGACCTGGAAGCTGACCGGCGACGCCCGCTATTTCCAGTACGCCAAGGACTGGCTGGACGCGGTGATCGATGCCGACGGCCGCATCCTCCGCTACGACCACGCCGACCTGGACGACATCCAGCCCGGCATCCTGCTCTACCCGGTGCTGGACGCCACCGGCGAAGCCCGGTATGAAAAGGCCATCCAGTCAGTCTATGCCCAGGTGCCGGACGTGCCGCTGTGCAAGTGCGGGGGCTTTTACCACAAGGTGCGGCTGACCGGCCAGATGTGGCTGGACGGGCTGTACATGGTAGGGCCCTTCCTGGCGGAGTACGGCCGCCGGTACGACCGGGCCGACCTGCGCCAGACTGTCATCAACCATGTGCTGCTGATGCGCGAGCACACCCGGGATGAAAAGACCGGCCTGTGGTTCCACGCCTGGGACGAGACCCATACCGCCGACTGGTGCGACCCCGCCACCGGCCTTGCGCCCGAGTTCTGGGGGCGGTCGCTGGGGTGGGTGCCGGTGGCCGTCCTGGACGACCTCGAGCAGCTGAGCTGCACCGACGAGGGCTACGACAAGCTGAAGGCCATCGTGCCCGAACTGCTGGAGGCCATCTGCCGCTACCAGGGCCCCGACGGCCGGTGGTACCAGGTGGTCAACAAGCCCGACGACCCGGCCAACTGGCCCGAGAATTCCTGCACCTGCCTGTTTGCGGCGGCGCTGGCGCGGGCGGTCTGCCTGGGGCTTCTGCCCAAAGAGTACGCCGCCAAGGCCCACGCGGCCTACGACGGGGTGGTCCGCACCCTCACATGGGAGGGCGGCGACCTGCAGATCGGCGGTGTCTGCGTCGGCACCGGCGTGGGCAGCTATGAGTTCTACTGCGGCCGCCCCTGCTCGGTCAACGACCTGCACGGCGTGGGCGCCTTCCTGCTGATGTGCACCGCCATGCAGCAGCTGGAGGACGCCGGGCTGTAAACCGCGTTTGTTCTTTTCTCTGTTTCTTTTTTCTCCTTCTCCCCGCAGGGTATTCGCTGTGCCCTGCGGGGCTTTTTTGCGTGCGGCGCAGGGGAGGATGAAAAGCCGAAAGCCCGGCAGCGTGGCGGCTGCCGGGCTCTCGTTCCGGCGGGTGAGGGGCCGCCGGCGCATGGAGGCATGAGAAGAAGAAGGAGAATGACAAAAGGGGAGAGCTCAAAAGGGGGCCAAAGCCGCGCCGTCAGCGCAGGCAGAAGTGGACGCCGTCGTCCTCCGAGCCCTTGCAGAGCTTTGCGCCGCGGACCCACGCCTCGTCGACGCACAGGTACTTGATGCGGGTGCGGCGGCCCCATGCGTAGGCTGCGTGCAGATGGCCGTCGGCGCTCTGCATCAGGATGGGGTACTCATAGCGGCCGTTGTTGACGTCGTTCCAGGGGCCGATGAAGCCCTCGCCGTGCTCGACGATGCGGCGCCAGGGCCAGGTGCGGCCGCCGTCCTCCGAGATGGCGATGGCCACCGGGCAGCGCTGGTCGGGCCAGAGGGTCTCGCCGGGCTTGTCGCAGAAGGCCACGTCGTTGTAGATGATGGCCAGGGCCCCGCTGTGCAGCTTGATGGCCGAGATGCTGGCGTTGTTGTTGCGCAGGCCGGTGGGCTCGGGGATGGACCAGGTCTCGCCCTCGTCGAAGGACTCGGCGCGGTAGATGTGGTCGGCAAAGCGGCTGCGCAGCAGGCAGACCAGGTGCCCGGGGGACAGCTCCAAAATGTTGCCGTGCACCCGGCCGGCGCTGGCGGGGATCTCCACCATCCGCCAGGTGGCGCCGTGGTCGTCCGAGATCTGCACGATGCTGCGGTCGCTGCCGTTGCGGGTGTTGTCCATCGAGCACAGGAAGCCCGAGAACACCCACCGCCCGCTGGACAGCACCTGGATCTTCTGGCGGCAGAACGAGCCCGGCCGGTCAAAGACCGTCTCGGTGGCGTCCCAGCTGCGGCCGCCGTCGTGGGAGATCTTGCGCCGGATCTCGGCGGTGCCCTGCATGCTGACCCCCTTGGGCAGGTCGGGGGGCGGGGTCTTTTGGGCGGTGTACATCAGCCAGACGTCGCCGTTGTCGGGGTTGAGGAAGAGGGAGGGGTTCTGCTCGCTGCGGGTGGGGTCGTCCGAGACGATGACCGGCTCTTCCCACTCGGCGGCGCCGGCGGGCAGGCGGGAGACGGCGATGCTCACGTCGGCGTTGCCCTCCCACGAGCCGGCAAACCAGCAGCACAGCAGGTCGCCGCCGGGCAGTTCGAGCAGGTCGGGGGCGTGGCAGCTCTTCCAGGGGTTGGGCAGCAGGGACTCCACCATGCCGAGGGCGCCGTCGCGGTAGAGGCGGCCGTCGTCCGGCAGGGCGGGCAGGTCAATGATCTTGCGCATGGGTTGCTCCTTTCTTGGTATCAGCCCTTGACCGAGCCGATGAGGATGCCCTTCTTGAAGTATTTCTGGACGAAGGGGTAGACGCAGATGATGGGCAGCATGGCGATGAAGATGGCGGCGGCCTTCAGGTTCTGCTGGTTGAGGGTGATGCCGTCGATCACCACGTTGCGGAAGGTGGTGCCGGCCGACCCGTCGGTGATGACCACGCTCTTGATGACCTGCTGGATGGTCTGCAGCGCGTCGTTGCGCAGGTAGATCTGGGGCAGCAGGTACTGGTTCCAGATGGACACGGCGTAGAAGGTGCCCACCGTCGCCAGAATGGTGGAGGACAGCGGCAGGTAGATGCGGCCGACGATCTGCAGGTCGTTGGCGCCGTCGATCAGGGCGGCCTCCTCCAGCTCCTTGGGGATGCCCTCGAGGAAGGTCTTGGTGATGATCAGGAACTGGGTGTTGATGGCGCCGGGGACGATCATGACCAGGGGGTTGTCCACAAAGCCGAACTTGCTGTAGATGATGTACTGGGGGATGATGCCCGCGTCGAACACCCAGGTGATGATAAACAGGCTCATCAGCCAGTACCGGTGCTTGAACCGCGGCCGGCTGAGGACATAGGCGGTGACATAGGTGCAGAACATCGACACCGCCGTGCCGGCGATGGTGTAGATGAAGGAGTTGCGCATGCCGGCAAAGACGTTGAACCGCGGGGTGGACAGGATGTAGGAGAAGGCCTTGAGGTTGAACTCTTTGGGGAAGAAGGTCATCTCGTTGCGGGCCAGGTAGGTGCCGTTGGTGGTGGCCACAAAGAAGATGTAGAGGAACGGGTAGACGCAGGCGATGGCCACCAGCAGCAGGATGGCGTCGTTGATCCAGTCAAAGGCGGTCGCGCGCTTCCTGCCGTGGGCGAAGAGGGCTTTTTTCATGGTAGTCTGCCTCCTTTGTCAGAAGAAACGGGAGTCCGCAACCTTGTCCGCGATCTTGTTGACCGCCATGACCAGGATGAAGGCGATGATGGACTTGACCAGGTTGACGGCGGTGCCGTAGCTGTAATCGGGGAAGCCGGTGGACTGGAAGGCGATGCGGTAGACGTAGGTCTGCAGGACGTCGGCCGTCTCATAGGTGCCGGTGTTGTACATCAGCAGGATGCGGTCCAGGTTGACGGTGAAGATGTTGCCCACGCTGATGATCAGCATGGTGATGATGGAGGGCATCAGGCAGGGCAGGGTGACGCGCCAGATCTTGGTCCAGCGGGTGGCGCCGTCGATCTCGGCCGCCTCGTACAGGGTGGGGTCGATGTTCATCATGGCGGCGATGTAGATGATGGCCGAGTAGCCGAAGGTCTGCCAGATCTCCAGCAGGACGTACAGCGGGCGGAACCAGCCCGCCTGCGCCATGAAGTTGACCGGCTCGCCGCCCAGGCGGACGATGATGGCGTTGACCAGGCCCGAGCTGGGGGACAGCAGGGTGTACAGGATACTGACCATGACCGCCGCCGAGATGAAGTAGGGCAGAAAGCTCAGCGACTGCACCGTGCTGCGGATCCACTTGACCTTGATCTCGTTGAGGAACAGCGCGAAGATGATGGGGATGGGGAAGACCACCACCACCGACAAAAAGGCCAGGATGATGGTATTGCCGGTGATCTTCCAGATATAGGGGTCGTTGAAGATGCGGATGAACTGGTCGAAGCCGACAAACTTGCTGCCAAAGACGCCCAGCGCGGGGGAGTAATCCTCAAAGGCGATGGCCATGGCCCCCACCGGGCCGATCTTGAACAGGACCAGCAGCAGAAAGCCGGGCACCATCAGCAGGTAGAGCAGGTAGTTGTTGCGCAGGTCCTTTTTGATGCGGGCAGCCAGCGGCTCTTTGGGCAGCAGGGCCTTGGACGCGGCTTGTTTTTTGGACATACCGGCAGCTCCTTTCTGTGATACAATCAGGCGGGGAGGGAGGGGCCCCCTCCCCGCGGGTCGATGTGCCGTGTGGAAAAGCGTTCGGCCGCTTATCCGCCGTAGGTAGCCTTAAAGGCGGCCAGCTGGATCTCCTCGATGCGGGCGAGGCCCAGAGCGTCCATCTCGGCGATGTAGGCGTTCCACTCGTCCTGGTTGAAGGGACGGCTGCCGTTGATGAACTGGCAGAGGGTGGACATCTGGGAGTCAAAGACGCTGGCGATCAGGTTGGACAGCTCGCGGGACTCCTCGTCGGTGAACTTGAGGGTGTAGGAGGGGTTCATGTTCTCGTCGATGAAGATGCGGGTGGCAGCCTCGGCGATGAGGGGGGCGTTCCACTTGTAGAAGGCCTCGTTGTCCACCGGCTTGCAGACGGTGAAGCGGTCGCTGAGGAAGCTCCAGCGCTTTTCGCCCACGGGGGTGGCCTCTTCGGTCTGGTAGTCGACGATGAACTGCTTGGAGCCGTCCTCGGCCACCTCAAAGCTCTCGCCCTCGACGCCGTAGTTGGCCAGCTCGATGCCCTCTTCGGTGTAGAAGTAGTCGATGAAGGTGAGGATGGTCTTGATCTTCTCCTCGCTGCACTTGGCGTTGACGGCGGTGACGCACTCGTCCAGGTACTTGGTGCTGGTCAGGTTCTTCATGGTGACGCCGTTTTCGTCCTTCAGGTAGTCCAGCACGCCCATCTGGTAGTCGGGGTCGTTGTCGGGGCCGCCGTTCTCCATGAACCACTCGGCGCGGTTGTAGTAGTCGAAGAAGACGCTGCTGTTGCCGTTGAGCATCGAGGCTTCCCAGTCGGCCTCGGCGAAGGTGCCGGCCACCCACTCGGGGTTGATCAGCCCTTCGTCATACCACAGCTTCATGGTCTCGATCATGGTGTAGGCGCCGTCGGCCCGGATGTCCACCGAGCCGTCCTTGTAGTGGCCCTGGTAGATGCCGTGGGACGCCTCGGCCGAGATGCTGCTGGGGCACTTGAACCAGGCGGCGAAGCGGATGCAGCTCTCGCGGCCGCACAGGGGGTAGTAGTTGACGTTGTCCTTGCCGTAGAACTCTTTCAGGGTGCGCAGGGCGTTGGTGAAGTCGTCGATGGTGACGACCGCGGCGGGGTCGATACCGGCCTTCTCAAAGTGGTCGACCCGGTAGCCGATCAGGTCGGCGAAGATGGGGTTCTCCTTGACAAGGCCGTAGATGGCGCCGTCGGCGTTGGTGACGAGGTTCTTGTAGTCGGGGTTTGCGTCCATGTAAGCCTGCAGGTTGGGGGCGTACTCGGGGATGTAGGGGGCCAGGTCGGCAAAGACGCCCTGGGGGCCGTAGACGTTGGTCTGGGCCAGGCGGGTCATGGCCGCGTCGGGCAGATCGCCGCTGATGACCCGCTGGTCCACCTCAGAGTAGAGGTCGTTCATATCCTCGGGGCCGGAGATGTACTCGACATGGATACCGGTGCGCTCTTCGGCCACGTCGTACCACTTCAGCTCCTTGAGCCAGTCGACGTAGGCTGAGCGCATGAACATGGTGTAGCTGTTGGACGCCTCGCCCGAGGCGGACGCCGCCGTGCTGGAGCCCGACCCGCCGCAGGCGCTGAGGGCTGCGGCCGCGGCAGCCGTGCCGGCCGCCATCAGAAAGGAACGACGAGAGATCTTTTTCATAACAGTAGTCCTCCTTGCTTTGTGTGGTGTGGATTATTCAACAGTTTTGCCGGTTCGGTTGGCGGCAAAACGGATTGCGTAGTCGATGGCGTTTTTTAAGCTCAGCTCGTTGGCCTTGCCGGTGCCCGCCTGGTCGAAGGCGGTGCCGTGGTCGACGCTGGTGCGGATGATGGGCAGCCCGAGGGTGATGTTGACCCCCTCCACCGCGCTCCACTGGCCCTTCTCGCGGTCGTAGACAAAGCCCACCACCTTGAGGGGGATGTGCCCCTGGTCGTGGTACATGGCCACCACCATGTCGTACCAGCCGCCCAGCGCCTTGGAGAAGATGGTGTCGGGCGGGATGGGCCCCTGCGCGTCGATGCCCTGCTGACGGGCGGCCTCGACGGCGGGCGCGATCTGCTCGATCTCCTCCCGGCCGAACAGCCCGCCCTCGCCGCAGTGGGGGTTGAGCCCGGATACCCCGATGCGGGGGTGGGGGATGCCCATGTCGCGGCAGGCTTTGTCGGCGATGCCGATGACCTCCAGTACACGCGCTTTGGTCGCCCGGTCGCAGGCCTCCCGCAAAGAGACGTGAGTGGAGACGTGGACCACCCGCAGGTCCTTGTGGGCCAGCATCATGGTGTAGTGCTCGGTGCCGGTGTAGTGGGCGTAGATCTCGGTGTGGCCCGAAAAGTGGTGGCCCGCCAGGTTCATGGCCTCTTTGTTCAGGGGGTTGGTGACGGTGGCGTCCACCTGGCCGTCCATGGCCAGCTCGATCACCTTGCGCACATACTGGAAGGCGGCGTCCCCGGCTTTGGCCGAGACCTTGCCGATCTCGTAGTCCTCACAGCCGAGCAGGTGCATATCGTACAGGTCGATGGTGCCGGGCTGGTAGAGCCCTTCGGCGGGGCTGGCCACCGGGTGGACGGTCAGCTGCCCGCAGCCCGCCAGGCGGCAGGCCCGCTCCAGAATATCCCTGTCCCCGATGACGAGGGGCTTGCACCGGGCGTAGACCCCGGGGTCTGCAAGGGCTTTGGCGGTGATCTCAGGGCCCACCCCGGCGGGGTCGCCCAGGGTGATGGCGATGATCTTTCTTGGGTCGTTCATGGCGGCGTCCCTCCTTTCTGGCATCAGTCCATGCCGGCTTCCCGCGCGGCGGCGAGGGCGGCGCGCAGGGCGCTGACCCCGGCTTCGGACAGGCCGTTGAAGGGGGCGCGGCAGCGGCCCACCGGCCAGCCCAGCTCCTGCACCGCCATCTTGACGATGGTGTTGGGGTTGCCGAACTTGAAGCAGTCGCGGAAGGGGCGGATGCTGTCCTGCGCGCGGCGGGCTTCGGCCAGGTCGCCGGCCTGGAAGGCTTCATAGATGCGCACCATGGTGCGGGGGAATACGTTGGCGCACCCAGCGATGCCGCCCGCCCCGCCGGCCAGCAGGGTCCACAGGATCAGCGAGTCGTTGCCCGACAGCACCGCGAAGGGTTTGCCGCAGCGGCGGGTCTTTTCAATGTACTGCAGCAGGTTGTCGAAGTTGCCGCTGGAATCCTTGGCGCCGACGATGTTGGCCACCCCGGCCAGCTTCTGGACGGTGGCGGGGGCAAGGGCGTTGCCGGTGCGGGCGGGGATGTTGTAGAGGATGATGGGCAGGTCGACCGCCTTGGCCACCGCCTCATAGTGGCGGACCAGCTCGTCCTGGGAGGCCGCCGCAAAGCTGGGGGTGATGATGGACAGCGCGTCGGCGCCAAGCTCCCACGCTTTGAGGGACTGGCGGATGGTGTCGCGGGTGCTGATGCAGCCGGTGCCCGCATAGACCGGCACCCGGCCGTGGACCGCCTCCACCGTGGTCTTGAGGACGGCGGCCTTCTCCTCCTCGCTGAGGATGTAGCCCTCGCCGTTGGTGCCAAAGACGAAGATGCCGTGGACCCCCGCGCCGATCAGCCGCTCGATCTGGCGGACCAGCTCTTCATGGTTGACGGTCTCGTCCTCGTTCATGGGGGTGAGGATGGGTACGATGATGCCTTTGATCTCCTGTGTGGTCATCTGGACGGCCTCCTTAGTACAGCAATTACAGAATCTGGCGGTAGAGGGCTTCGGCGTCGGCGGGGGTGACGGTGCGGGGGTTGTTCACCAGCAGCCGCTGTACCTCCATGCCGGCGGCCACCAGCGCGGGCAGGTCGGCCTCGGTGACGCCGTAGGGCGCAAGGGAGGTGGGGATGTCCAGGTGGCGGACCATCGCCTCCATCTGCGCGAGGACCCAGGCGGCCTTGTCGGCCGCGGTGCCGGCGCCGGCGCCGCCCACCGCGTCGTATACTTCGGCCAGGCGGCCGCTGCAGGCCGGCAGGTTGAAGCGCATGACCGGCATCAGCATGATGGCGTTGGCCACCCCGTGGGGGATGTGGTACCGCCCGCCCAGCGGGTAGGACAAAGCGTGCACCGCCGTGGTGCCCGAGCAGGTGATGGCCACCCCGCCGTAGAAGGCGGCCTGCATCATCTTTTCCTTGGCGTCCAGGGCGTCGGGGTCGTCGCAGGCGGGCAGGAGGTTGGCGAAGATCAGCTGCAGCGCCTTGAGGGCGAACAGGTCGCTGAAGGGGTTGGCCTTGGCCGAGGTGTAGCACTCGATGGCGTGGCAGAGGGCGTCGATGCCGGTGGACGCCGCGATCTTGCGGGGCAGCCGGCGGATCATCCGCCCGTCCAGGATGACGGCGTCGGCGATCATCTCGGGGTTGACGATCCCCACCTTGAGCTGCTGCTCGGGGACGGCCACGATGCTGTTGGGGGTGGCCTCCGAGCCGGTGCCGGCGGTGGTGGGGACCATGACGGTAAAGACCTGCTTTCTGCCCAGGGTGGGCTGGGCCAGCTGCTGGCGGACGGTGCACCCCGCCGAGGTGACCGAGGCCAGCTTTGCGATGTCCATCACGCTGCCGCCCCCCACCGCGAGGATCATGTCCGCCCCCGCGCCGGCGAAGCGGTCGATGGCCGCCTGGGCCTGGTCGCAGGTGGGCTCGGCGGGCAGGTCGCTGAATACCTCGTAGGGCACCCCCGCCTGTTCCAGCTGGGCGAGGGGCAGCTCCAGCACGCCCGACGCCAGGATGCCCCCGTCGGTAAAGACCGCGGCCTTCTTATGCCCGGCGGCCAGGGCGGCCAGGGCCTGCATCCCCGCGGGGCCGCTGTACACCTGCCGTGGGATGATGAGCGCATACTGTTCCATCTTCCATACCTCCGTTCAAGACCTGATGTATCTCGTCCAGCAGCTCGCGGCTGCCGAATCCGCCTGATTTGGTGAGGATGGCGCGGGCGGCGCCGTCCTCGAGGACAACGCGGGAGAGCACCGCCCCCGGCACCGGTTCGGCCAGGGGGACAAGCTCCGCGGCGGGCAGCTGGGCCATCAGGCCCATCAGGGTGTCGCCGCCGATGATCATGGGCTGGTAGTCGGCGATGCGGCCGCTGTGCAGCAGCCGGAACATCAGCGCGCCCAGTGCCTGGGCCACCGTGCCCCGCTGGCTGGACACCGTCTGGCCGTCCTCGGCCTGGCCGGGGCCGGTGGTGTCGATCAGGATGTCCCGCCGCTGGGCCATCCAGCCTTCCACCTGCCGCAGCAGCTCCTCCTGCCCGGGGCCGCCCAGCCGGCGGCTGTCGAGGGAGAGGCGGACCGCGCCGCGCTGTTCGCCGTAGTCCAGCTGCGCTTTGGTGATGGGGTTGAGGCTGCCGCACAGCACCAGCAGCGGCCGCGGGATGAGGGCCGGGGGCTCCGGCCCGCCCGCAAGGCCGAGGGCCCGGGGCAGATGGGCGGCAAAGCCCGCGCACCCGCCCAGCACCCGGAAGCGGCCCGCCGCCTGCAGCTGCGCGATGAGGCGGTCGAAGTCGCCCTCCGCCTCGATGTCAAAGATGCCGATGGCCGGGCCGCCGGCCGCCGGCTGCAGAGCCTGGCCGGGGGCGTACAGCTGCACGCCGGCCGGGCACCCGGCAAACAGGTCGGCCAGCCGGGGCGAGCGCACCGGCTCGAACGGGTCGCGCCCAAAGACGCTCTCGGTGATGGGGCGGCGCCCCACATAGTGGACGCCCCCGCGGGTCACCCGGCCCATCTGGGGCAGCGCCGGCGCAAAGGCCGCGAAGTCTGCCCCCGACCCGTCCAGCGCCGCCTGCATCATGGGGCCGATGTTCCCCCGCAGGGCCGAGTCGACCTTGATGTACAGCCGCTCGGCCCCGGCGTCCAGCACGGCGCGTACCGTTTTGAAACACGCGCGGTAGGCCTGTTCGGGGGACATATGGCGCAGCTCGGCGTCGACCACCAGGACGTCGGGGTCCTGCCCGGGCTGCAGGGCGGGCGGCGCCCCGACGCAGACCCGGACCTCCGCGCGGCCGCCGGTGAACTTGACCCCGGTGTCCAGCGCGCCGGTCAGGTCGTCCGCAATGACAGCCAGCTTCATGGTCTCGTCTCCTTCCAGTGTTTTGTTTTGGAACGTTTGGCGGGGGCTTCTTGCAGGACTTTGTTTCGGTTTGGAGGGGCCCCAGCCTTTCTGTGTTTCATATTACCACGATGCAAAGGAAACGTCAAGTGAAATTTTCCGATTTTTCCAGAATTTGTGTACATATTTGGAACATTTTTGAAACTTTGTTGACTTGTACAAAAATGGATGGTAAAATATAGTTACAAAGTAAAACAACCCGACGCACAGAAGGTGGTGTTTTAACCATGGGTCCCATCCGCATCCTTGGGATCGCGCCCTACCAGGGCATCGCCAGCCTGATGGATACCGTCTGCGCCGACCGGGAGAATGTGGAGATCGACACCTTCGTGGGGGATATGGCCGCCGGGCTGCAGATCGCGCAGCAGCGCCTGGCCGACCCCGGCGCGGACTACGACGTCATCCTCTCCCGCGGGGGGACGGCCGAGCTGATCCGCCAGAATACCGACCTGCCGGTCATCGACATCCCCCTGTCGGTCTACGACATCCTGCGCACCATCAAGCTGGCCGAGAACTATGAGTTCAGCTATGCCATCATCGGCTTCCCGGCCATCACACGCAACGCGGCCTTCGTCTGCGACGTGCTGCGCTATACCGTCGAGATACACACCATCCACGACCTGGCCGAGGCGCGGGGGGTGCTGGCCCGCCTGCGGGACAAGGACTGCCGGCTGCTGCTGTGCGATGTGGTGACCACCTCGCTGGCGCAGGAGTACGGCATCCCCACCATTCTCTTCACCTCGGGGCTGGAGAGCGTGGGCGAGGCCCTGGACGAGGCGGTGCAGCAGGCGCTGCATCAGCGGCAGATACGCACCCAGGAGGACTTCTTCTGCCAGACCCTGCAGGCGCTGCCCCACGACACCCTGGTGCTGCGCCCCGACGGCACCGCGCTGGTGTCGGCGGTGCACGACCCATTGCCCGACGCGGTGCACAAGCGGGCGGCGGCGCTGGCGCTGTCGGCCCGGCCGCAGACCTGCGCGGTGGAGGCCGGCCGCCGGCTGTACGACCTGACCGCCCGGCCCGCCCGCCGCGGTGAGGAGCCGGTGCAGGTGGTGTCCATCACGGCGCGGGAGCAGGCTTACCCCCTCGAGGAGTGCGGCATCCTCTTCGAGGATGTGCAGGAGAGCGCCGACGGCTTTTTCAGCAGCTTTTACCGCACCACCCAGACCCCCGCCCCCGGCAGCCTGACCCTGGAGCAGTACCTCGAGAGCCGGCGGCCCATCCTGATCTACGGCGAGCCGGGCACCGCCAAACCCCAGATGGCCCGTATGCTGCACGGGCGCAGCGAGTGGGCCGGCGCGCCGCTGGTGACGGTGGACTGCGCCCTGCTGGGCGAGCGCGGGTGGAGCTACCTGCTCGAGCAGGAGGCGTCCCCCCTGCGGCAGGGCGGCTGCGCGCTGGTGTTCGCCCGGGTCAACCTGCTGGACGAGGCGGGGCTGAGCCGGCTGCTGTCGGCGGTCAGCGCCTTTGCGGCCCGGCGCAGGGGGCTGGTGCTCTTTCTGGCAAGCGGCGGGGCGCTGGAGGCTTTGGCCCCCAACTTCCGCCGGGTGATCGACGCGCTGGGCTGCCTGACCTTGCGGATGCCTCCCCTGCGGGACCATCTGCAGGACGTCCCCAGCCTGGCGGGGCTGTACATCAGCAGCCTGAATATGCGCACCGCCCGGGCCATCGTCGGCTTTGAGCCGGAGGCCGCCCGCAAGATGCAGCAGTACCCTTGGCCGGGCAACTACGACCAGTTCCGCCGGGTGCTGGACGAGCTGGTGCTGATGACCAGCAGCGCCTACATCCCTGCCGCCAGCGTGGACGCCCTGCTGGAGCGGGAGCGCGCCCTCTACCCCGGCGCGGACGGGCCCAAAACGCCCGCCGCGGCCCTGGACGGCGGCCCGACCCTGCCCGGGGCCATCGCGCTGGACCAGACCCTCGAGCAGATCGAGCTGCAGGTGGTCAAGATGGTGCTGGCCGAAGAGAAGGGCAACCAGAAGCGCACCGCCCAGCGCCTGGGCATCAGCCGCACCACCCTGTGGCGGATGCTGCAGAAAGACCCTCAGCCCGCCCCCTGACCCCCGGACAGACAAAAAGACCCGCCGTGCTGCTCAAGGCACGACGGGTCTGCTTGTTGTTATTTGTTTTATAGGATGGTATCGGCGCGGCTCAGCGGGGGCCGCCCACCCAGAACAGCGCGACGGTGCCGGGGCCGCTGTGGGCGCCGATCACCGGGCCGATGTCGCCGCGGTGCAGGTCGGTGACGCCCAGAGCGCGCAGCTTGTCCATCACGTACTGGCAGTCGTCGGCGCAGTCGCCGTGGCTGATAAAGACGGTGCCGCCCCGGATGTCCTCGGCGGTGGACTGGAAGTGCTTGACCAGGGCGTCCAGGCTGGCGCGCCGGCCCCGCACCTTCTCCATCGCGATGAGGTGGCCCTCGTCGTCGACGTGCAGCACCGGCTTGATGCCCAGCAGGGTGCCGGCCACCGCGGCCGCCCCCGACAGACGTCCGCCCCGCTTGAGGAACATCAAATCGTCCACCGTGAACCAGGCGCAGACTTTAGGGGCCAGCTGCTCGGCGTAGGCCTGGGCCTCCTTGAAGTCGGCCCCGGCCAGCCGCTTTTGGGCCACCAGCCAGGCGAACAGCCCCTCGCCCATGCTGGCCTGGCGGCTGTCCACACAGGCGATCCGCCGGTTGGGGAAGCGGGCCGTCAGCAGCTCGGCCGCCAGCCGGCTGGACTGGTAGGTGCCCGACAGCCCGCTGGAAAAGGCCAGGTACAGAATGTCGTATCCCTCTTTGAGGGCCGGGGTAAAGGCGTCCTCGTACTCCGCCAGCGTCACCTGGCTGGTGGTGCATACGCCGCCTGCCCGCAGCTTGTCGTAAAAGTCGCGGGAGGACATCTCCCGCCCGTCCGGCCAGTTGCGGTAGGCCGTGCCGTCGAGGCTGAAGCTCATGGGCAGCACCCGCAGCTGGGCCTGCTCGATCAGTTCCGGCGTCAAATCGCCGGTGGATTCCGTAAAGATAACGTAGGGCCGCATGGGCTACACTCCTTTCCAAAACCGGGGCGCCGGCGCGGCGCACCCCTCCAAAGGCAGTGTAGCACGCTTTGCCGCCCCCGTCAAGCCAAAACCCGCCGCCGGGCCGCCCCGCCCGCAACCGGGAATGCCGCCCCGCCTGTTCTGCATGGTCTGCATGGTTTCTACAGCCGCATGGTTTGGGGCCTTTTGGGGCAAAACATGGGGGTGTAAAAAGGCATGCAAAACATGTAAAGTATGTAGAGCATGAGGCTTGCTGCGGCTTGACAAAAAGCGGCGTCTGCGCTATACTTTCTATAGAAGGGTGCCGCCGGCCGAACGGTGGTTCCCCCTAGAGTTACGAGAAGTAACCGCTAGCTGGGCAATGCAAGGCGGTTACTTCTTTTTTATTTCTTGGCCTGGTTGATTTGTACAATCAGGGAAAGAATGGCAACGACTAAAATGACAATCTGAATCAGATCGGAATATGTAACCATTGTCAGCCCCCCTTTCTGTATGGAACGGAGGGCCCAAAGAAGCGCCCCCCCGTCAAGGGGGAACACACCGCTTGCCGTCGGTCGACAGCACCCGACTATACAATACCATATTCCCGCGCAAAGCACAAGCCCCCGCCATGCTCTACATACTTTACATGTTTTGCATGTTTTTTACACCCCCATGTTTTGCTCCAAAAGGGGCCAAACCATGCGGCTGTAGAAACCATGCAGACCATACAGAACAGGCGGGCACAACAAAAACGGCGGCCACAAACTGTGGTCGCCGTGGTGCACCAAGGCAATCCATATCCGAACTTTTTTCCTTTGCCGCAGCCTCGGTGGCCTCGCCGAAAGAAATGGTTTCCGTACCTTCTTCATCACCGGTTTGGCCAGCTTCTCCTCCGCGATTTTGGCTTCCAGGTCTTTCTTCTGGGCTTCGAGGGCTTCCAAACGCTCTTTGGTGGAACTGGTCAGGATGCCGGCCTGGATGGCGTTGAGCATATTCTGGATGCCGGTCTCGGTCTCCCGGAGCTGCTTCTCGTAGAGGGGCAGGCTGGTGCTCTCCCTGTTTTGCAGCTCCATGACTGCCGCAACAAGGGAGTCAATGACCGTATCATCTCGGATCAGCTTCATGGTTTCGCTGACTACTAAGTCCTCCAGCCACTGCTTGCGGACAGCTTTCTTTGTGCACCCGGTTTTCTTTTTAGCGGATGCGCATTTATAATAACGGTATGTTTCACCTGTGCGGCTGGTGCCGCTTTCACCAAACATCAGCGTGCCGCAGTGGCCACAGAATAGTTTGGTTGTCAGAAGATAGTCGTCCTCTGCCTTGCGACGGGCAGGGGCCTTTTTGTTTTTGGAAATTTTAACTTGCACCTCCTCAAATAATTCCATAGAGACCAATGGTGGAATAGCGTCCGGTACGATAACATCTCGGAATTTCAATTCTCCTATATATCGTCGGTTTTTAAGCATATGCTCTACGCTATTGTACGTCATAGCGCCTCCGACTGGATTTTTGACGCCTTCCAGGTTCATCCAATCACGAATTTCCTTCATGGTCGCTCCTTCTTTATACCTTTTGAAGGCTTCCAACACAAAAGGCGAAGTGACTGGATCGATATGGAAACGACGTTCAGCATCCAGCGTATAACCAAATGTCCCACGGCCGCCATTACAGCGGCCTTTGAGAATATTTTCAGTCTGGCCGCGAACAACTTTTTCTGCGAGGTCGGCGGAATAGTATTCAGCGTAACCTTCCAGCACCGATTCCAGGATGATACCCTCCGGCCCGTCTGAGATGACCTCGGTAGCCGACATCAGTTTGACGCCGTTCTTTTTGAGCTGCGTCTTGTAGCGGGCGCTGTCGTAACGGTTGCGGGCGAACCGGTCCAGCTTCCAGACCAAAACGATGTCGAATAACTTGCGCTCGCTGTCCTTGATCATCTGCTGGAACTGGGGACGATTATCTGTTTTGGCTGAGATGGCCCGGTCGATGTAGTGCTTGACCACCGTGATACCGTTCTTCTCGGCATAGACGGTGCATTCCCGAATTTGGCCTTCAATGGATTCCTCGCGCTGGTTGTCGGAGGAATAGCGGGCGTAGATAACGGCGGTCATGGTGTGGCCTCCTTTCACTCTGTATGGGAATAGATGTAGCAGCAATATATTTCGTATAATATATACCATATTTTGTGCCCTATTGCAAGACTTTTGAACACTACCTGTTTTTGTAAACCAAAGGCAGACGTTCGGCTGCTCGCTGTTGCTTTCTGAACGATCTTCTTCCAAAACAATACGCTTCTTTGACATTTAGTCGTCAAATATGATACAATAAAAACACTTTGAGAAGGCGAAGGGAGGCAGTGGCGATGAGCGAAGCAAAAGTGATGGGGTCTTTGGCAGACAGGCTGCTCAGTTTTGTGAGCACCACACCCGAGCGGGACGCGAATTACGATATCGCAGTGACTCTGCTCAAGCATTACTCCCAGCTCAAGGGGATGACTCTCAGCCAGATCGCGGACCTGTGCTATACCTCTAAGGCATCCATCTCGCGTTTTTGCCGCTTTATGGGGATGAACAGCTTTAAGGAGTTCCAGATCTGGCTGGAGCAGGACTTCACCATGCGAACCGACTATTCCCGGCAGTTCTACGCCATGCTGCACAACAACCAGGAAATGGCCATCAGCTCCTACCGCGACGCGCTGATCGGCAATATCTACGCCACCATCGCGCCCGAAAACGCCGAGGTCATCCCCGACATCGTGCGGGTGCTGCACAACTGCGGCAAGGCGGCCTATTTCTCCCACCACTTTTTGTGGGACATCGGCCACTACTTCCAGAGCAAAATGATGATGATGGGCCGCTATGTCGAGCTATTCATGGATTATGCCGCTCAGCTGGAGTGCGCCCGCAGCCTGACCGAAAACGACTTTGCCATCATTTGCAGCGTGGGCGGCAGCTACCTGACTCGTTACCCGGACATCTGTAACGCAATCATTTCCAGCGGGTGCAAGGTGCTGGTCATCACCCAGAACCTTGCCAGCCCCTATTTGAACACCGCCGATTTCATCCTGCAATGCGGCACCACCAACCGCAACGACGTGGGCAAATATGCAGCCCTCATGGCCAACGACCTGATCGTCATGGGCTATATGCGGGCATACGATAAAGCGTTCCAGTAAAGCACAGCAAAAATACAGCAAGGTCGCGAGGGTTGACCGCCCCGCGGCCTTTTTGTTTTGTCAAAGCGCACAAAAATACGCAAAAAATTTTTCATCAACATCACAATTTGAAACAGAAGACCTTGTTTTGAAACGTCACAGCGGCATTTGAAACCAAATAAAATTCACTTTATGTTATAATTTTAGTACAAATTGAGGCGAATTCAAATATTGCAGAAGAAAACAGAAAGGAGGATAGAAAATCAGACTGCGCAAGTTTGCATCGCTTCATACACTTGCTGCCGGCTTTACTGCCGTCGGCCGACAGCTTTTGGAAAAATGGCCCCGTCAAACAGGCCAATCATCCAAGTGTAAAATGTACTTACAAGGAGGAGTAGTCGTGAAAAACAAAGGAATCAGAACCATTACCGCAGGCGTTTTGGCGGTCAGCGTAGTGATGAGCACTGCGGTATCCGTCGTTGCGCTTGAGCCGTCACCTGATGGCACCAGCTTCGCTTCGATTCAGCAGGTAAGTCAGGACAGCAGCGAAAATTGTGCAAAACTGCTTGATTGGCTTGGTATCACCATTCCGCGGCATTTTGACAGTCAGGCTCCTTATAAAGTCAACATCCTGCCCGAATCGGATCCCAACTATTGGCAGGCTGAGTGGGAAACCCAGGTCTATAACTACAAGATGGTACGTAACTATCCAACTCTGTACACACAGGAAGCTTGGGACGCCGCGCAGAGTGCTGGTACTGTCTTACTGGGGATTCATCCTGAGGCAATGACCGATGCCAATAAGGAGCAAATCATTGCCGCACGGGACGCCATTGCAGCCCTGGCTGATCAGCAGATTAAACCCTTCAGCGATGGCATCAACGGTGAGGTCATTTATATTTGGGGAGACGATATGCCTGTCACTACCCCGGAAAGTGATTTGCAGTTCCCCTTGGTCAACTATGAAGGGGAATCAGTCTATGATAACGCTGACTTCCGTCCCTTTATCATTCCTTATCTGCTGGACGACCCCAGTTCTGCCAAGGGCACTATTATTGTCACCTCGGGCGGCGGCAATACCAGCCGCAGTAACCCGGTGGAAGCCTATGCTGTCTGTCCGGAGTTTAATAAGTTAGGCTACAACTGCTTCCTGCTTCAGCGTCGTGTCGCACCCTACAATAATGATGATATTGTCATGGATATGCAGCGTGCCGTGCGCGTAGTGAAATACTACTCTGACGAATGGGGCATCGACCTGGAAGGATCGCTGCTTGCTGTGTCCGGCTACTCTGGCAGCGGCGGCAATATTCGCACCATGCTGGAGAAGTTCTACGGTAGTATTACGCCCAATCAGTTTGACCCTAATTATGTATGCGACGCTATCGACGGTGTGAACAGCGATGTGGATATTGCCCATCTGATCTACTCTGGTGCTCCTATTGAGACAGAAAACCCCAACCTGCCCCATATGTTCATTGCGATTGGTGCTGATGACAGCATGGGTTGGGACGGCAGCTTGCAGCTTTTCAAGCAGGCGTATGAGCTTGGCCTGGACCCAGAGCTGCACGTCTACGGCCTGAATGGTCATGGTTTTGGCGCTGGTATGGAAGGTACTTCTTCCATGACCTGGATGGAGACCTGCGATTTGTATATGCAGAAAGTCATGGGCTATGCAGAGATTCCCTTTACCGGAGAGATTCCTGCCGAATACACGTTGACGCAGCAGATCCATGTGGACTGGTTCCCTATTGGCGATGACGTGACCGTTGATGTGTATACCACCGCAGATGGAGGCAAGTGCCTGTTTACCTTCTTTGGCTGGGGCGATAATATCACGGTAGAGAGCCTGCTGATCGGCGGCCGTGTTGCAAGCGTGACATATGACAGCGTCGGTTACTTTGGCCAGGATGCAGCCAAGATGTGGGAACTGGTTGACCCGTCTGCCTGGGTACCTGTAAATTGAATCCGACACAGGTCGGAAATAAAACGATCCTGAAGTCCATCGTTTTGTAAATCACATTATAAATTGCGCCTTTGAAAATGTCGATTTTCAGAGGCGCAGTTTTGTCAAAGCGCACAAAAAACGGCGAAAAAGTTTTTCTGCGTTTCAGAACTTGAAACACATACAGCTGATTTGAAACGCAGCGCTTGTATTTGTAACCAAAATACAATCGACTTATGTTATACTTTTGTCAGAGATGCACAGGGCCTGCGGCCGAGCCTCTGTGTGCAGTAAAAGGAGGTAACAACAATCATGTCGGAGAAAAAAGAAAACCCCGTGATGTCATTTATTGATACCAAATTGATTCCGGTATCACAGCGCATTGCGGACAACAAGTACATCAAGTGCCTTGCAGGCGGTACAATGAGCCTGATGGCTATCATCCTGATCGGCGCCGTCTTCAACCTGCTCAACAGCATCGGTTTTGAATGGTATCAGAACTTCATCCAGGGCATTGGCATCAATTATCTGTTCAACCTGATTTACAACGCCTGCATGAACCTGATGAGCGTATTCATTGTCTACTCAGTGGGTTTCAACTCTGCCAAGATCTTTGGTCATGAAGAACTCGCGTTCAACAATGGCTTTTTGGCCGAGGTTGCCTTCTTCATTCTGATGCCCATTGGTTCTTACACTGCAGAAGGGGCTTTTGGTGCCACCAACTTCTATGCCATCGACTATCTGGGCAGCCACGGCGTGTTCCTGGCGCTGATTACCGGTATCGTGGTCACCAAAATCAATATTTTCATCGTGGAGAAGAAAATCACAATCAAAATGCCTGCCGGCGTTCCCCAGAATGTCTCGGATTCCTTTACAGCTTTGATTCCCGGCACAGTCATCGTATTCCTGTTCGCCATTATCAACTGGTTGTTTACCATGACTCCCTGGGGCAATGCGGAAGATGCGATCTATGGCCTGCTCCAGACCCCACTGTCCGTACTGACCGGCTCTCTGCCCGCTTTTATGATCGCCGTCATCCTGTCGCAGGTGCTGTGGTTCTTTGGCATCCATGGTTCCTACACCATTCTGCCTATTTTCATGCCCATCTGGCTCGGCTACCTGGCCGATAACACAGCTGCACAGGCTGCTGGCGAGGAAATTCCTTACATCTTCAACTGTGGTATGTTTGACTTGACCACCATTGGCGGATGCGGATGCACACTGGGTCTGGTCATCGTTATGTTCTTCTTCGCAAAATCCAAGCGGTATAAAACCTTCTCGAAGGTCGTGCTCCCCTGTGGCCTGTTCAATATTAACGAACCCCTGATCTACGGCTTCCCCCTGATGCTCAATGCCGCTATGATTATCCCTTTCATCGTAATGCCTCTGGTCAGCCTGATCCTTGGCTATGCCGCGATCATGCTGGGCCTGATGCCCGCGCCTGTGGGTCTGGTTGGTGTTACCAGTATGCCAGTCTTTTTCGGCGGCATCGTCCAGGGTTCCTGGAAAATCGGTGTGTTCCAGATCATCATTACTCTGATTTCCTGCGTCGTCTATTATCCCTTCTTTATGGCGATGGACAAGCAGGCCGTCGCCGAAGAAAAGGCCGACGAAGCCGCCGAACAGTAAGCTCTATCAATCATAAATCATCAGATTTTTAGGAGGAAATTTATTATGACTAAAATTATTCTTCTCTGTGCCGCAGGTATGAGCACCAGCGCTCTGGTCCGCAAGATGCAGGACGCCGCCAAAGCTGACAACTACGAGTGCGAAATTTCGGCCCATCCCGTTGCTGACGCTTCCAACTACGCCGACGCCGACATCATCCTTCTTGGCCCCCAGGTCCGTTACCGCCTCAAGGATGTGCAGGGCCAGCTGCCGGGCAACAAGGTCGAGATCATCGACATGAAAGACTATGGCATGATGAACGGCAAAGCTGTGCTGGACCATGTCCGCAAAGTGCTGGAGGGCTGAGACATGGCAATTTCGGTAGAAGAAGCTCGCGCCATGACCGAGGAGCAGCTGCAAGAGACCATCACTGAAATTGCCTTTGAGATCATCGCCAACGTGGGCACCGCCCGCGGGATGTATATCGAAGCTATCCAGGAGGCCAAAGCCGGCAACTTTGACCAGGCCGCCCAGCTGCTGAAAGAGGGCAAGGAAGCCTTTGTGCAGGGCCACCACAGCCACGTCGACCTGCTGGAATGGCAGGGACAGGGTCTGACCTGGAAAACCAATATCTACCTGATGCACGCCGAGGATCAGCTGATGGCCGCCGACGCCTTCGAGACCATTGCCACTGAATTCATCGAGGTGCACAAGGAGCTGCAAGAGCTGAAAGCAAAACTGTAACTTTCTCTTTGTAGAGGTCAAAACTATGAAACGATTACTCATCCGTGCTGATGACCTGGGCTACTCTGAAGGCATCAACTGCGGCATTGCGGCAGCAGTAGCAGCCGGACTGGTGCGCTCAGTAGGGGTGATGACCAATATGCCCGCAGCTGTCCACGGACTGGGGCTGCTGTATGGCCGCCCGCTTTGTCTAGGGCAGCACACCAACATTTGTGTGGGCCGGCCGTTGACTGACCCCGCCCGCATCCCCAGCCTCTGTACGCCGGAAGGGGAGTTCAAACCCAGCCGCGCCTACCGAGAGGCCGCCAAAGAAGGCCGCGACTTTGTGGTGCTGGACGAGGTGATTGAGGAGATCGAGGCCCAGTATCGCCAGTTCAAAGCCTTGACCGGCCACGAACCGAGCTATTTTGAGGGACACGCAGTGGCCAGCGCCAATTTCTTTCAGGGATTGGAAATCGTTGCCCAGCGGCACGGCCTGCCCTACTTTGCGATGGGCCGTCCCGGCGAGGCAGTAACCTTCCGCCACACCAAAGTGTACGCCTATATGCCCAGAGATTTTAAGGCATACGAGACCGACCCCTTTACGGGCGTGCAGGACGCGGTGGCAAATGCTCACGAGGACGGGTGTGACTTGATGGTCTTCCATCCGGGCTATATCGACGCCTATCTGCTGGACCATTCCAGCATGACGACCACCCGTTTACGAGAAACTGCCATGCTCTGCCGGCCCGAGGTACACGCCTGGCTGGCGGGGCAGGATGTTCAGCTCGTCACTTACGACGATTTGACTTGAAAATAGGAGAAATCAGTATGGCAGACAATAAAAAGATCGCCGAGCAGGTTCTGGCGGCGGTAGGTGGAGCGGCCAACCTCAAGGATGCCACCCATTGCATGACACGCCTGCGCCTGTATCTGAAAGACGATAGCCTCCCCAAAGATGACGAGGTGAAAAAGATTTCCGGTGTGCTGGGTGTTGTGCGCGGCGGCCAGCAGTACCAGATCGTGATCGGCACCAATGTTCCGAAAGTGTATGAGGAACTGTGCAAGCTGGCAGGCATCAGCGCCAGCGCCGCCGTCAAGGATGATGCTGCTGCCGCCCAGGATGCCGCCATCACCAAACGGAAGCTGACCCCTAAGCAGGTGGGTAAGAATATCATGGGCTATCTGGCGGGCTGTATGACCCCCATGATCCCGGTGCTACTGGCCGGAGGCTTGTTCCGTGCTGTCAACTCTATCTTTGGCCCCGACTTGTTGGGACTGTACACCCTGGAAAGTAACTTATATATCCTGTTTGATTTCCTGTACGATGCGGCGTTTTACTTTATGCCTATTCTGGTGGGTTACAATGCCGCCAAACAGCTGGGTGTCAACGGTATGCTGGGTTCCTTCATCGGCAGTGTTCTAATGGTGCCGGATTTCGCGGCTTTTGCCACCAACGGCCAAACGTTCACGGTCTTTGGTATCCCTGCTACCGTGACCAATTACGCCCAGACTGTTCTGCCTGTTATGCTGTCGGTACCCCTGTTCTGCCTGATTTATAAAATTGTCAAAAAGTTCATGCCCGACCTGCTGACGACCGTTTTTACCCCGTTCCTTAGCCTGATTGTTTCTATGCCGTTTATCCTCTGCCTACTGGCACCTCTGGGAACTATTGTGGGCAATGCCATAAGCGGCGGTCTTGCTTGGTTCGGCATGACCACTGGCTGGTTCGGTGTGGCGGTTATCGCCGCTCTGTGGGAGTTCCTGGTTATGAGCGGTATGCACCTGGCTCTGATGATGCCCATGATGGCCGATTTCTTTGAGACCGGCATCGGCAGCGGCCCTATGAATGCGGGCAACTTTGCGACTTGGGCCTGCTTCGGTGTGGCGCTGGGCACGGCGCTCCGCCTGAAAAACAAGGATGACCGCAGCACCTCCTTTGCAGCCTTCGCTTCTGGCATCCTGGGCGGCGTTACCGAACCCACTCTATATGGCATCTGCTTCCGTTTTAACCGCTGCTTTGCAACCATGGCCCTTGG
>DWXX01000079.1 GCA_019118985.1 Candidatus Faecalibacterium faecipullorum
AGATGGTGCAGCTGACCCAGACGGGGGCCATCACCTTCTGCGTGGCCTCCAACTCCCTGCTGGAGACCTTCTCTGAGAACTACACCCTGTTCAACCTGCCCTACCTGTTCTCCAGCGCCGAGGCCTACCACGCCTCGATGGATGATGCCGACATCGTCGGCCCCATCTTTGAGTCCACCAAGCAGGCCGGCTTCGAGGCGGTCACCTGGCTGGACGCCGGCACCCGCAACTTCTACACCATCGACACCCCCATCAGCACCCCCGCCGACCTGCACGGCCTGAAGATCCGGGTGCAGCAGTCCCCCACCAACGTCCGTATGATGGAGCTGCTGGGCGGCTCGGCCACCCCGATGGGCTTCGGCGACGTCTACACCGCCCTGCAGGCGCAGATGCTGGACGGCGCCGAGAACAACGAGCTGGCCCTGACCGACAACGGCCACGGCGACGTCTGCAAGTACTATTCCTACACCATGCACCAGATGATCCCCGACATCCTGATCGGCAACCTGGGCTTCATGGACGGGCTGAGCGAAGAGGAGCGCGCCATCTTCGACGAGGGCTTCGAGATCCTCAACCAGACCCAGCGCGCGGCCTGGACCGACGCGGTGGCAGCCGCCAAGGCGCAGGCCGAAAACGAGCAGGGGGTCAACTTCATCTACCCCGACATCGCCCCCTTCCAGGAGGCGGTGGCCCCCATGCACGAGGAGATGCTGGCCGACTACCCCGACCTTGCCCCCATCTACGAGCTGATCCAGCAGCACAACGCCGAGTTCGCGGCCGAGGCTTGAGAAAGGAAGGTGTCTTAGCAATATGCGTTCCATCCGCAAGGTGCTCAACCATATCATGAACGTCCTGGCAGGGGGCAGCCTGATCGCCATGACCGCCCTGACCTGCTGGCAGGTCTTTACCCGCTACGTCCTCAACAACCCCTCCACCTGGTCGGAGGAGCTGGTGGGCTACCTCTTTGCCTGGGCCAGCCTGTTCGGGGCCTCCCTCATCACCGGCGAGCGGGGCCATATGAACATCCCCGTGGTGGTGGAGCTGATGCCCGCCGCCGCGCAGAAGTTCTTCGCCATCTTCGGCGAGGTGATCGCCATGCTGTTCTCGGGCATCATCCTGGTCTACGGCGGCTATGCGATCACCCAGCTGGCCATGGGGCAGATGACTTCCTCCCTGGGGGTGGCTGTGGGCGTCTTTTACGTCACCATGCCCATCTGCGGCGTCATCAACATCCTGTACACCGTGCTGAACATCTATGACATCTGCAAAGACAAGAAGGAGGCTGCGTAAGTTATGGCCATGCAATCTCTCGGGATGATCATTGTCATCCTGGCGGTCCTGCTGGTGGTGGGGGTGCCCATCTCCTACTCCATCGGCATCGCCTCGCTGTTCACCATCCTGCAGACCGTCCCGCTGGACATCTCGGTGGTCACCGGCGCGCAGCGCATCTTTGTGGGGATGAGCAAGTTCAGCCTGACCGCCATCCCCTTCTTCATCCTGGCGGGCAACCTGATGAACCAGGGCGGCATCGCCAAGCGCCTGGTCAACTTTGTCATGGCCATCCTGGGCAAGCTGCCCGGCGCTTTGCTGGTGACCAACGTCGGCGCCAACGCCCTGTTCGGCGCCATCTCGGGCTCTGCGTCGGCCGCCGCGGCCGCCGTCGGCTCGATGGTGCTGGAAGGCGAGCAGGAGCAGGGCTACGACGAGGCCCTGTGCGCCGCCACCAACGGCGCGTCCGCCCCCTCCGGCCTGCTGATCCCCCCGTCCAACGCGCTGATCACCTATTCGCTGGCCGCGGGCGGCACCTCGGTGGCCGCGCTGTTCATGGCCGGCTACCTGCCCGGCATCATCTGGGCGCTGTGCTGCATGGCGGTGGCCATCATCCTCGCCAAAAAGAAGGGCTATAAGGGCACCCCAGGCAAGTTCAGCTGGGCCAACCTCGGCAAGGCCACCCTGCAGGCCATCCCCTCGCTGTCGCTGATCGTGGTGGTCATCGGCGGCATCATCGCCGGCGTATTCAGCGCCACCGAGGGCTCTGCCATCGCCGTGGTCTACGCGCTGATCCTCGGCATCTGCTACCGCAACATCACCTGGAAGAGCTTCTGGAACATCGTGGTGGACAGCGCCAAGATGAGCGGCATGGTGGTCTTTCTGATCGGCGTGTCCAACATCCTGGGCTGGGTCATGGCCTTCTTGCAGATCCCGCAGGCGGTCTCGGCCGCCCTGCTGGGCATCACCGACAACCCTGTCATCATCCTGCTGATCATGAACGTCATATTGCTGATCGCAGGCACCTTCATGGACGTTACCCCCGCCATCCTGATCTTCACCCCGCTGTTTCTGCCCATCGTGCAGACCTTCGGGATGGACCCCATCCACTTCGGTCTGATCCTGGTCTACAACCTCTGCATCGGCAACATCACCCCGCCGGTGGGCAACACCCTGTTCGTGGCCATCAAGGTGGGCCGCACCACCCTGGCCAAGACCATGCCCTATATGCTGTCGTACTACGCAGCCATCCTGGTGGGCCTTTTGCTGGTGACCTACGTGCCGGCCGTCAGCATGATCCTGCCCCAGCTGGCCGGCCTGGCATAAGGCAACAAAAATACATGCAGATAAAAAGGCGGCGCAGCCCGGTGGCTGCGCCGCCTTTTGTCTGTTTCAGCTCAGGTCTGCCCGCAGATGCGCCCGTCCCGGGACAGGGTGACCACCTGCCAGGGGATGCACTTGCCGCTTGCCTGCATAGCCCGCTGCACCGCCGACTGCAGCCCGCCGCAGCAGGGCACCTCCATCCGCACCACGGTGACGCTTTGGATGTCGTTGAGCCGGAGGATGTCGGCCAGCTTTTCGGCGTAGTCCACCCCGTCCAGTTTGGGGCAGCCGATCAGGGTCACTTTGCCCCGCATGAAATCCTCGTGGAAGGCGGCGTAGGCATAGGCGGCGCAGTCGGCGGCCACCAGCAGCTTTGCCCCGCCGAAGAAGGGCGCCTGCGCCGGGGCCAGTTTGATCTGGACCGGCCACTGCCCCAGACGGGAGACCGGCTTTACGGCAGGGGCGGGGGCGCTGCCCGGCTGTGCGAGCCGCGCCGCCTGCGCGCCGGGGCAGCCGCCCGCGTGGGGGCGGGCACAGTCCGACGGCCCGGCGGCTTTGGCCTTGAGGACGGCCGCCTCGTCGTAGGCGGGGGCCTCCCGCCGCTCAAAGGTGATGGCCCCGGCGGGGCAGGCGGGCAGGCAGTCGCCCAGCCCGTCGCAGAAGTGCTCCCGCACAAGG
>DWXX01000005.1 GCA_019118985.1 Candidatus Faecalibacterium faecipullorum
GAAGCCGAAGGTCACGTCGGTGCCGTAGATGTCGTTGTCGATGGTCTTGGGCAGGCCGATGATGTTCAGCCCCTCCTGGGACAGGAGGTTGGCGGTCTTGTGGGTGCCGTTGCCGCCCAGGGTCAGCAGCCCGCGGAAATCGTCCGGCTGCATCTTCTTGTAGTCGCCGTTGATCAGGCCGTGATAGCCGTTCAGGATGCCGATGATCTCGACATTTTCGCCCATGCGGACGTAGAGCGCTTTCGCCACGCCGCGGATGGTCGCGTTCAGACCGGGGCAGTCGCCGCCGGCGGTCAGGATGCCAATGCGTTTTTTCATGATAAACCCTCTTTTCATTCAGCCGATATGCCCGGCGGGCCGCAGCGCCGCCTGTATTGTATTAAGATTAGTATGGATTGCTCTGTCTGTCAAGACATTTCGCAAAGTTTTTGTAAAAAATGCCACCCGGTGGGCAGCAAAAAACGGATGCTCTCACGAGCATCCGTCTTTGGTCGGAGCAGCGGGATTTGAACCCACGGCCTCCTAGTCCCGAACCAGGCGCGCTACCAGCTGCGCTATGCCCCGAAAAGCCCGCAGCAAGAGGGCGCTGCGGTTTGGTTGGGGATGAGAGAATCGAACTCCCACAAACAGAGTCAGAGTCTGCCGCACTACCACTATGCAAATCCCCATCGGTGCGGCCGGCATCGCTGCCGGCAAGGGATATTATACCCCATCGCCGGGCGGTTGTCAACTGCTTTTTTGTCCGGTTTTTGCGCCGCGCGGGGCTTGACAAGGGCGGGCGGCTGTGCTACAATTCAAAGCGTTATCACTGCATTGCTTTAGCACGGCAGAGCAGTAGAGGCGGAAAGCACACAGCCCGCGGCCCGGACGCCGCGGATATGTAAGGAGGAGTTCAAGATGAGAAAGTGGAAAAAAGCAGTATCGATGATGCTGACAGCGGCGATGGCCCTGTCCTTTGCAGCCTGCGGCAGTTCGTCGTCCGGCACGGCGTCCAGCGCCCCGGCCTCCAGTGAGGGGGCCGGCGCCCCGGCGTCCAGCGCGGCGGAGGCCGCCGACAGCGACGTGGCCTATGTCCAGGACAAAGGCACCCTGGTGGTGGGGATGACCGACTTCGCCCCGATGGACTACCGGGACGAAAACGGCGAGTGGATCGGCTTTGACGCCGACATGGCCAAAGCCTTCGCCGAGTACCTCGGGGTGGAAGCCGAGTTTCTGGAGATCAACTGGGACAACAAGCTGATGGAGCTGGACACCAAGGGGATCGACGCCATCTGGAACGGCATGACCATCACCGATGAAATTACGGGCGGCGCCTCCGCCTCTGAGCCCTACTGCAACAACGGCCAGGTGGTGGTGGTGAACGCCGACGTCGCCGACCAGTACCAGGACGTCGAGAGCCTGGCCGGCCTGTCCTTCGCGGTGGAGAACGGCTCGGCCGGCGCGGCGCAGCTGGATGCGCTGGGCCTCGAGTATGTGGCCAAGACCACCCAGGCCGACGCCCTGATGGAGGTGGCCTCCGGCGCGTCCGACGCCTGCGTCATCGACCTGCTGATGGCCGGCGCCATGATCGGCGAGGGGACCAGCTACCCCGACCTGACCTACACCGTCCAGCTGAACAGCGAGGAGTACGGCGTGGCCTTCCGCAAGGGGTCGGACCTGACCGACGCCTTCAACACCTTCTGGAAGGAAGCGTATGACGACGGCACCGTCATGGAGGTGGCCACCACCTACGGCGTGCAGGAGTCGGTCATCGCCAAGTAAGAAACGCAAGACAGATACATCCACAGCCCTGCCGGCGGCCTGCCACGACCGCCGGCATCTGCTGTGACAAGAGAAAAGAGAGGGGACTGTACCTATGCTGCTCACCGTCACCCTGACCCTGCTGGAGGGGCTGGGGGTCACACTCGAGCTGTTCGCACTGACGCTGCTGCTGGCGCTGCCGCTGGGGCTGATCATCGCGCTGGGGGCCATGAGCCGTCTGGCCCCACTGCGCTGGGCGGTGGGGGGCGTGGTCTGGGTGATCCGCGGCACCCCGCTGATGATCCAGATCCTGATCGTGTTCTACGGGCCGGGGCTGCTGTTCGACCTGCCGCTGCTGCCGCGGTTCGGCGCGGCGCTGCTGTCCTTCGTCATCAACTACGCCTGCTACTTTTCTGAGATCTACCGCGGCGGCATCCAGTCCATCCCGCGGGGGCAGTATGAAGCCGGCGAGGTGCTGGGGATGACCAAGAGCCAGATCTTCTTCCGGGTCACCCTGCTGCAGGTGGTCAAGCGGATCGTCCCCCCCATGGGCAACGAGTTCATCACCCTGGTCAAGGACACCGCCCTGGTGCGGGTCATCTCGGTCTACGAGATCATCTGGATGGGGGAGAGCTACATCAAAAAAGGGATGATCTGGCCTCTGTTCTACACCGCCGTGTTCTACCTGGCGGTCAACGGCATCCTGACCCTGGCGTTCCGCTGGGCTGAGAAGAAGCTGGATTATTTCCGCTGAGGAGGGAGACGTCTACCATGCCTATCCTGGAAGTGCGCAACATTGAAAAACACTTCGGCCCCACCCGGGTGCTGGAGGACATCAGCTTCGACCTCGAGCAGGGGCAGGCGCTGGCCATCATCGGCTCCTCCGGGTCGGGCAAGACCACCTTGCTGCGGTGCCTGAACTTTCTTGAGAGCCCCGACGCCGGGCAGATCGTGGTGAACGGCGAGACCCTGTTCGACGCCGCCGACCCCGCCACCCAGAAAGAGGCCGAGGTGCGGCGCAAGCGGCTGCACTTTGGGCTGGTGTTCCAGTCCTTCAACCTCTTCCCCCAGTACACGGCGCTGCAGAACGTCATGCTGGCAAAGCAGCTGCTGGCCGCCGAGGGGCAGAAAAACCGGCCCGGCTGGAAGGCCCGCCGCAAAGAGGTCAACGCCGGCATCGAGGCCGAGGCGCGTCAGCTGCTGGCCCGGATGGGCCTGGCCGACCGGGCCGAGCACTACCCCCATCAGCTGTCGGGCGGGCAGCAGCAGCGGGTGGCTATCGCCCGCGCTTTGGCGCTGCACCCCGACATCCTCTGCTTTGACGAGCCGACCAGCGCCCTCGACCCCGAGCTGACCGGCGAGGTGCTGAAGGTGATCCGCAGCCTGGCCGAACAAAAGACCACCATGATCATCGTCACCCACGAGATGGCCTTTGCCCGGGACGTCGCCGACCAGATCATCTTTATGGACGGCGGGGTGATCGTCGAGCAGGGGCCCGCCCGCCAGGTCATCGAGCGCCCCCGGGAAGAGCGGACCAAACAGTTCCTGGCGCGGTACGCGCAGGAGCGGTGAGGGCCGCCCCCCGGCCGGGGCAAGCGAAAAAGTACATCACAGCGCGCAGAAAAGCGCCGGCAGACGGCCGTTATGGCCCGACGCCGGCGCTTTTTGCCCGGGCAGGGGAGGGAGACCGGCGAAAAACCTCAAAATTTTTCTTGATTTTTTTGCCAAATACCCCTTGACAAATCTAAGCAATCTGCTACAATAACCGTACAAATCTTTTTTCTAAATTTTTTTAGATAAAAGATTTGGCTATAAAATTTGAACCAAACCGTTGATACGCCACTGTTTGAAGAAAAGGTAAAAAGGAGCAATCATCATGGATTTCGAGAAGGTCAAGGAAATTATCGTTGAGACTCTGAGCTGCGACGCCGACAAGGTCACCATGGAGGCCACCCTGGCCGAGGACCTGGAGGCCGATTCCCTCTCTGCTGTGGAGCTGTCCATGGCGCTGGAGGAGGCCTTCGGCATTTCGATCGCCGACGAGGACCTGCCCGGCCTCAAGACGGTGGGCGACCTGTACAAGTACCTGCAGGACCACGCCGACGGCGCCGAGGCTGCTGAGAAGGCTGAGTAAACCTTTCCCGGGGTGTGCCCGAGGGGCTGTGGGCCCCGGGGCGCGCCCTTTGTTTTGCGCTGTATGCGCCTTTTGGCAATGAAAGGAGACTCTATGACCCACCAGGAGATTCTGGAGCTGCTGGCCCGCTTTGACGCCAGCAGCGCCGTTGTGATGAAGCTGCACACCAAGGACACCGACCTCGAGCTGTCCAAGGCGGCCCCCGTGGCCCCCGCTGCGCCGGCCATGCCCGCGCCCGCCGCCCCTGCGGGGGCCCCCGCGCCGGCTGCCGCCCCCGCCGCCGCCCCGGCCGCCCCCGTCGAGGAGGGCAAGACCATCGACGCGCCGGTGGTGGGCACCTTCTACGCCGCGCCGGCCCCCGACCAGCCCCCCTTCGTGCAGGTGGGCGACAAGGTCAAGAAGGGCCAGACCGTCTGCCTCATGGAGGCCATGAAGATGATGAACGAGGTCAAGGCCCCGTGCGACTGCGTCGTCGAGGCCGTGCTGCAGCAGGACGGGGCGCTGGTCTCCTTTGGGGACCCGCTGTTCCGCTACCGGGAAGGGTGATGGGATGTTCAAGCGTGTATTGATCGCCAACCGCGGCGAGATCGCCCTGCGCATCCAGCGGGCCTGCCGGGAGCTGGAGATCGAGCCGGTGGTGGTCTACTCTGCCGCCGACGCCGAGGCCCTGCACGTCCAGCTGGCGGAGGAAGCCTACTGCATCGGCCCCGCCCGCGCCGCCGACAGCTACCTGAACATGGACGCCATCCTGACGGTGGCCAAGGCCGCCCGCTGCGACGCCATCCACCCCGGGTACGGCTTTTTGAGCGAGAACGACCAGTTCGCCGACGCCTGCGCTGAGGCGGGCATCGCCTTCATCGGGCCGTCGGGGGACGTCATCCGGGCCATGGGCAACAAGGCGGCCGCCCGCGCGCTGATGCAGAAGGCAGGGGTGCCGGTGGTGCCCGGGTCGGACGGCGCGGTGGCAGACGCCGCCGAGGCCAAGGCCCTGGCCGACAAGATCGGCTACCCCGTTTTGATCAAGGCCTCCGCCGGGGGCGGCGGCCGCGGGATGCGCCGCGTCTTTGACCCCGAGCAGCTGGTGCCCCTGTTTGAAGAGGCCCGCAGCGAGTCGGTGGCCTGCTTCGGCAGCGGGGAGATGTACATCGAAAAGCTGATCCTGAACCCCAAGCACATCGAGTTCCAGATCCTGGCCGACAAGATGGGCCATGTCATCCAGCTGGGGGAGCGGGACTGCTCCATCCAGCGGCGCAACCAGAAGATGATCGAGGAGTCGCCCTCCCGCGCCCTCACCCCTGAGCTGCGCCAGAAGATGGGGGCGGCCGCCGTCGCCGCCGCCCGCGCCGCCGGCTACGAGAACGCCGGCACCATCGAGTTCGTCCTCGACCCCGCGGGCAACTTCTACTTCATCGAAATGAATACCCGCATCCAGGTCGAGCACCCGGTCACCGAGTTCGTCACCGGCATCGACCTTGTGCGCGAACAGATCCGGATCGCGGCGGGGCTGCCGCTGTCCCACACCCAGGAGGAGGTCGCCCTGCGCGGCCACGCCATCGAGTGCCGGCTCAACGCCGAGGACCCGTCCAAAAACTTCCAGCCCTGCCCGGGCAGGATCGATTTCCTGCACCTGCCGGGGGGCTGCGGGGTGCGGGTGGACACCGGCCTGTACAACGGCTACACCCTGCCGCCCTACTACGACAGCCTGATGGCAAAGCTGGTGGTCTGGGCGCCCACACGCCTTGAGGCCATCCGCCGGATGCGCCGTGTGCTGGAAGAGCTGACGGTGGAAGGCCCGGCCAACAACGCCGACCTGCTGCACCAGATCCTCTACCACCCCGAGTTCGTGCGGGGCAGCTGCACCACCGCCTTCCTGGATGAGAACCTGGACACCCTGCTCCAGTGGAGCCGGGCCGGAGATGAGGAGGCCAAAGGATGAGCACTGTATTTGCCCGGCGGCGGCACAAGCTGCTGAGCCTCAAGGCATTGCGGGACTCGGGGGCCGTACTGCCGGCCAACGCCGAGGAGGAATGCCCTTCCTGCGGCAAGCCGGTGGCCCGGCGTGAGCTGATCAAGAATCAGTACGTCTGCCCGCTGTGCGGCTACCACCACCCCATCGGCGGCTATTACCGGCTGAGCCTGATTTTGGACGAGGGCTCCTTCCGCGAGATGGACGAGGACCTCGTCTCGGCCGACCCGCTCGCTTTCCCCGGGTACGAGGCAAAGCTCGAGTCGGCCCGCAAGCGCACCGGCCTGGGGGAGGGCGTCGTCACCGCCACCGGCCGGATCGACGGCCAGAAGGTGGCCGCCGGCGTGCTGGACAGCCGCTTTTTCATGGGCAGCATGAGCGCCGCCCTGGGCGAGAAGGTGGCCCGTCTGGTGGAGTACGCCGACAAGAATAAGCTGCCCCTCATCCTCTTTTCGGCCAGCGGCGGGGCGCGGATGCAGGAAGGTATCCTCTCGCTGATGCAGATGGCCAAGACCTCCGCTGCCATCGAGCGGTTCTCGGAGCACGGGGGGCTGTACATCTCGGTTCTGACCCACCCCACCACCGGCGGGGTGACCGCCAGCTTCGCCAGTCTGGGCGACATCATGCTGGCCGAACCGGGGGCCCTCATCGGCTTTGCCGGCCCCCGCGTCATCGAACAGACCATCGGGGAAAAGCTGCCCGAGGGCTTCCAGCGGTCGGAGTACCTGCTGGAGCACGGCTTTCTGGACGGCATCGTCCCCCGCGCGCGGCTGCGCGGCACATTGATCCGCCTGCTCAGGCTCCACGGGAAAGGAGGGGAGAGCCGTGGCAAATGAAACCAGCACCCATCTGGCCAACAGCCAGCTGACCCCCGCCCAGCGGGTGGCGCTGGCCCGGCAGGCCGGCCGCCCCGGCACGCCGGACTTCGTCTCGGCCCTCTTCACCGATTTCTTTGAGCAGCGGGGGGACCGCTGCTGCATGGACGACGGGGCCATCTACGGCGGGGTGGGCTTTTTCCACGGCCGGCCGGTGACTGTCATCGGCCACCGCAAGGGCCGCACCCTGGAAGAGCACGTCGCCTACCACTTCGGGATGCCCTCCCCCGAGGGCTACCGCAAGGCCCAGCGGCTGATGCTGCAGGCCGAAAAGTTCCGCCGCCCCATCGTCACCTTCATCGACACCGCGGGGGCCTACCCCGGCCTTGAGGCCGAGGCCCACGGCCAGGGCGAGGCCATCGCCTCGACGCTGGCGCTGTCCTCCCGGCTGACGGTGCCGGTGGTCTCGGTGGTCACCGGCGAGGGCGGCAGCGGCGGCGCGCTGGCCCTGGGCGTGGGCAACCGCGTCCTGATGCTGGAAAACGCCGTCTACTCGGTCCTTTCGCCCGAGGGGTTCGCCGCCATCCTGTGGAAGGACGCCTCCCGCGCAAACGAGGCCTGCGAGGTCATGAAGCTGACCGCCGCCGACCTGCTGGAACTGAAGGTGATCGACGGCATCATCCCCGAGCCGGAGGGCGGCGCCCACGCCGACCCCCAGGCGGTCTACCGCGCGCTGGACGAGGCGCTGGCCAAAGAGCTGGCGGCCCTGTCCAAGCTGAGCGGCAAGGCCCTGGCCGAGGCACGGTACAAGAAATTCCGCATGATGGGCGCTGGCGCCCTGAGAAAGGAGCGCGTATGAGCGGCATCAAGCTGATCAGCACCGGGTCCGCCCTGCCCCGGCAGGAAGTGACCAACTTCGACCTGGAAAAGAAGGTGGATACCAGCGACGAGTGGATCGCCACCCGCACCGGCATCCGCAGCCGCCATTACTGCAGCGGCGACGAGAGCCACCTCGGCCTCTGCATGGCGGCCGCGCGGCAGGCCATCCAGCGGGCGGGCGTCAGCCCCGCCGACATCGGGGTCTGCCTGGTGGCCACCCTGACCCAGGACACCATGACCCCCTCGGCGGCCTGCGTCCTGCAGAAGGAGCTGGGCCTCGCCGAGGACACCGTCTGCTTTGATCTGAACGCCGCCTGCGCCGGCTTTGTCTACGGGCTGCACACCGCCGAGTGCCTGCTGGCGGCAAGCCCCCGGCGGTACGGCCTGGTCATCGGGTGCGAGGTGCTCAGCCGGATCACCGACTTTACCGACCGGTCCACCTGCGTATTGTTCGGGGACGGGGCGGGCGCCGTGGTGGTGGAATGGGGGGCGGACTACCCCTCCATCTGCGCCGTCATGGGCAGCCGCGGCAACCGGGAGGTGCTCTACATCCCCGGGGTCAACACCGGCAGCGCCAGCTACATCCACATGGACGGCAAGGAGGTATTCCGCTTCGCCGTCGAGGTGCTGCCCCGCTGCACCCATGAGGTGGCCGAGAAGGCGGGGGTCCCCCTTGAGGCAATCGACCGCTTCGTCTTTCATCAGGCCAATCAGCGCATCCTTGACCACGCCGTCAGGAAGCTGAAGCTGGACCCCGCCCGCTGCGCCGGCAACATCGCCCGCACAGGCAACACCTCGGCCGCCAGCGTGCCCATCCTGCTGGACGAGCTGGTGACCACCGGCCAGCTGGCTAGCGGCCAGAAGGCCCTCTGCGCCGGCTTTGGCGGGGGCCTGACCTGGGCCGGGTGCCTGCTGCAGCTGGCCTGACTTCCCAACCTGACAGTCAACCGTCAGCGCCCCGCGCTGCGTTTTGTGTAAGGAGTAACACCATGAAGATCAATGAGCTTCTGGGGACCGAGTTCCCCATCATCCAGGGCGGCATGGCCAACATCGCCACCGGCGCCTTTGCCGCAGCCGTCGCCAACGCCGGCGCGCTGGGCCTGATCGGCTCGGGCGGGATGGACGCCGATGCCCTGCGCAGGGAGATCCAGGTCGCCAAGGCGGCGACCGACAAGCCCTTCGGCGTCAATCTGATGCTGATGAACCCCCACATCGACGAGCTGGCCAAGGTGGTCGTCGAGGAGGGGGTCAAGGTGGTCACCACCGGCGCCGGCAACCCCGGCAAGTATGTCCCCGCCTGGAAAGAGGCGGGCATCAAGGTGTTCCCCGTGGTGGCGGCCCCCATCCTGGCCAAGCGCCTGGAGCGGTATGAGGTGGACGGCTTCATCGCCGAGGGCACCGAGAGCGGCGGCCATGTCGGCGAGATGACCACCATGGCCCTGGTGCCCCAGGTGGTGGATGCGGTCAGCGCCCCGGTCATCGCGGCGGGCGGCATCGCCAGCGGCCGGCAGATGGCGGCGGCCTACGCCCTGGGCGCCTGCGGCGTGCAGGTGGGCACCTGCCTGCTGGTCAGCCAGGAGTGCCCCATCCACGACAACTACAAGCAGGCCCTGATCAAGGCCGGCGCCAACGACACCGTCGTCACTGGCCGTACCACCGGCGCCCCGGTCCGGGTGCTCAAGAACAAGATGGCCCGCCAGTACCTCGAGATGGAAAAGGAGAATATGCCCCTGGCCGAGCGGGAGAAGCTGACCCTCGGCTCGCTGCGGCGGGCTGTCTTTGAGGGCGACCTCGACCGCGGCAGCTTCATGTCCGGCCAGGTGGCAGGCATGCTGCACGAGGTCAAGCCCCTGCGCCAGATCTTTGAAGAGCTGATGGCCGGGTGCGAAGAGACCATCAAGGCCATGCAGGCGTAAAAGGAGAGCAGGTATGAAGATCGCATTTCTGTACGCCGGGCAGGGCAGCCAGCACCCCGGCATGGGGCAGGACCTGTACGAGGCTTACCCCGCCTACCGCGCCGTGCTGGACGGCGCCGAGGTCGGCTTTGACCTCAAGGCCGTCTCTTTCAGCGACCCCGACGGGGTGCTGAACCAGACCGAGTACACCCAGCCCTGCATGGTGGCCTTTGCCGCCGGCATGACCGCCATCCTGGCCGAAAAGGGCATCTGCCCCGACTACGCCGCCGGGCTGAGCCTGGGCGAATACTCCGCCCTGGCCGCCGCCGGGGTCTTTACCGCCAAGCAGGCGGTGGAGCTGGCCGCCTTCCGCGGCAAGGCGATGGCTGCGGCCGCCGCCGGCGTCCCCTGCGGGATGACCGCCGTCCTCGGCCTGGACCGCGACAAGCTGGCCGAAGCCTGCAAGGCCGCCGCCGGCGAGGGCGTGGTGGAGATCGCCAACTACAACTGCCCCGGGCAGCTGGTCATCGGCGGGCAGAAGGCCGCCGTGGACGCCGCCGCCGCCAAAGCCAAGGAGATGGGCGCCAAGCGGTGCCTGCCCCTGAAGGTCAGCGGGCCCTTCCACACTTCGCTTTTGCGCCCCGCCGGCGACGCGCTGCGGGAGCGGTTCAAGACCGAATCCTTCGGGGAGATGGCCTTCCCGGTGCTGTTCAACTGCCTGGGCCGCGAGATGGGGGAGGGGGACACCATCCCCGCTCTGCTCGAACGGCAGGTGCAGTCCTCGGTCTACATGGAGGACACCATCCGCCGCCTGGCCGAGCTCGGCGTCGACCTCGTCGTCGAGATCGGCCCCGGCAAGGTGCTCAGCGGCTTTGTCAAAAAGACCGCCCCCGCCCTCAAGACCTGCGCGGTCGAGACCTGCGCCGACATCGACGCGCTGTGCGCGCTGCTGAAAGAGGAGGAGTAACACATGGCTTCCATGAACGGTAAGACCGCCGTCGTCACCGGCGGCTCCCGCGGGATCGGCCGGGCCATCTGCCTGGAGCTGGCCCGCCGCGGCGCGAACGTCGTATTCTCCTACGCGGGGAACGCCGCCGCCGCTGAAAAGACCCTGGAAGAGCTGCGGGCCCTCGGGGTCGAGGCGCGGGCGGTGCAGGGCGATGTGACCGACCCTGCCGCCGCCAAGACCCTGATCGACACCGCCGTCAAGGAGCTGGGCGGCATCCACATCCTGGTCAACAACGCCGGCATCACCCGGGACGGCCTGGCCATGTCGATGAAGGACGAGGACTTCGACGCTGTGATCGAAACAAACCTCAAGGGCGCCTATCTGTGCATGAAGGCGGCCATCCGCCCCATGATGCGGGCCCGCTACGGCCGGATCGTCAACATGAGCTCGGTGGTGGCCCTGCGGGGCAACCCCGGCCAAATCAATTACTGCGCCAGCAAGGCCGGGCTGATCGGGATGACCAAGTCCCTGGCCAAAGAGCTGGGCAGCCGGGGCATCACCGTCAACGCGGTGGCCCCCGGCTACATCGCCACCGACATGACCGCAGCCCTGCCGGAGGCGGCCAAAGAGGCCATGCTGCACACCATCCCGGCCAACCGCCCCGGCACCCCTGAGGACGTGGCCGCGGCCGTGGCCTTCCTGGCCTCGGAGGAGGCCGGCTACATCACCGGTCAGGTGCTGCAGGTGGACGGCGGCATGGGAATGTGAGGAGGAAGCAGTCAAGATGGAAAAACGCAGAGTAGTGATCACCGGCATGGGCACCGTCAACCCCATCGGCCACAACGTCGCCGAGAGCTGGCAGGCCGTCCGTGACGGGGTGTGCGGCATCGGGCCCATCACCCAGTACGATTCGTCCGCCCAGAAAGTCCACCTGGCCGCCGAGGTCAAGGACTGGGACCCCACCGCCGTCATCGACAAGCGGGAGGTCCGCCACATGGCCCGCTACACCCAGTTTGCGGTGGCGTCGGCCAAAGAGGCGGTGGCCGACAGCGGCCTCGACCTTGACAGCGTGGACCGCACCCGCTGCGGCGTCATCGTCTCCAGCGGCATCGGCGGCATCTCCACCACCGAGAGCGAGCAGACCCGCTGCCTGCAGCGCGGCTTTGACAAGGCTTCGCCCTTCTACATCCCCTCCAGCATCGCCAACATGGC
>DWXX01000080.1 GCA_019118985.1 Candidatus Faecalibacterium faecipullorum
GTACCCCAGCGCGGCGGCCACATCCCTGCCCACCAGCCAGGGTTCGCCCTCCACTTCCACGGTGCGCACCGTGCCGAAGGCGGGGTTTTCAAATACGGTCAGGTTCTGCATAGACTTGCTTCCTTTCTTTGGGCCCCTGTGCGGGGCGGTTTGTGTTTGCAAGCCCATGATACCACCCCCCAGAGCGTACTTCCGGTACTTTGCGTACTTTTTAGAGTATGGGTATTTCCGGTAAAACGCCCTCAAAACGGGCGAATTACCCAAACTACACCCTTTCCCAAAAGTACCGAAAGTACCCGAACTACCCACAGCAAAACCCCCGCCTTTCCTTGATCTTTGACCGCCTCGCGGGAGTAGTCCCATTTGCCGCAGGCGCAAAAAAGCCCGCCGGGCGGCCCGGCGGGCGGTGGGGCGGCTGGGCCTCAGCGCTCGCGGAAGCGGCTGAGGAACTCGACCGTTTTGGGGTTCTGCGGGTGGTCGAAGATGTCGGCGGGGGCGCCCTCCTCGGCGATGACGCCGTCGGCCATGTAGACGACGCGGCTGGAGACGTCCCTGGCAAAGGCCATCTCGTGGGTGACCACGATCATGGTCAGGCCGGCGGCGGCCAGGCGGCGCATGACCGCCAGCACCTCGCCCACCATCTGCGGGTCAAGGGCGGAGGTCGGCTCGTCGAACAGCAGTACCTCCGGCTGCATGGACAGCGCCCGGGCGATGGCCACCCGCTGCTTCTGCCCGCCCGACAGCTGCCGGGGGCGGGCGTGGATGTAGGGGGCCATGCCGACCTTTTCGAGGTTTTCAAGGGCGGTCTTTCGGGCCGTCTCCTTGTCCTGGCGCAGGACGCAGCGCAGGCCGGCGGTGCAGTTTTCCAGCACCGTCATGTTGTTGAACAGGTTGAAGGACTGGAACACCATCCCCACCCGGGCGCGGTAGCCGCAGGGGTCGAAGCCGCGGGCGGTGATGTCCTGCCCGTGGAAGAGGATGGACCCGGCGGTGGGGGTCTCCAGCAGGTTGATGCAGCGCAGCAGGGTCGATTTGCCCGAGCCGGACGCGCCGATGACGCAGGTGACGTCCCCCGGGCTGACGGTGAAGTCGACGTCCCGCAGCACCACATGGGTGCCGAAGCTCTTGGACAGGTGGCGCACTTCAATGATGGGTTCAGACATGGCTGGCGCCCTCCTTCATATCGAGATTCTGGGACGCATGGTCGGGGGCGGGGGCGTTGTACATCCCGCTGGTGTAAGCGAGGGTGTCGGTGGTGTCGAGGTCGTAGTTCATGGGGCCGTCCAGCTTTTTCTCCCACAGGCGCAGCAGATAGCTGGAGACCAGGGTCATGGTCAGGTAGATCAGCATGACCAGGGTGGCGCTCTGGAAATAGGTGTACTCGGCGCCCACCACGCTCTTGTGGACAAAGAACAGGTCGGTGATCGAGATGACCGACAGCACCGAGGTGTCCTTGATGTTGATGATGAAGTTGTTGCCGATCTGGGGCACGATGTTGCGCAGCGCCTGCGGCATGATGACGTGCAGCATGGTCTGCCAGTGGGTCATGCCGATGGCCATGGCGCCCTCGGTCTGCCCGGGGTCGATGGAGACGATGCCGCCGCGGACCGTCTCGGCCATGTACGCGCCGGTGTTGATGGATACGATCAGGAAGCCGGCCGTCCACATCTCGAGGTGGAGGTCAAAGGCGTACATCAGGCCGTAGTAGATGAACACCGCCTGGATCATCATGGGGGTGCCGCGGAACAGCTCGACATAGCACCGCAGCAGCCCCCGCAGCCCCCGCAGGGGGATGCGCTTGCACAGCGGGTCCCGCTGCGGGTCGATGGGGATGGTCTGCAAAACGCCCACCGCAAAGCCGATCAGGCAGCCGATCAGGGTGCCCACCAGCGCCAGCAGCAGGGTGGTGCCCGCGCCGCGCAGGTAGGACGGGCCGTACTCTGCCAGCAGGGCGGCGCACTCGTTCAGAAATGTGTACATGGGGACAAACTCCTTTGGTCAGGGGGCGGGGCTTATTCGCTCAAAGGCTGGACCGAGATGGCCTCGTCCATCATGGCGTTGTAGTCGTCGGTGGTCATAGCGGCGAGCACCTCGTTGATGGCGTCCTTGAGGGCGGTGTTGCCCTTCTTCATCGAGATGCCGATGTTGATCTCCTCCTCGCTGACGGCAAAGTCGTCATCGCCGCCGCCGAAGTCCAGCATCACAAAGTCGGGGTAGGCCACCAGCGCCGCCTGGGCGGTGGGCCGGTCGGTCACCACCACGTCCACGGCGCCGCTGTCCAGGGCCACCAGCATGGCGGGGGCGGTCTCCTGCGCGGGCAGGATGTCGGCGTTTTCGATCTGGGGCAGGCAGATGTCGTACCAGATGGTGCCCAGCTGGCTGGTGCAGGTGGCGCCGGCCAGGTCGGCCACGCCGGCGGCGGCCGCGTAGGGGCTGTCCTTCTTGACCAGGGTGACGATGGAGGCGTAGTAGTACGGGTCAGAGAAGTCTACCTGCTCGGCCCGCTTGCTGGTGATGGACTGGCCGGCGATGACGCAGTCCACATCCCCGGACTGGACGGCGGGGACCAGGCTGTCCCAGTCCAGCTTGACGATCTGGACTTCCTGGCCGAGGGCCTCGCCGATCTTCTTGGCCATCATGACGTCGTAGCCGTAGGCGTAGTCGCTGGAGTTGCGGATCTGCACCGCGCCGTTCGCGTCGTCGGTCTGGGTCCAGTTGTAGGGGGCGTAGGCGCACTCCATAGCCACCGTCAGGACGGCGGGGTCGCCGTCGCCGTCGGGCAGGGCAGTGTCGGCCGAGCTGGCCGAGCCGCCGCAGCCCACAAGGCCCGCCATGGCCGCGAGGGCCAGGCAGAGGGCAGTCAGTTTCATCTTTTTCATCGTTCAAGTCTCCTTTTTTCCCAAAAACCCTTCTGATTGACAAGCGTGGTCTTGAAGTATTGTATTCATCTATAATATATTTGTCAAGTGGAAATCAACAGGATACCGCGCTTCACCGCCCGCAGCGATTGACAAACCGCCCCCGAGTGGGTAAACTAAAGCTGTCTTTGTGAATCACGCCGTCTTTGCGGCGCCGTATATGAGGAGAGCATCATGGAAGAAAAGAAAGTACGCACCCGGTTCGCCCCGTCGCCCACCGGGTATATGCATGTGGGCAACCTGCGCACCGCCCTCTACGCCTACCTGACCGCCAAGCACGCGGGGGGCACCTTCATCCTGCGGATCGAGGATACCGACCAGGAGCGGTACGTCGACGGCGCGGTGGACGTCATCTACGACACCTGCCGGGAGGCCGGCCTGCTGTGGGACGAGGGCCCCGACGTCGGCGGCCCGGTGGGCCCCTATGTCCAGAGCGAGCGGATGGGCCTGTTCAAGCAGTACGCCGAGCAGCTGGTGGCCGACGGCAAGGCCTACTACTGCTTTTGCACCAACGAGCGGCTGGACGCTCTGCACGCCGAGCAGCGCGCCCGGGGCGAGATGACCCACTACGACGGCTGCTGCCGCGACCTGCCCCCCGAGGAGGTCAAAGCCCGCCTGGCCGCCGGCGAGCCCTACGTCATCCGGCAGAAGATCCCCCGCACCGGGGTCACCGGCTTTGACGACCTGGTCTACGGCCACATCGAGGTCAACAACAGCGAGATGGACGACCAGATCCTCATCAAGAGCGACGGGATGCCCACCTACAACTTTGCCAACGTGGTGGACGACCACCTGATGGGGATCACCCACGTCATCCGCGGCAGCGAGTACCTGTCCTCCACCCCGAAGTACAATCTGCTGTACGAGGCCTTCGGGTGGGAGATACCGGCCTACATCCACTGCCCCCCGGTGATGAAGGACGCGCAGAACAAGCTGTCCAAGCGCAACGGCGACGCCAGCTACCAGGACCTGATCGCCAAGGGGTGCCTGCCCCAGGCCATCCTGAACTATATCTGCCTGCTGGGCTGGAGCCCCAAAGGCGAATACGCCGAGCGGGAGATCTTCACCCTGCCCGAGCTGGTCGAGATCTGGGACCCTGCCGGCATCTCGAAGTCCCCGGCCATCTTTGACCCCCTCAAGCTGCGGGCCATCAACGCCGAGTATATCCGCCGGCTCACCCCCGAGGAGTTTGCCGCCAAGGCCGGCCCCTGGATCGATCAGGCGGTGCACTGCCCCGTCAACAAGGCGCTGCTGTGCGCCAACCTCCAGCCCCGGTGCGAGATGTTCAGCGACATCCCGCCGCAGATCGACTTTTTCGACGCCCTGCCCGACTACGACCTGAGCCTGTATGCCAACAAAAAGCAGAAGACCACCCCCGCCTCGGCCCTGGAAGCCCTGACCGCCCTGGAGCTGCTGCTCTCGGACGAGGGGACCGACTACGCCGACCGGGACGGCCTGTTCGACGCCTGCAAGGCCCTGGCCGAGCGGATGGAGCACAAGAACGGCTGGCTGCTCTACCCGCTGGGCATCGCCCTGTCGGGCAAGCAGCGCACCCCCGGCGGCGGGGTGGACCTGGCCTGCATGATGGGCCGTGAAAAGACGGTGGAGCGGCTGCACGCCGCCATCGCCCGGCTGCGCGATGCCGCCGAGGCGTAATATATTCCCCTGCGCTGACAGACACAGACAAAGATCCCCCCGCGGCGGAAAAACGCTGCGGGGGGATCTTTTTGGCTTGTTTGGTCTGGTTTTGGCGCTGTCGCCTTCTGCGGCAAAAAGCGCGGCGCGGCCCTGCTAGAGTATATGCACAGGCCATCGCGGCGATGCATCAACAGTCAGGGGGCGTATTGTATGGAAAAAAGTTTTGCAGGGAAAATGGGCCCTGGGCAGGCCGGCGGGCTGTCGGTCGCCCTTGCGCCGGACGCCGGGCGGGACACCCTCGACCGGCGGGGCCGGCTGCGGGCGGCGGGGCGGCAGGTGTTCGGCCTGGCGGCGGGGGCCGCCGGGGGCTGGGCGGTGCTGTACGGGCAGCTGTGCCCCCTGGGGCTGGCCATGGTGCTGGGCCTCGGGGAGGACTGCTTTGCCGCGGCGGCGGCCGGCGCGGTGCTGGCCATGCTGGGCCGCGGGCTGGGGGTGCGGGCGGTCTGCCTGCTCTGCGCCGTGGGGGGCGCGGTGGCGGTGCGGTGGCTCTGCCCGGGGCGGTACGGGCCGGCGGCGGGGGGCGCCTGCGCCCTGCTGATGGGCAGCGCCCTGTGCTTCAAGGGGTACATCGGCGGGGACGGGCTGCTGTTCGCCGGGGCGGACGCGGCGGTGGCGGCGGCGCTGGGGCTGGCGCTGCGCCGCTTCCCGCCCGAACGGCCGGGCGCGGGGCGTCTGGTGCTGCTGGGCTGCTTTGCGGCGGCGCTGGGCTCTTTCGGCTTTGCGGGGCCGGCGGTGGCGGGCGGGCCGCTGGCTTTCAACCTGGGCCTTGCCGCGGCGGCGGCCTGCGCGCTGGCCATGGCCTGCCGGGGCGGGGGGCAGAACGCCCTTGCCGGGGCGGCCGCGATGGCCGCCGGCCTGTGCTGCGCCGACGTGTCGCTGGCGGGCGGGGCGGCGGGGCTGTGCTGCGGCGCGGCCTTTGCCCTGCTGCCGCCGGGGGACAGGCTGGTCAGCGCCGCCCTCTGCGCCGCCGGCGCGCTGAGCGCCATCCTGGCGGTGCAGCCGCCCGGGGCTGCCTTTGGGCAGATGGCGTCGGTGGGGGCGGGGCTTGTTTGCTGCCTGCTGGCGCCCCGCCGCCTGCTGCTGCGGGACGCCGCCCCCGGCGACGCTTTGCCGGCGCAGCGGCCGCAGCTGTCGGCGGCGGCCACAAGGCTGAACGCCGCGGCCGAGAGCCTGTCCTCCCTGGCGGACACCGTCAATAAGGTGTACGAGGGGCTGCCCCGCCGGCAGGAGGGCTGGCGCTGGGTCATCGACGCCACCCACGACGCGCTGTGCGCCAACTGCGGCCGCCGGGAAGAATGCTGGAAGGCGGAGTACGCCGTCACCATGGCCGGCTTTGAGGCGCTGCGCCCCATCCTGGAGGAAAAGCAGCAGGCCGGCACCCAGGACCTGCCGGGGCAGCTGTCCCGCTGCATCCACCCGGCGGCGCTGTCGGGGACGGTGACCCGCACCTTCGCCCTCTACAAGAGCCGGCAGGAGGCGCGGGTCCACGCCGAGGCCATGCGCACCGCCCTGACCGAGCAGTACAGCGCGGTGGCCCAGGCCCTCAGCGCGTTGGGCGACCAGCTGGGCAGCCCCGGCAGCCCCGAGCCCTACAAGTCGGGGCGGGTGGCGGCCTTCTTCACCTCGCTGGGGATGCCGCCCCTCGAGTGCGCCGTCACCCTGGACGACCTGGGCCGCACCCGGGCGGCGGTCACTCTGCCGCGGGCCCGGCTGGGGCAGGGGGAGCTGGCGGCCCTGGCAGGGGAGGTGGGCCGGCTGTGCCGCCGCAGCTTCGAGACGCCCCAGCGGCTGAACTGCAGGGGGGTGACCACCCTGCTGTTCACCGAAAAGCCGCTGCTGCGGGCCGTCTTTGGCTGGGCGGGGGCGGCAGCCCGCGGGGAGGTGTCGGGGGACGCGGTGCAGCAGTTCTGCAGCCCCACCGCCGCGCAGATGATCCTCTGCGACGGGATGGGCACCGGCCGCCCCGCCGCGGTGGACGGCAACCTGGCCGCCGACCTGACCGGGCGGCTGCTGCGGGCGGGCTTTGCCGCCGAGCTGGCCGCCCGGCTGGTCAACGTGGCCCTCGCCCTCAAAAGCGAGGAGGAGGGCGGGGCGACCCTCGACCTGCTCAGCGTCGACCTCTACACCGGGACGGCCCGCGTCTTCAAGGCGGGGGCGGCCCCCGGCTTCATCGTCCACGAGGGCAAGGCCCGCACGGTGGGGGAGGCCGGGCTGCCGGTGGGGGTGCTGGGGGACGTCAACGGGCAGAGCAGGCTGGTCCGGCTGGCCGCCGGGGATGTGGCGGTGCTGGTGTCGGACGGGCTGCTGGTGGACGGCCCCGGCTGGGTGCTCAAGCAGCTGGAACTGTCGGCCGCCGCCGGTGACGGCCCCGAACAGATCGCCCGCACCCTGGTGGACACCGCCCGCGGCCGCGCCGACAAGACGGGGCGGGCCGACGACATCACCGCCGCCGTCCTCCGGCTGGAGCGGTATTAGCCGCCCGCCAAACCGTCAGGACAAAACAAGGGCCCGCCGCGGCAAAACGGCAGGCCCTTTTCGGGTTGGGGGATGCAAAGGCGGGGGCGGCTCAGGCTTCGGCGCCGCCCTCTTCGCCGCCGTAGATGTGGATATAGTGGGGGGCGTTTTTGGCCTGGCAGAACAGCAGCAGCGCCGTGGCGGCGACCGCCAGCGCGGTGAGGGTAACAAGCAGTGCCTTGAGAACTTTCATGTCGGGACCTCCTTATGGGTGAAGGGCGGGCGCGCGGCAGATGCGCCCGCCGTGCGTTCCTCTCGGAGCGGGGTGGTAAGTACCTATAGTATAGCATACTCGGCCGCGGTCTGCAAAGGCCAAAATAGGGAACTTGGACAAAGGTTAGCAAGATTTAACGCCGAAAAACTTTCATCTTCATCAAAATTTTGACCACTTTGGCGTTGACTTAAACCGGGGAAATGATACAATAAAATATATCAGCAAGTACAGCCGCGGTTTCGTTGCGCCTTTTTGCCGGCGCGGGGAGAAGCGCCGCGGCGCAAACCAATGAATGGGGGATTGTATAGTTCATGTTGAACAAGCTGAAACGTGCGGCGCTCGGCGCGCACACGCCGCATGACAAAGCGACTGCCGCAAGTAAGCCTGTCCCGATGCCCCTGCCCGCGCAGGTGCGCATCCTGATGAGCCAGCACATCGGCGCCCCGGCGAAAGTGACTGTCAAAAAGGGCGATGAAGTGTCGGTGGGCACGCTGATCGGCGAGGCGGGGGGCTTTGTCTCCGCCAACATCCACGCCAGCGTGTCGGGCAAGGTGACGGCGGTCGAGCCGTTCCGCCTTGCAAACGGCAGACTGTGCGACTCGGTGGTCATCCAGACCGACGGCAAGCAGACGGTCGACCCGTCCGTCCGCCCGCCGGTGGTCACCGACAAGGCCAGTTTCCTGGCGGCGGTGCGCGGCTGCGGGCTGGTGGGTCTGGGGGGCGCAGGCTTCCCCACCGACGTCAAGCTGCAGCCCAAGAGCCCGGTGGACACCCTGCTGATCAACGCCTCTGAGTGCGAGGTCTGGCTGACCAGCGACACCCAGGAGATGCTGCAGAGCGCCGACGACATCGTCCGCGGCATCCAGGCGGTGCTGCAGTACACCGGCATCCCGCGGTGCATCATCGGCATCGAGAAGAACAAGCCTGCGTGCATCGACCTGCTCAGCCAGAAGACCGCCGGCATCGCCAACATCGACGTCAAGGCCCTGCCCAGCGTCTACGGCACCGGCGCGGAGCTGATCCTGATCGAGAAGTGCCTCGGCCGCGAGGTGCCCCACGGCGGCCTGCCCGCCGACGCCGGCGCCATCGTCATGAACGTGACCTCGGTCAGCATGCTGGGCAAGTACCTGGCCACCGGCATGCCGGTGGTGGAGCGGATCGTCACCGTGGACGGCGACGCCTGCGCCAACCCCCAGAACCTGATCGTGCCGGTGGGTACATCCTACCAGGACGTGGTCAACGCGGCCGGCCTCAAGCCGGATGTGACCCTCGGCAAGGTGATCGCCGGCGGCGCCATGATGGGCCCCGCCGTCGAGGACCTGGGTTACCCCACCACCAAGACCACCGGCGGGCTGATCCTGCTCAGCGAGGCGAGCGCCGCGCAGCCGGCCGCCGAGCCCTGCATCCGCTGCGGCCGCTGCATCGAGTACTGCCCGATGGGCCTGGCCCCGGTGGAGGTCAACGCCGCCTACAACGCCCGTGACGTTCAGGAGCTGGGCAAGCTGCACGTGGACTACTGCTTCAACTGCGGCTCCTGCTCCTTCGTCTGCCCGGCCAAGCGCCCCTGCACCCAGATGATGAGCCTGGCCAAGGCATATTACCTCGACGAGATCAAAAAAGGAGGCAATAAGTAAAAATGGATACCAAGCTTATTGTTTCGGCCTCCCCGCACGTCCGCTCGGACGAGAGCACCCAGGGCCTGATGGCCAACGTCATCGTGGCGCTGTGCCCGGTGGTGGTGGCGTCGGCTGTCATCTTCGGGATGCGCGCGCTGCTGGTCACCGCCTTCTCGGTGGCCGTCTGCGTCGCGCTGGAGTGGCTGTACTGCAAGCTGCTCAAACGCAAGAACCCCATCGGGGACCTGTCGGCCGTGGTCACCGGCATCATCCTGGCCATGAATGTGCCGGTGGGGATGCCCCTGGGCCAGCTGGCGGTGGGCTGCGTGGCGGCCATCATCGTCACCAAGCAGCTGTTCGGCGGCATCGGCATGAACTTTGCCAACCCCGCCCTGGTGGGCCGCATCGCCCTGTTCGTCAGTTTTGCCTCTGAGATGAACGCCTGGGTCTACCCCGACGCGGCGGTGGACCAGCTGGCAAGCGCCACCCCCCTGCAGGTGGCCGACCCCAGCCGGCTGAACCTGTTCGACCTGTTCATGGGCATCCACGGCGGCGTGCTGGGCGAGACCTGCGCTTTGGCCATCCTGCTGGGCTTTATCTACCTGGTGGCCACCAGGACCATCAGCGCGGCCATCCCGGTCAGCTATGTGGGCAGCATGTTCCTGTTCTACCTCATCGCCACCCGCAGCGTCCATGAGAGCCTGGTGGAAGTGCTGAGCGGCGGGCTGCTGTTCGGCGCCGTCTTTATGGCCACCGACTATGTGACCAGCCCCTTCACCCTGAAGGGCAAGCTGCTCTACGGCATCTGCCTGGGCGCCGTCACCTTCGCCATCCGCTACTGGGGCAGCTACACCGAGGGCGTCTCCTTCGCGCTGCTGTTCATGAACCTGTGGGTCCCCTTCATCAACGATGCGACCCGCCAGACCCCCTACGGCTATGTCAAGCCGGCCAAGGCAGGAAAGGAAGGTGCGTCCAAATGACCAAATCTTCGAACTGGGAGAGCACCATCAAACCCATCCTGGTGCTGACGGTCAGCTCGCTGGTGGCAAGCCTTCTGCTGGCGCTGGTCAACTCGGTCACCGCGCCTGTCATCGAGGCCAACCAGAAGGCCGCCACCCTGGTGGCCTATGTCGAGGTGCTGCCCACCGTCTCGGACGCAGCTGAGCTGGAGGAGATCACCGACTACACCACCGCCGGCATCACCGGCGCGGTGCGGGCGCCCGACGGCTCGGTGGCCATCCAGGCGTCTGAGAGCGGCTACAACGGCGGCGCTGTCAACGTCATCATCGGCTTTGACACCGCCGGCACCATGACCGGCATCCACGTCGACGCCTCCAGCCAGACCAGCGGCATCGGCACCAATGTGGCGCTGCCCGACTATCTGGCGCAGTTCGACGGCCTGACCGCTGAGGCCAACATCGCCAAGGGCCAGGGCTACGACGCCGTCGCGGGCGCGACCTATTCCACCGACGCCCTCTTCGCCGCCATCAACGACTGCATCAACTGCTACAACGAGATCGCATAAGGGAGGCTGAATCAGAACAATGGCACAAGAAAAAGTCTCCAAGGTAAGCATCCTTACCAATGGTATCATCAAAGAGAACCCGGTGCTGCGGCTGGTGCTGGGCACCTGCTCGACCCTGGCGCTGACCACCTCGGTCTCCAACGCCTTCGGCATGGGCGCGGCCTTCACCTTCGTGCTGGTGCTGTCCAACGTGCTGATCGCGATGCTGCGCAAGATCATCCCCGCCAAGGTCCACCTGCCCTGCTACATCGTCATCATCGCCAGCTTCGTCACCATCGTGCAGATGGTGATGCAGGCGTACACCGAGAGCCTGTATGAGGCGATGGGCGTCTTTATCCCCCTGATCGTCGTCAACTGCATTATCCTGGGCCGTGCCGAGATGTTCGCCTGCAAGAACACCGTCGTGGATTCGGCCATCGACGGCATCGGCATGGGCATCGGCTACACCCTGACGCTGCTGCTGATGAGCACCATCCGCGAGATCCTGGGCAGCGGCACCTGGCTGGGCTTCCAGATCATGCCCGAGGGGTATGTCCCCATCGGCATCATGACCCAGGCGCCGGGCGCCTTCCTCTGCTTCGGGCTGCTGATGGGCCTGTGCATCTGGGTGGAAGAAAAGCTCGACGCCCGCATCGAGCGCAAGATCGGCTGCCAGCCCATCAAGGACCTGCAGGAAGGAGAGGATAACAAATGATCGTCAAACTCGCGGCTATCTTCTTCAGCATGATCCTGGTCAACAACTACGTGCTGGTGAAGTTTCTGGGCATCTGCCCGTTTCTCGGCGTCTCCAAAAAGCTGGACTCGTCGCTGGGCATGTCGGGCGCCGTCATCTTCGTCATGTTCATGGCGACGGCCGTCACCTTCCCCATCCAGATCTATGTGCTGGACCCGGCGGGGCTGGGGTATCTGCAGACCATCGTGTTCATCCTGGTCATCGCGGTGCTGGTCCAGTTCATTGAGATCTTCCTGAAAAAGTATATGGTGTCGCTGTACAACGCCCTGGGCGTCTATCTGCCGCTGATCACCACCAACTGCTGCGTGCTGGGCGTCGCCATCCTGGTGGTGGACGACTACGGCGCCGACGTGGCTGCCCTGGGCTTTGGCTGGGCTTACATCGAGTCGCTGGTCTGCGCCGTGGGCGCGGGCGTCGGCTTCATGCTGGCCATGTGCATGTTCAGCTGCGTGCGCAAGCGGGTGGAAGTCTGTGACGCGCCCGGCCCCATGAAGGGCCTGCCCATCACCCTGGTCGCGGCGGCCATCACCAGCCTGTCCTTCATGGGCTTCGGCGGCATCGTCGAGAACCTGTTCAACGTCACGCTGTAAAGGAGGAGGAACCGGACTATGAGTATCGTATTGGCTGTCGCCCTGTGCACCGTGGTGGGTGCGCTGGGCGCGGTGATCCTGGTGGCCGCCTCCAAGTTCATGGCCGTGGAGGAGGACCCCCGCATCGAAGAGGTGACGGGGTGCCTGGCCGGCGCCAACTGCGGCGGCTGCGGCTATGCCGGCTGCGCCGACTATGCCAAGGCCATCGTGATGGACGGGGTGCCCTGTGACAAGTGCGCCCCCGGCGGCCCCAAGGCTGCCGCCGCCATCGGCAAGATCATGGGCGCCGAGGTGTCCGCCACCGTCAAGAAGGCGGTGGTGCAGTGCCAGGGCAACAAGGACAACTGCAAGCCCAGCTATGACTACAAGGGCATCCAGAGCTGCGCGGCGGCGGCCGCCCTCTACGGCGGGCCCAAGGACTGCTCCTTTGCCTGCGCCGGCTTTGGCGACTGCGTCAAGGCCTGCAAGTTCGACGCCATCCACGTCGTCAACGGGGTGGCCGTGGTGGACCAGGACAAGTGCACCGGCTGCGGCGCCTGCGCGGCGGTCTGCCCCAAGCACGTCATCATGATCCAGGCGGCCGGCCCGGATAAGCCCGTGGTCATGTGCTCCAACTGCGACCGCGGCCCGGTGGCCATGAAGGAATGCGCCACCGCCTGCATCGCCTGCGGCATGTGCCAGCGCAACTGCCCGTCCGACGCCATCCACGTCACCGACAACCTGGCCCGCATCGATTACGACAAGTGCACCGGCTGCGGTACCTGCGTGGCCAAGTGCCCCAAGAAGATCATCACCTACCCGCTGAAAAAGGCGTAAGGCGTGGTCAGACCCGGGCGGCCGGGACAAACAGACAGCAGCACCCCCGCAAAAGCCGGCGCAAGCCCTTGCGGGGGTGTTTTCAGTGAGGAGGATTTGGTATGGACGAACGGCAGCTTCTGGCCCGCCGGCGGAACGCGGGCTTCGCGGCCTTTTTCTTCAGCGGGGTGTGCGCCATCTCCAGCGGGGTGGTGGTCAGCCTGCTGCAGGAGCAGTACGGCTTTGCCTACGGCGTCACCGGCACGCTGCTCAGCCTGATGAACATCGGCAACCTGGTGGCGGGCTTTCTGTCCGGGGTGCTGCCCGGGATGCTGGGCGGGATGAAGCGCAGCGTCCTGCTGCTCAGTTTGGGGTACCTTGCGGGCTACGGGCTGATGGGCTTTACCGGGGCGGTGGCCCTGCTGGGGCTGGGCTTCTTCCTGGTGGGGGCGGCCAAAGGGCAGGTCATCAACACCTGCACCGTCCTGGTGGGGGACAGCAGCCCCGACCGCACCCGCGGCATGAACATCATGCACAGCTGCTACGCCTGCGGGGCGCTGCTGTGCCCCTTCGTCATCGCGGCGGCCGGCCGGGCGGGGCAGAAGGCCCCCCTGTTCCTGCTGGCGGCGCTGGGCGCGGCGCTGTGGCTGGCCTTCGCCCTCACCCCGATGGGTTCGGGCAGCAAAAAGGCCGGCGGGAAGATCGACTGGAGCTTCCTGCGCAGCGCGCGGTTCTGGCTGCTGGTGGGGCTGATCTTCTGCCAGAACGCCGCCGAGACCAGCGTCACCGGCTGGATGGTCACCTACTTCAAGGACAGCGGCATCATCGCCGGGGTGCTCAGCACCTACACCGTCACCGTCATGTGGGGGGCCACCCTCATCGCGCGGCTGCTGATCGCCTTTGTCTTCCCCTTCAAGAACCCCCGCAAGGCTATGGTGGTGATGGGGGCGGGGTGCATCGTCACCTACTTCGGGCTGATGCTGGCCCGCAGCCAGACGCCGGCCATCGTGCTGCTGTTCGCCTTCGCCTTCGCCATGGCGGGGATGAACCCCACCGCGGTGGCGGCCGCCGGCCGGATGACCACCGTCACCAGCATCGCCATCCTGCTGCCGGCGGCAAGCCTGGGGGCCATCGTCATGCCCTGGGTGATCGGCGTGGTGGCCGAGTGCGCCGGGCTGACGGCGGGCATGGCCTCCAACATCGTCCCCTGCGTGGGGATGCTGGTCTTTGCGGCCCTGGTGGCCCGCCTGCCGGAAGAACAGGCCGTTTAACCCCGCCCGGCTTTGGCCCCGCGCTCGGCCTCGGACTGGGCGTGGCTGTACACGCACCCGCAGTAATCCTGGCGGTAGAGCCCGTACTCGGCCGACAGCTGCAGCGAGCGCAGGTAGCCGTTCTTCTTCTTGAAGTCGGAGGGCAGGTGGGGCACGCCGTACGCGGCGGCAAGCTCCTGCCCGATCTGGTTGATCCGCTCGGCGTCCTTGTGGGGGCTGATGGACAGGGTGGTGGCGAACCAGTCGAAGCCGTTGGCCGCGGCATAGGCGGCGGCGCGGCGCATCCGCAGCCGGTAGCAGGCGGTGCAGCGGGCCCCGCGCTCGGGCTCGGCTTCCAGCCCGCGGGCCGCGGCGTAGAACTCCTCAGGGTCGTAGCGGTCCTCCACCACCGTCACACCCAGGGGGTGGGCGGCGGCTACGAAGCGCTCCAGCTCTTCTTCCCGGCGGCGGTATTCGGCCGCGGGCCAGATGTTGGGGTTATAGTAGAGGATGGTGATGTCAAAATATTGGCACAACTGCTCGAGCACCGCGCTGGAGCAGGGCCCGCAGCAGGCGTGCAGCAAAAGCCGCGGCCGGCTGCCGCCAAGGCTCTGCAGCACGCCGTCCATCTCGCGGGCATAGTTTGGTTTGGGGGGCATTGTCGTTCACCTCACACACAGTATAGCACGTCCGCGCGTTTTGCGCAAAAGGAGAGACACCCATGACACAGGAAAAGATCGACCGCATCAACGCCCTGGCCCGCAAGAGCAAGACCCCCGCCGGGCTGACCGAGGCCGAACAGGCCGAGCGCCAGGCGCTGCGGCAGGAATACATCGCCGAGATGCGCGCATCCCTCGCCGCGCAGCTGGACAATACCGTCATCCAGGAGCCGGACGGCACCCGCCACCGCCTGACCCGCCGCAAAAACTGAGCCCGGGGCGAAAAATTCGCGCCCGGCCCTTCCTTTGCGGGGCAAAGCGTGGTACAATAAACCTGTATGTGCAGGCGCTGCCTGCCCATGCGCAAAAAAGCGAAACAGGGCGGCGCATCCCGGGCAAGGTGCGCGGAAAAGGCCGCCCTTTGGTGCAACTGAAGAGGTCAACGATTATGCTTACTGCAATCACTGGGATCAACTGGGGCGACGAGGGCAAGGGCCGTATGGTCGACCTGCTCAGCCAGGACTACGACATCGTGGTGCGCTACCAGGGCGGCAACAACGCCGGCCACACCGTCAAGAACGAGCGGGGCAAGTTCGTTTTGAACCTGCTGCCCTCGGGCATCCTGCGGCCGGACGTGGTCTGCGTCATGGGCAACGGGATGGTGGTGGACCCCCACCACCTGGACGGCGAGATCACCCACCTGCGCGAGCAGGGGATCGCCGTCAGCCCCGCAAACCTCAAAATCTCCGACCGGGCCACCATCACCATGCCCTACCACGTCCTGCAGGACGGGCTGGAAGAGGCCCGCCTGGCCAAGACCGGGGCGCAGTTCGGCTCGACCAAGCGGGGCATCGCCTACGTCTACGGCGACAAGTACATGAAAAAGACCCTGCGGATGGGCGACCTGCTGCACATGGACGACGAGGTGCACAAACGCCTGGAGACCATGGTGGAGTCCAAAAACCTGGTGATGGAGGGCAGCTACGGTGCCGACCCCATCAGCGTGGACGAGATGTGGGCCTGGCTGGAAAAGTACGCCGCCGTCTTCAAGGATTACATCTGCGACGCCGGGGCCTACCTCGACGAGGCCGACCGCGCCGGCAAGAAGATCCTCTTCGAGGCGCAGCTGGGCGCGCTGCGGGACGTCGACTTCGGCATCTACCCCTACACCACCTCCTCCAACGTCATCGGGGCGTACGCCCCCATCGGCGCGGGTATCCCCGGCCGCAAGCTGGACTGGTCCATCGGCATCATGAAGGCCTATTCCTCCTGCGTGGGGGACGGCCCCTTCGCCGCCGAGCTGGCCATGACCGAGGAGGAAAAGCACCATCTGCGGGAGGCCGGCCATGAGTACGGCGCCGCCACCGGGCGGCCCCGCCGTGTGGGCCCCATCGACCTGGTGGCCAGCCGGTACGGCGTGGCCTGCCAGGGCTGCGACGAGGTGGCCCTGACCCTGCTGGATGTGCTGGACTACATGGAGCGTGTGCCCGTCGTCACCGGCTACAAGCTGGAGGACGGCAGCGTGACCACCCGCTTCCCGATGGGCAAGGCGCTGGACACCGCCCAGCCGGTGGTGGAGTACCTGCCCGGCTGGCACTGCGATATCACCGCCGCCCGCAAGTGGGAGGACCTGCCCGCCGCGGCGCAGGACTACGTCCGCTACCTTGAGCAGGCGGTGGGCTGCAAGATCACCTACATCTCGGTGGGGGCTGAGCGGGAGGCTTATATCCACCGCGCCTGAGCCGCCGCCCCAAAGACCCGGACCCCCGGGGGAAGGAGGAGAAAGACCATGTTCGACATCATAACCGACAGCGCCTGCGACCTGACCGACCAGCAGGTGCGGCAGCTGCGGCTGACGGTGGTGCCCTTTTACGTCTCGACCGACGGGGAGCACTACCTGAAAGAAGGGCAGGAGATGCCTGTGCGGGAGTTCTACCAGTTCATGGTGGACCACCCCGAGGTGCTGCCCAAGACCAGCCTGCCCTCGCTGGAGGATTATGAGACGGTCTTTCGCGCCAAGGCGGCCGAGGGGCGCCCGGCGCTCTGCCTGTGCTTCACCGGCAAGATGAGCGGCGGGGTGGGCAGCGCCCGCAACGCCCGCGCGCTTGTGCTGGAGGACTACCCCGACGCCGTCATCGAGGTGGTGGACACCGCCGCCGCCACCGTCAGCGAGGGGGCGACGGTGCTGAACGCCGCCGCCATGCGGGACGCCGGCTGCACCCTGGCCGAGACCCTGACCTGGCTGGAGGGCACCCGCCCCACCAACCAGATCTTCTTCACGGTGGGCAACCTCGACTACCTGATCAAGGGCGGGCGGATCGGCAAGGTGACCGGCCGGGCTGCCAACTTTTTGAACGTCAAGCCGATGATCCACTTCGCCGAAGGGGAGATATTCTCGGGCGGGATGGCCCGCGGCCGCCAAAAGAGCATGGAGAAGGCCATCGACCAGCTGCTGGGCTACCTGGCCGACCGCAACGCCGACCCCGACGACTACCGCATCATCGCCGGCTACGGCTACGACGCCGACGAGGGCCGCCGCTTCTGGATGCAGCTGCGGGCCGCGCTGCGGGCCAAGTACCCCTCCAGCGCCTGCGAGGCGGAGCTGCTGCAGATCGGCGCGACCATCGCCGTCCACACCGGGCCCTACGCCCTGGGCGTGGGCGTCGCCCGCCGCTGGAAACCCAAGCCGTAAGCGGAGCAAAACAGCGTACATCCAATACCCATCAAACACAGAACCCCCGGGGCGCCAGAACGCCCCGGGGGTTTTTGGTGGACGGTACAGGACTCGAACCTGTGACCTCCTGCACGTCAAGCAGATGCTCTACCAGCTGAGCTAACCGTCCAGATACACACCGCACACGTACAGTTCACACACAACACAACAAAACGAAAAGAGGAAAAACATACTGTGCGGTGCGGCTTAGTTATGATACCACACCCGGGGCCGGATTGCAAGGGGGGCAAAGCAAAAAGTGCAAAAAATGAAAAATCTGCGCCCCGCCCGGCCGCCGATTGCCATTCCCGCGGCGCTGTGCTATACTATTACAGTATATCCATTGATATTGCGCGCAGAAAGGCGCGCGGAAAGGCGGGCGGCAGGTGAGAGTTCTGGGCATCGACCCCGGCTATGCCATCGTGGGCTGGGGGGTGGTGGAATATGCGGGCAACCGCTTTGCGCCGGTGGACTACGGCGCGGTGACCACCGCGGCGCACAGCCCCTTCGAGGTGCGGCTCGCCGAGGTCTACGACGGCGTGGCCGAGGTCATCCGCCGCACCCGGCCCGAGGCCCTCGCCATCGAGAAGCTGTTCTACCAGCACAACCAGACCACCGTCATCGGGGTGGCCGAGGCGCGGGGGGTCATCCTGCTGGCGGCCGCCCAGGCGGGGCTGCCCGTCTTTGAGTATACCCCCATGCAGGTCAAACAGGCCGTCACCGGCTACGGCAAGGCGGTCAAAAAGCAGGTGCAGGAGATGACCCGCATCCTGCTGCATCTGCCCGCCGTCCCAAAGCCCGACGACACCGCCGACGCGCTGGCCATGGCCATCACCTTCTGCCACACCAGCGCAAACCAGCTGACGCGGCTGACGGTGCGGGGCCCCGGGCCCATCTGACCGCCGGCGCGGCCTTTATCTTGAACGGAGCGTGCTATGATCTATTGCCTGAGCGGTAAAGTCGTCAAAAAGACCCTGGACAGCGTGGTCATCTCCTGCGCGGGGGTGGGCTACCGCGCCCAGTGCCCGGCCAGCGTCGCCGCCGCTTTGCCCGGCGCCGGGGCCGAGGCCACCCTCTACACCGTGATGAACGTCACCGACAGCGACGTCAGCCTCTACGGCTTCGCCACCGAGGAGCAGCAGACCTGCTTTGAGCTGCTGACCGGCGTGTCGGGGGTGGGGCCGAAAGCGGGGCTCGCCATCCTCAGCGTCATGGAGCCGCAGCGGGTCTACCTGGCCGTCTCGGCGGGGGACCACAAGGCCTTCAAGGCCGCCAGCGGCGTCGGGCCCAAGCTGGCGCAGCGGATCGTGCTGGAACTGAAAGACAAAGTGGCCAAGGGCGCGGCCGGGGACGCCGTGCTGGAGGACCTGGCCGGGGTGCAGACGGCGTCTGCCGGCGCGGCCAGCGGCCAGGCCATCGCGGCGCTGGTCAGCCTGGGCTACAGCCAGAGCGAGGCCGCGGTGGCCATTTCCAAAATAGACCCCGCGCTGCCGGTGGAGGAGATCATCCGCCAGGCGCTGCGCGGGATGGCAGGGGGGCGTTAAACCATGCAGGACCAGACTCTCTACGGCGCGCAGATGATGCAGCCCGGCCTGACCGCCGCCGACAGCGAAGAAAATACCCTCCGCCCCCAGCGCCTCGAGGATTACATCGGGCAGGAGAAGGTCAAGCAGAACCTGAAAGTCTACCTCGAGGCGGCCCGCCGCCGGGGCGAGCCGATGGACCACGTCCTGCTCTACGGCCCGCCGGGCCTGGGCAAGACGACCCTGGCCGGCATCATCGCCAACGAGATGGGGGTGCAGATACGGATCACCTCCGGCCCCGCCATCGAAAAGCCGGGGGACCTGGCCGCCCTGCTGACCAACCTGCAGGAAGGGGACGTGCTGTTCATCGACGAGATACACCGGCTGTCCCGCCAGGTGGAGGAGGTGCTCTACCCCGCGCTGGAGGACTACGCCCTCGACATCATCATCGGCAAGGGGCCCAGCGCCCAGAGCATCCGGATCAACCTGCCCCGCTTTACGCTGGTGGGGGCCACCACCCGCGCCGGGCAGCTGACCGGGCCGCTGCGCGACCGCTTCGGCGTGCTGCTCAAGCTGGAGCTGTACAGCCCCGACGAGCTGGCCCGCATCATCAGCCGGTCGGCCGGCATCCTCGACCAGCCCATCACCCCCGAGGGCGCTCTCGAGCTGGCCAAGCGCAGCCGCGGCACCCCCCGGGTGGCCAACCGCTTTTTGAAGCGTGTGCGGGACTTCGCCACCGTTCTGGGGGACGGCGTCATCGACCGGGACGTCTGCCTGATGGCCCTGCGCCGGATGGACGTCGACGCTTTGGGCCTGGACGAGCTGGACCGCAGCCTGCTGCGGGCCATCATCGAGATGTACGGCGGCGGGCCGGTGGGCCTTGAGACCCTGGCCGCGGCCCTCGGCGAAGAGGCGGTCACCCTCGAGGACCTGTGCGAGCCGTATCTGATGCAGATGGGCTTTCTGACCCGGACCCCGCGGGGCCGCTGCGTCACCCACCTGGCCTACGAGCATCTGGGGATGCGCCCGCCCGAATCTGACGACGGGGCGGACAGCGGGCAGCAGACCATGTTCTGAGCCGATAAGCATATAGATAGAGAGGGAACAGCACCCCCGCCGCGCCCTGCGGCCCGGGGTGATGCGATAGAAAGCAATAGAAGGGAACTGATGGTTATGGGAAAGTATTTTGGGACCGATGGCGTCCGCGGCATCGCCGGCGCCGATCTGACCTGTGAGCTGGCCATGAAGCTGGGCCGCGGGGTGGCCGCCGTCCTGACCGACGGCAGCGGCCGCCGGCCCCGCATCCTGATCGGCAAGGACACCCGCCAGTCCGGCGATATGCTGGAGGCCGCGCTGACCGCCGGCCTGTGCAGCGTGGGCGCCGACGTCGAGGCGCTGGGCGTCCTGCCCACCCCGGCGGTGGCCTACCTGGTCACCCGGTACAAGGCGGACGCGGGGGTGGTCATCTCGGCCTCCCACAACCCGATGGAGTTCAACGGCATCAAGGTGTTCGCCTCCACCGGCTACAAACTGCCCGACGAGGTGGAAGCGCAGATCGAAGCCCACATCGACAATGACTGCGCCGGCATCCCCCTGGCCGTCGGGGCCGGGGTGGGGCAGGTGTCCTTCCGCTCCGACGGGCTGCGGGACTACGTCGACCACCTGTACGAGTCGGTCGGCGGGGACCTGACCGGCCTGAACATCTGCATCGACTGCGCCAACGGCGCGGCGGCGGCTGCGGCGCAGAAGCTGTTCCCCCGGCTGGGGGCCAAATGCACCTTCCTTGGCGTCACCCCGGACGGCAAGAACATCAACGACGGGGTGGGCAGCACCCACCTGGAAAAGCTGGAACAGGCGGTGGTCGCGGGCGGCTACGACTGCGGCATCGCCTTCGACGGGGACGCCGACCGCTGCCTTGCCTGCGACGAGCTGGGCCATGAGATCGACGGCGACAAGATCATCGCGCTGCTGTCCATGGATATGCGGGCGCGGGGCGAGCTGGACGCCGACACCGCGGTGGTGACGGTGATGTCCAACCTCGGCTTTGTTAAGTTCATGGAGGGGCAGGGCATCCGCACCGAAAAGACCGCCGTGGGCGACCGCTACGTCCTTGAGAATATGCGGGAGCACGGCTACGCCATCGGCGGCGAGCAGAGCGGCCACGTCATATTGCTGCACCACGCCACCACCGGCGACGGCGAGCTGACCGCCGGCAAGCTGCTGCGGCTGCTGGCGGCAAGCGGCAAAAAGATGAGCGAGCTGAACGGCATCTACGCCCAGTTCCCCCAGGTGCTGGTCAATGTGGCGGCAAACGCCGCCCAGAAGGCCGCCTACAAGGAGGACGAGGTGCTGGCCGGCTTCATCGAGAACGAACAGCAGAAACTGATGGGGATGGGCCGGGTGCTGGTCCGTGTGTCGGGCACCGAGCCCAAGATCCGCGTCATGGTGGAGGGGCAGGACCTCGACGCCATCCACGCCTGCGCCGAGCGGATCGTGAACGAGATCGACCGCCGCATCCTCAAGCGGTAAACAGAGGCAAACGGAAAGGGCAGACCCATGAGAGCAGCTGACAGCTGGAAGGATTATGAATTACTGGACGCCACCGGGGGCAACCGGCTGGAGCGGTGGGGCAGCGCCCTGCTGGTCCGCCCCGACCCCCAGGTGGTGTGGAAGACAAGGCCCCTCAGCCCCCTGTGGGCCAAAGCCGACGCGGTCTACCACCGCTCCCGCCAGGGGGGCGGCAGTTGGGAGTACCGCCGCCCCCTGCCTGAGCGCTGGCAGATCCACTGCGGCGAGGGGGACGGCCGGCTGACCCTCATCGTCAGCCCCACCGGCTTCAAGCACACCGGCGTCTTCCCCGAGCAGGCGGTCAACTGGGCCTGGTACGGCCGCAAGATAGGCGCGGCCGGGCGGCCGGTGCGGGTGCTCAACCTGTTCGGCTACACCGGCGGGGCCACCCTGGCCTGCGCTGCGGCCGGCGCGTCGGTCTGCCACGTCGACGCCTCCAAGGGGATGGTGCAGTGGGGCAAGGAGAACGCCGCCGCCAGCGGCCTGGCCGGCCGGCCCATCCGCTGGCTGGTGGACGACTGCTCCAAGTTCGTCGCGCGGGAAAAGCGCCGCGGCAGCAGCTACGACGCCATCATCATGGACCCGCCCAGCTACGGCCGGGGCCCCGGGGGCGAGGTGTGGAAGCTGGAGGACTGTATCTACGACCTGATCTGCCAGTGCGCCGAGGTGCTCAGCGACACGCCCCTCTTCTTTGCGGTCAACAGCTACACCGCGGGGCTGTCGCCGGCGGTGATGGAGTATATCCTCAGGACCACCCTGACGCCCCGCTTCGGCGGCGTAACCAGCTGCGACGAGATCGGCCTGCCGGTCACCGCCACCGGCGGGGTGGTGCCCTGCGGCTCCACCGCCATCTGGGAGCAGCCGTGACCACCCATACAGAGCATGGGGCGCAGCCCGGCACCGGACGGGCGCGCCACCTGGAAAGAGACTGAACATGAATGAAATGATCCTGGAGGCAAAAGACCTCCATTTCCGCTACGACCCGGACGGGTCGGCCTGGGCGCTGGACGGGGTGACCACCCGGGTGCGCCGGGGCGAGTTTGTGGCGGTGCTGGGGGCCAACGGCTGCGGCAAGAGCACCCTGGCCAAGCACTTCAACGCCATCCTGCTGCCCGAACAGGGCGCCGTCACCGTCGAGGGGATGGACACCGCCGACGACGACAAGCTCTACGACATCCGCCAGAAGGTGGGGATGGTCTTTCAGAACCCGGACAACCAGATCGTCGCCACCGTGGTGGAGGAGGACGTGGCCTTCGCCCTGGAAAACCTGGGCGTGCCCACCCCCGAGATGCGCCGCCGCATCGACGACGCCATGAAGATGACCGGCATCTATGAGCTGCGCCACCGCGCCCCCCACAACCTCTCGGGCGGGCAGAAGCAGCGGGTGGCCATCGCCGGCATCGTGGCCATGAGCCCCGACTGCATCGTGTTGGACGAGGCCACCGCCATGCTCGACCCCCGCGGGCGGGAGCAGGTCATGCAGACCATCCACCGCCTCAACCGGGATATGGGCATCACGGTGGTGGCCATCACCCACTATATGGAGGAGGCCGCCCGGGCCGACCGGGTCATCGTCATGAGCCGGGGCCGCATCGTCATGGAGGGCACCCCCACCGAGGTGTTCAGCCGGACGGAGGAAGTCCGCGCGCTCCACCTCGACGTGCCCCAGGCCGCCGAGCTGCGGGACGAGCTGGTCAAGGCCGGCATCCCCATGTCCGAGGGCATCATCGACCCGGGGGCCTGCGCACAGGCCCTCTATGAGCTGCTCAAGTGAGGGGAGGGCGGATATGGCAAGCATCATCAAGGTAGAGGACCTGTCCTACGTCTACAACCCCGGCATGCCCGGCGCGGTGACCGCCCTCGAGCACGTCAGCTTCGAGGTGGAAGAAGGGGACTTCGTCGGCATCATCGGGGCCACCGGCTCGGGCAAGAGCACCCTCATCGGCCATATGAACGGCCTGAACAGGCCCACCAGCGGCCGCATTGTGATCGACGGGCGGGACGTCTGGGCCGACCCGTCCAAAATACGGGACTTCCGCTTTCTGACCGGGCTGGTCTTCCAGTACCCGGAGTATCAGCTGTTTGAAGAGACCTGCTACAAGGACATCGCCTTCGGGCCCAAAAACATGGGCCTGGACGAGCAGGAGGTGGACCGCCGCGTCCGCGAGGCCGCACGCTTTGTGGGCCTGGACGAGGCGCTGCTTGACCGCAGCCCCTTCGAGCTGTCGGGCGGGCAGAAGCGGCGGGTGGCGGTGGCCGGCGTTATGGCCATGGAGCCCCGCATCCTGGTGCTGGACGAGCCCGCCGCCGGCCTTGACCCCGAAGGGCGGGACTCCATCCTCTCGGCCATCAAGCGGTACCACAAGGACACCGGCACCACCGTGCTGCTGGTGTCCCACAGCATGGAGGACATCGCCCGCTACGCCGACAAGGTGCTGGTGATGGCGGCCAAGCACGTCGCCATGTACGACACGGTGGAAAACGTCTTTGCCCGCGCGCAGGAGCTGCTGGCCCTCGGGCTGTCGGTGCCGCAGGTGACCAAGATCTTCTTGAAGCTGCGGCAGATGGGCATCGATGTCCCCGCCGACGTCTACACCATCCCCTATGCGGTGAAAAAGATCGTCGAGGCCAAGGCCCGCCATGACGCCGGCGAAAGCCTCGAGCTGCCCCGCCCGGCCGGCGCGCCGCAGCCAAAACAGCCCGAACGGCAGGAAGGGGGCGCAGCCGAATGATCCGTGACATCACCATCGGGCAGCACTTCCCGGGCAACAGCCTGGTCCACCGCTTTGACCCGCGGATGAAGCTGGTGCTGACCATTGCCTATATCGCCGTGCTGTTCGCAGCCTCCAACCCGCTGGGGCTGGCGCTGTCGGTCGTCTTTCTGGGGGCGATGTACGGGGTGGCCAGGATCCCCCTCAAGATGATCCTGCGCAGCCTCAAGCCCATTCTGCCCATCATCCTCTTCACCGCGGTGCTGAACATCTTCTTTGTCAGCGGCGAGGGGGCGCCCCTTTTCCAGTGGGGGGTTATCTCCATCTACGCCGAGGGGGTCAAGTACGCGGCGGTGATGGCGGTGCGGGTGGCCGCCCTGATCGCAGGGTCCAGCCTTTTGACCTACACCACCAGCCCCATCGTCCTGACCGACGCCATCGAGGCGCTGCTGCGCCCGCTGAACAGGCTGCACTTCCCGGTGCACGAACTGGCCATGATGATGAGCATCGCCCTGCGGTTCATCCCCACCCTGATCGAGGAGACCGACAAGATCATGAACGCCCAGAAGGCCCGCGGCGCCATGCTGGACACCGGCAAGCTGACCGACCGGGTCAAGGCGCTGGTGCCGGTGCTGATCCCGCTGTTCATCTCGGCCTTCCGCCGCGCCGACGAGCTGGCCATGGCCATGGAGTGCCGCTGCTACCGCGGGGGCGAGGGGCGCACCCGGCTCAAGGTGCTGCGCTGCTGCGGGCAGGACTATATCGACCTTGCGTTCTGCATCCTCTGCTTTGGGGTGATCCTGGCCTCGCGGCTGGTCTTCCCTGATTTCTGAACGAATACGCCACAGGGCCCCGGGGGCTGCCCCGGCGGCCCTTTCCCTGTCTTTTCCGCCGTTTCGACGGGGCGGCATGGTATGGTGAAAGGAGGCGCAGCCCCATGACCTGGCTGCTGACATTGGCCTTTGACGGCACAGAATACTGCGGCTTTCAGGTGCAGCCCAACGGGCGCAGCGTGGCCGCCGCCTTTCAGGACGCGCTGCAGGCGGTGATCGGCCGCCGCCCCGACATCAAGGGGTGCAGCCGCACCGACGCCGGGGTCCACGCCCTGGGCTTCGCCCTCAGTTTTGAGGCGGAGCTTGGCATCCCGCCCGAAAAGCTGCCCCTGGCCCTGAACACCAAACTCCCCCGGGACATCCGGGTGCTGCGGGCCGAGCGGGTGCCCGACGGCTTCCACGCGCGGTACGCCGCCCACACCAAGACCTATCTCTACCGCATCCACAACAGCCCCATCGACTCGCCCTTTGAAGAGCGGTACTACTGCCGCATCCCCGGCCGCCTGGACGAGGGGCGGATGCAGCGGGCGGCGGGACACTTTGTGGGCAGGCACGACTTTCTGGCCCTGTGCGCGGCCCACAGCTCAGCGGCAGCCCACGGGGACACCGTCCGCACCATCACAGACTGCCGGGTCGAGCGCCGCGGGGACGACCTTGCCATCACCGTGACCGCCGACGGCTACCTGTACAACATGGTGCGCATCCTGGCGGGCACCCTCTGCGAGGCGGGGGCGGGGCGGCTCGACCCCGACGCCGTGCCCGCCATTCTGGCCAGCCGCGACCGGCGGCGGGCGGGGCCCACCCTGCCGGCCAAGGGGCTGTTCCTGCATCACGTCGACTATGGGGGCGCTGCCGCCCCCGGAAAGGAACAAGAGGGATGAGAAAGACCGGCCGGAAGGCCCGCAGGGAGGAGATGTCCCCGGGCCGGATCGAATACATCGAGGCGGCGCGGCAGCGGCTGTACAACCGGCGGCTGCGGCGCACCGCCCTGCTGGTGGCCCTGGTGGCGGCGGTGGTCATCTACCTGACCGGGGTGGTCAACACCTCCATCATGGCGCTGGAAGACCTGACCGACACTGTCCGCATCGCGCTGATGCCCGAACAGGGCTTCCCGCAGCAGACCGGCGCGGGGGAGGTCTACCAGGCCGAGCAGCTGGGCGGCAGCTTTGTGGTGCTGGGGTCGGAGGGGTGCACTGTCTTTGCAGACAGCGGCGCCCGGCTGAACACGGTGGGCGCCGGCTACGCCCGCCCGGCGCTGGCGGCGGGGGGCAACAGCTTTGTCCTCTACAGCCGCTCGGGCAGCGAGCTGCGGGTCGAAAGCCGCACCCGCGAGCTGTATACCCGGCAGACGGCGGGACATATCTATCTGTGCGCCCTGAGCGATGGGGGCGAGCTGGCGGTGGCCACCGACGACGTGCGCAAGCTGGCCCTGCTGACCGTCTACGACGCCGCCCGCGAGGAGCTGCTGACCTGGAGCCTGACCACCGCCGAGGGGGTGCCGATGCGGATGGCCTTCTCCCCCGACGGCACCCAGCTGGCGGTGGCCACCCTCACCGCGCAGGGCGGGGCGGTGGTCTCCAACCTCTACCTGCTCAATCTGCGGGCGGGCGAGCCGCAGCTGCTGGCCGCGGAGGCGGGCAGCACCCCCCTCGAGCTGGTCTGGCAGTCCAACGCGCGGCTGCTGGCGGTCTACGACAGCCACGCCGCCCTCTACGGGTCGGACGGCGGCGCCCGGGCCCGCCGGGACTTCGGCGGGGCGCAGACGGCGGCCGTCGCGGCCGAAAACGGCAGCCTGGCCGTCCTGTTCGGGGACGGGCCGTCCAGCGGGGTGCTGCTGACCGACGGGGAGCTGAACGTCCGCTACGAGGGCGCCGTCCCCTCGGCCCACGGCATCGCCTGCGGCGCAGACGCCTTCTACCTGCTCTGCGACAGCTCGGTGGAGTGCTTCGGCCTGGACGGCGTCTACCGGTGGAGCTGCCCCCTCGACGCCCGCCCCCAGGCCCTCCTGGCCGGCGAGGGCCTCTACGTCTTTGCCGGCAACCTGGTGCAGCGCATCACCCCGCCGGAGGAGGAAGGGTGAGAATGCTAGCACTCTCCCGCCTTGTCTGATAATTTTTTGGTCTATGTTCATGAATCCGTCATTTCTTTTTGATATGATGTGTACTGCGGTCTGGCTGGGGCTGGCGGTGCACTATGCCCGCAAGGGGCTGCTGGCTGCGCTGGTGCAGATCGTGGGCAGCCTGTTCAGCCTGATCGGGGCGCAGCAGGCGGCAGCCTGGGGTTCGGGGGCGCTGTTCGACCGGTTTCTGGCCGGCAGCTTCCGCGAGCGGATCGCTGTCAGCCTGTCGGCGGGCGGCGCGGTGGACCTGGCCGCCATTGCCGAGCGGTACGCCGGCTTTCTGCCCGAGCCCATCCGCCGGCAGGTGGTGGCCGCCTGCGAACAGGCGCTGGCTGGCCTTTTGACCGACAACGTCCTGGTGATGGCCGACACCATCGTGCAGGAGGTCATCCGCCCGCTTTTGACGCCGGTCTTTTCGGTGGTGCTGTTCTTTCTCTGCTTCGCGGCGCTGCGGATGGTGATCAGCCTGCTGGTCACCGTGCTGGGGCTGGTCAACCGGCTGCCGGTGCTGGGCGCGGTCAACCGCGGCTTAGGGCTGGCGGCAGGGGTGGCCGCCGGGCTGGCGGACGTCTTTCTGCTGCTGTGCGTGGTGTGGGCGCTGATCGTCATCACCGGCGGCAACCTGCCCGCCCTCAACGAACAGCTGCTGGGCGGCAGCATCTATTACCAGACATTCAGCCGGATCAACCCGTTTTTGTGAGGCGGGCGGCTTTGAGATAAAAGGAGGAACCTTATGGTCTGCATTCGATGCAAAAAACGGCCGGCCATCATCTTCATCCAGCGGATGGAGAATGGCCAGATGAAGCAGGAGGGCTACTGTCTGCACTGCGCCCGCGAGCTGCACATCAAGCCGGTGGAGGATATGATGAAGCAGCTGGGCATGTCCGAGCAGGATATGGACAGCATGGAAGACCGGATGAACAGCATGCTGGAGGAGATGGGGCCGGAGGCCATGTCCAACCCCTTCGCCGCCCTGATGAACATGGACAAGGACGACGACGGAGACGACGGTTTCACCCCGGGGGGCAACGCCACCTTCCCGCTGAGCATCATGGGGCAGAACGGCCAGAACGCCCAAAACGGCCAGAATGCCCAGAACAGCCAGGGCGGCAAGGGCCGGCAGGACAAAAAGCAGGCCCGCCGCAAATACCTCGACACCTACTGCGAGAACCTGACCGCCAAAGCGCGGGAGGGCCGGCTTGACGACATCATCGGGCGGGACCGTGAGATCTACCGCACCGTCCAGATCCTGTCCCGGCGGCAGAAGAACAACCCCTGCCTGATCGGCGAGGCGGGCGTCGGCAAGACCGCCATCGCCGAGGGCATCGCCGAGCGGATCGCCCGGGGGCAGGTGCCGGCGCAGCTGCGGGACAAGGAGATCTACCTGCTGGACCTGACCGCCCTGGTGGCGGGCACCCAGTTCCGCGGGCAGTTTGAGCAGCGGGTCAAGGGCCTGCTGAACGAGGTCAAGCAGGCGGGCAACGTCATCCTCTTCATCGACGAGATCCACACCATCACCGCCGCCGGCGAGAGCGAGGGCGCCATGAACGCCGGCAACATCCTCAAGCCCGCCCTCTCCCGCGGGGAGATCCAGGTCATCGGCGCCACCACCTTCGCAGAGTACCGCAAGTACATCGAGAAGGACCAGGCGCTGGAGCGCCGCTTCCAGCCGGTGCGGGTGGAAGAACCCAGCATCGCGGACACCATCGCGGTGGTGAACGGCATCAAGCGCTACTACGAGGACTACCACCACGTCCAGGTGCCGGCCGATGTGGTCAGCGCGGCGGTCACCCTGTCGGAGCGGTACATCACCGACCGCTACCTGCCCGACAAGGCCATCGACCTGCTGGACGAAGCCTGCGCCAGCTGCAACCTGGCCCACCCCGAGATCTCCGACTTTTTGACCGCGCAGAAAGAGCTGGACGCCCTCAAGCAGGAGGAGGCGGAGATGGAGTCCGCCGGCACCGACGAGGCCATCGACTACGAGGCGGTGGCCGAGCGCAAGACCCGCATCGCCCAGCTGGAAGCCGAACTGCCCGCCAAGCAGGCCGCCGCCAGCGAGATCAGGGTCGGCATGGACGATCTGGCCCGGGTGGTCGAGCTGTGGACCGGCATCCCCGCCGTCAAGATCCGGGAGACCGAGTTCGTCCGGCTGAACAGCCTGGAAGAAGAACTGAAAAAGAAGGTGGTGGGCCAGGACGAGGCCGTCCATCTGGTGGCGCAGGCGGTCAAGCGCAGCCGCGCCGACCTGGCCGGACGCCGCCGCCCCGCCAGCTTCATCTTTGTGGGACCCACCGGCGTCGGCAAGACCGAACTGGTCAAGCAGCTGGCCGGGCAGCTGTTCAGCGGGCCCGACCCCCTCATCCGCCTGGACATGAGCGAATATATGGAGAAGTACGCCGTCAGCCGGATGATCGGCTCGCCCCCGGGCTATGTCGGCTACGAGGAGGCCGGGCAGCTGACCGAGAAGGTCCGCCGCCGCCCCTACAGCGTGGTGCTGTTCGACGAGATCGAGAAGGCCCACCCCGACGTGCTGAACATCCTGCTGCAGATCCTGGACGAGGGCAAGATCAACGACGCCCAGGGCCGGACAGTGGATTTCTCCAACACCGTCATCTGCATGACCTCCAACGCCGGCTCGTCTGAGCAGGGGGCGGGGGGCCTGGGCTTCAACAAGAGCGCCGAGCAGATGAGCGAGGACAAGACCCGCAAGGCCCTGAGCCAGTTCCTGCGGCCGGAATTTCTGGGCCGGGTGGACGAGGTGGTCATCTTCAAGCCCCTCGCGCCCGAGACGCTGGAGCGGATCGCCGCCCTCATGCTGGAGGAATACCGCCCCGGCATGGAGGCCAAGGGCATCGCCTACAGCTACACCCCCGCCGCCCTCAAGGCCCTGGTGGCCCAGTGCGAAGGGGGCAAGTTCGGCGCCCGCGACCTGCGCCGCATCATCCGCAAGCAGGTGGAGGACGAGGCGTCCTCCCGCATCATCGACGGGCAGCTCGCCGCCGGCGGCAGCCTGACGGTGGACGCCGAGGACGGCAAGGTCGTCCTGCGATAACCCCCCAAAAACCAAGAAGGCCCCGCCGGGTGTAAACTGCCCGGCGGGGCCTTTTATGTGCGGTCTTACCGGCTGTCGGCGCCGCGGTAGATGCCGAAGGTGTTGTCCGGCGGGGGCATCTCGACGCGGGCGGCGCGGTCGTTGACGGCCAGCATCAGGGCGGCCATCACCGCGAGGGCGAGGGCCACCACCACCCACTTGAGCCAGTTCGGCAGGCGGTCCATCGGCGTTCATCCTTTCTGTCGGGTCATTCGGGGCGGCAGAGGCGGCGGGCTTTGGTCAGCAGGTCGCCCGCCTGGGCGGCGGAGAGCTGCCGGGCGAGGGGGCCGGTGCGATTCTCAGCGCCGGGGCCGGTGTTGCCCTCTTCGGCAAAGGCGGCTTTGTCCCAGTCGGGGCGGCCGTTCCAGGGGCAGAAGCCCTCGGGGGCGATGTGGGCCCCCAGCCGGCACTCCAGCACGGCGGTGCGGCCCTCGGGCCGCCAGGGGCGGCCCAGATAGACCGAGCCGGCAGGGCAGGGGGAGACGAAGTCGCAGTCCCAGAACACAAAGCCCAGCCCGCCCGCCGGGGTGGAGGGGGCGGTGACGTAGCCGCGGCCCTCTTTGGCTTCTTTGCAGGGGCCGGGGCCGTTGTCCACCGAGCGGATGACGCACTGCTCGAACAAAGCGTCCGCCCCGCCGAAGATGAAGTCGATGTCGCCGGCGATCTCACAGCTCTGGTAATACTGGGCGCTGGGCAGCCGGGGCGTAAAGACCCGCGGGCCAAGGAAGCCGTCCTTCTCCCGCTCCTTCTCGGGCAGGGGGGCGCAGAAGAGGGTGTCCTGATTGCCCAGCAGCCGCACCCGGCGGAACACCGCCCGCCGGGTGTCCACATAGGCGGCGATGCCCTGGCCCACCAGGCTGCCGGGGCCGGCGTCGTTCTCGATGGTCATGTCCTCCACCGTCACCTCGCCGCCGCTGAAAAAGGCTGTCCAGCTGCGGAAGGTGTGGGTGGGCCGGCCGTCGGGGTGGGGCAGCTTGCCCCCCTCGTTCCAGACCAGGCGGGTCTCGGCCATGCCGGCCCCCTGGAAGGCGATGGACTGCTTGTCGCAGGCCAGCTTTTCACGGTAGGTGCCCGGCCCGATCAAGATGCGGGCGGGTGTGTCGTAGGGGACGGCCTGCACGGCTTCGCCGATGGTGGCAAAGTTGCCGCTGCCGTCCTGTGCAACGGTGATGGTCAGCATACAGCTCCTCCTTTCAAAACGCTCAGGCCAGCAGGTCGTCGCCGGGCAGCTGGTTCCACAGCCGGTAGTAGATGCCCTGCTTTGCCAGCAGCTCGTCGTGGGTGCCGTCCTCGAGGATGCCCTCGGCCCCCAGCACCAGGATGCGGTCGTAGTCCTTGATGGTGGTCAGCCGGTGGGCGATGGTCAGGGTGGTGCGGCCGTGGGCCAGCTTGTCCAGGCTCTGGTTGACCAGGATCTCGCTCTCGTTGTCGAGGGCGCTGGTGGCCTCGTCCAGAATCAGGATGGGCGGGTTCTTCAAAAAGACCCGCGCGATGGAGAGCCGCTGCTTCTGCCCGCCCGACAGCTTGACCCCGCGCTCGCCGACGTAGGTGTCGTAGCCGTCATGCAGGTTGAGGATGAACTTCTCGGCCCCGGCCAGCCGGGCTGCGCGGGAGATCTCCTCCATGGTGGCGCCGGGCTTGCCGTAGGCGATGTTCTCGGCCACCGTGCCGCTGAACAGGTAGACGTCCTGCTGCACCACCCCGATGGCGCCCCGCAGGCTGTCCAGGGTGACCTTGCGGATGTCCTGGCCGTCGATGTAGATGCGGCCGGCGGTGACGTCGTAAAAGCGGGGGATGAGGTTGCAGAGGGTGGTCTTGCCGCCGCCCGACGGGCCGACCAGGGCCAGCCGCTGCCCGGCCGGGATGTCGATGCTGACGTTGCGCAGCACCTTGTTGTGGTCGTCGGGGTACTCAAAGCTGACATGGTCGAAGCGGATGGCTCCGGGCCCGGGCTGCAGGGGCTGCGCGCCGGGGGCGTCCTGGATGTCGATGGGGGTGTCGAGGATCTCAAAGAACCGCTCGATGCCGGTCATGCCGCGCTGGAACTGCTCGGCAAACTCGACGATGCGGCGGATGGTGGCGATGAGGGTGGAGACGTAGAGGGAGTAGGCTACCAGGTCGCCGGGGGTGATCCACCCCTTGACCACAAAGATGCCGCCCCCCAGGATGGTGACCAGGTACATCAGCCCGTCGAACAGCCGGGTGGAGGTCTGGAAGGCCGCCATCACCTTGTAGCTGTTCTTTTTCAGCCGCTGGAAGGTGCCGTTGCCGGCCTCGAACTTGGCGTTCTCGGTGGGCTCGGCGCAGAAGGCTTTGACCACACGCTCGCCCAGGAGGCTCTCTTCGATCTGGGCGTTCAGCTCGCCCACCTGGATGCGCTGCGCCCGCTGGGTGGCCCGCAGCTTGGTGTTCAGCCGGATGGAGACCACCCCCATCAGCGGCACGCAGAGGAAGAGCAGGGCGGTCAGCCCCAGGCTGTACCGGCTGAGGATGAGGAAGCTGGCCACGATCTTGACCGCCGCGATGAAAAATTCCTCGGGGCAGTGGTGGGCGAACTCGGTCACATCGAACAGGTCGTTGGTGATCCGGCCCATGATCTGGCCGATCTTGTTGTTGGCGTAGTAGGCGACGCTCAGCCGCTGCAGATGGGCGAAGGCGTCGCGGCGCATGTCGGTCTCGATGTAGACGCCCATCACATGGCCCATGTCGGCCATATAGTAGGCGGCCAGGCCGTCGATGATCCGCAGCACAAAGTAGAGCAGACCCAGCTTGAGCACCACCCCCACCGTCAGGGCGGCCAGGTCGTTGACGGCGGTGTTGGTGATGTGGCGCAAGATCAGCGGCAGCACCAGATCGCACAGGCAGGTCAGGGCGGCGCAGAACAGGTCAAAGACCATGGTGCGCCAGTATTTTTTCTCGTAGGGCCAGAAGCGGCGCAGCAGCTCGGCCGCCGAGGTGTGGCGGCGGTTGGGGTCGCCGTACTTGGGCTTTTCGGCGTCGTTCAAATCCACCATGTTGCAACTCCTGTCTATTTTACAAAATGTTATACGTTTCGGGCTGATTTCAGGCTTTGGGGCCGTAGTCCCGCGCGCCGTAGATGGCGGTGCCCAGCCGCACAAGGGTGGCCCCTTCGCGGATGGCGTTCTCAAAGTCGCCGCTCATCCCCATCGAGAGGACCTCCATCGAGACGTTGTCGTAGCCCCGCTCCCCCGCGCGGACGAACAGGCCGTACACCTGCCGCAGCAGGGCGCGGTTGGCGTCGTCGTCCTCGTTGACCGGGGGGATGGCCATCAGCCCCTTGACCCGCAGGTGGGGCTGCTGCGCGGCGTCGTCCAGCAGGGCCCACAGCTCGTCGGGGGCGGCGCCGGTCTTGCTGGCCTCGCCGCCGATGTTGACCTCCAGCAGGATGTCCTGGGTCAGGCCCAGCTTGGCGGCCTCCTTTTCCAGGGCGGCCAGCAGGCGGGGGCTGTCCACGCTCTGGATGAGGGCGGCCCGGCCCAGCACCTTTTTGATCTTGTTGGTCTGCAGGTGGCCGATGAAGTGGACCGGCTTGCCGCAGTATGCCCCGGCGTCGTAGTTGACGGTCAGCTCCTGGACGTGGTTCTCGCCGAACAGGTCGATGGGCAGCTGCGCGCTCAGGGCGATGGCGGCGGGGGTATGGGTCTTGCAGGCGGCGCACAGCTGCACGGCGGCGGGGTCGCGCCCGGCCTCGCGGGCGGCGTCGGCCATCCGGCGGCGGATGTCTGCCACCGCCTCGGCCATTTGTTCGAGATTCCGTTCCGACATATTTTTTACAGATCCTCCTCGGTGTATTGGGCGCGCTCGCCGCCGATCAGTTTGGGGCGGGTGCGGGCGCAGAGCAGGATGGCCTGCCCGATGTGGTCGAGGGACAGCCGCACCGGCACCGCCACCGGCCGCAGGTGCATCCCGATCAGAGTGCCGCCAATGTCCATGCCGGCGTGGGCACGGATGGCTTCCACCGCCACCGGGTGCTCAAAGCGCTTCCAGCAGGTGGTGGCCCAGCTGCCGCCGGCGTGGGGGTGGGGGACGACGCAGACCTCCTCCCAGCCGTAGCGCGCGGCGGCCGCCCGCTCCAGGATGAGGGCGCGGTTGAGGTGCTCGCAGCACTGCGCCGCCAGAAAGACCCCGCGCCCGGCCAGCACCGGGGCGATGCCGTCGTAGAGGGCGGCCGCGGCCTCCATGCTGCTGTCATGGCCAATGCGGCCGCCCACCACCTCGCTGGACGAGCAGCCCACCACAAAGACCTCCCCCGGGGCAAGGCGGGCGGCGTCCAGCAGCTCCTGGGCGGCTAGGCGCGCCTGGGCGGTGAGTTGATTTCTTTCCTGTTCGGTCATAGAAATACGCCTCTTTTCATGGTTGATCAAAAGCGGAAGCGGAGCAGCCCGCCCTCGGCGTTTGGCAGATAGAGCCGGTTGCCGCAGACGGCCGCGGCATGGCCGGCGGCGTCGCCGGCATAGTCGGCGGTCAGGCGGCCGTCGGGGGCGTAGCGCTGCGCCGCGCTCGCACAGGGGGAGAACAGCGCCTGCAGGGCGGCGCGGGGCAGCCGGGCGGCGACGACCCGCAGGCCGGGGTCGGCGGCGCGGCTGTCCAGCCAGTCTGCGGCCGCCCACCGGCAGGCGGGGTAGACCGCCCCCCCGGCGTCGGCGGCGAGGGCGGTGGGGTAGCCGGGCAGCGCCCCCGCAAAGAGGGTGCAGCCCTGCCCGCCGGCGGTCAGCTCCTCAGCGCCGGCGTCCACCGCCCAGATGCAGCGGCTGCCCATGTCGGCGGCGTAGAGGGTGGCCCCGTCGGGGGAGAGGGCCAGCCCGGTGGCCCCGGCGACGCCGCCCAGCACCCGGCGGACCGAGCGGGCGGCGGGGTCATAGACGTAGACCGACCCGGTGGCGGTATGGCCCACCAGCTCGGACAGGAGGGCGTCCTCCAGCTCGCCGGGGGCGGCGGACAGCTGCGCCGCCTCGGTGAAGTAGACCCGGCCGTCGGCGCCGACCGCCACGGCGGCCACAGCCATCAGCGGCCGGCCGTCGATCTGGGTGACCACCTGCCCGGCCGAGGCGCCCCAGTCGTCGTGGGAGGCGCGGCAGAGCGCCCCGCCCCCCTCGGTCAGCAGGGTGTACCAGATGTCGCCGTCGGGGCCGAAGGCAAAGGCGGTGATCTGCCCTTCCACCGTCAGGATGGGCATCAGGGAGCTGCCGTCCTCCCGCACCCGCAGCAGCACGCTGCCCGAAGCCTCGACGGGGCGGGCGGCCAGATAGAGCCAGCCGTCCTGGGCCTGGATGCAGTCGGGGGGCAGGTAGCCCTCGATGGACAGCACGCCGTCGGCCGCCGCCGTCTGGCCGGCGGTCTGCGCGGCGGCGGCCGGCAGGGTATAGCTGGCCGGCTCGGCCTCGATGGGGCGCAGGCCCAGGGTATAGACCAGCCAGAACGCCGTCAGGGCCACCACCACCGCCGCCGCGATCTGAAAGCGGCGGAGGATGAAGTCCCGCCGGGCCCTGCGCTCGGCCTCGATGGCGGCGCGGCGGCGGGCCTCTTCGGCGCGGGTGGTCTTGGCCTGGCGGGACCAGCGGCTCATCCAGGAAGAAATCCCCGGCCCGAGGGCGAGCGCGCCGATCAGCAGCAGCAGTAATATCTCAGTCAGTCCCAAACGCATGGATGCAGTTCCTTTCTTGGCTTGTTGGAAGATGGATGGGGCAGCTACAGTATACCGCAACGGCCCCCCGCCGCGCAAGTGCGCCGGGGCGATTGCGCGCCGCGCCGGGGGTGTGATACAATAAGTTGGGGCATCTTTTCCAAAGGATTCACCCAAAGTTCACACTTCTTCACATTTTCCGTATTATTATAGTTTCAGAATGTACAAGGGGCAGACCGCCCCCTTTTGCAATAGACAGAAACGGAGGACCCCAGCCCTATGGCGAAAATACTGATCGTCGACGACGAACCACGCATCCGGGAATTGATCCGGGAGCATCTGCAGTACGCGGGCTACACCTGCGATGAGGCGGCCGACGGCTCGGCGGCGCTGGCGCGGGTGAGCGCTGCCGGCTACGACCTGGTCATTCTGGACCTGATGATGCCCTTTATGGACGGGATGACCTGCCTGCGGGAGATGCGCACCCGCCGCATCAACACCCCGGTCATCATCCTGACCGCCCGCGGCGAGGAATACGACAAACTGGCCGGCCTGGAGGGGGGCGCCGACGACTATGTGGTCAAGCCCTTCTCCCCGCGGGAGCTGGTGGCCCGGGTCAAGGCGGTGCTCAACCGCACCCTGGTCCACACCGACGCCGCCGGCACCGTCATGACCTATGGGCAGCTGTCCATCGATACCGCCAGCCACACCGTCCGGGTGGCGGGGGAGGAAGTGCCCCTGACCCCCAAGGAGTTCGACCTGCTGGTCTTTCTGGCCTCCAACAAGGGGATCGCCCTCTCGCGCGAGAAGATCCTGCAGAAGGTGTGGAACTACGACTACTTCGGCGAGGACCGCACCGTCGACACCCATGTCAAGATGCTGCGGGGCCACCTGGGGGCCTGCCGCGGCTATATCGTCACGGTGTGGGGCATCGGCTACAAGTTCGACCCCGACGGCCGCCGCTGACCCGTGCACAGGGGCAAGCGGCACGCATCGCCGGGCATCCGGGCCCAGCTGATGCTGTTTCTGACCTTTATCTGCCTGCTGCTGCTGGCGCTGTACTGGCTGCTGTCCACCCAGATGCTGGAGCCGATGTACAACCGCCGCATCGAAGACCAGCTGGCCGCGCAGGCTGACTCGATCGTCGAGCTGATGGCCGCCACCGAGGACGAGGGCGAGATCATATCGGCCTGGGACTTCGGCACCCTGGTGGTGAACAGCGGCTTCCGCACCAGGCTGTACGAGAACCTGTCGGCCAACACCCAGCTGACCAACTTCTGCGTCGACATCTCGGACTCGACGCTGCGCAGCATCATTACCATCGAGAACCTCTACCCCTGCCTGCTGCACAACAGCACCCTGACCTCCCGCACCGACGAGGGGGGCTTCTCGTGGGACAAGTCCACCGTCATTGAGATGCGGCGGGCCTGCCGGCGGCACGGCAGCTGGACCTATACCCTGAACGCCGGCGGCGGCAGCCAGATGATGGTGGGCCGGATGAGCCGGGACGGGGTCTACTCGGTCCTGGTGTCCACCAGCCTTGTCCATGTGGCCGAAGCCGGGCAGGTGATGGGGGACATGCTGCCCTCCATCGTGGTGCTGGTGCTGGTCTTTGCGCTGGCGGCGGCGTGGCTGTTCAGCCAGTGGTTCACCCGGCCGCTGCGGGCGCTGTCGCGGGCGGCCCGCCAGATGGCCCGGGGCAACTACACCGTACAGGTCGACACCGCCCGGCGGGACGAGCTGGGGGACCTGGCCGCAGATTTCAACTACATGGCCCGGGAGGTGCAGCGCAGCGCCCAGATGCAGCGCGACCTGCTGGCCAACGTCAGCCACGACCTGCGCACCCCGCTGACCCTCATCAAGGGGTACGCCGAGACGGTGCGGGACATCACCGGCGACGATAAGGCCCACCGGGACGAACAGCTGAACATCATCGTGGACGAGGCCGACCGCCTGACTGCCCTGGTGTCCAGCGTGATGGAGCTGAGCAAGGTGACCAGCGGTGCCGAAAAGTGCGAGCGGGTCCGCTTTGACATGGGGCAGCTGTGCGACGAGGTGAGCGAGCGGTACGAGGCGGTCTGCGCCCAGAACGGCTGGACCCTCAAGCTGGAGATCCCCGACCAGCCCCTGGAGGTCTGGGCCGACCCGTCCATGATCGAGCGGGCGCTGCACAACCTGCTGGGCAACGCCATGCACCACATCGGCCCGGACGGGGTGTTCATCCTGCGGGCCGAGCCCTGCGGCGAGGGGGTCCGGGTCGAGGTGGAGGACCACGGCCCCGGCATCCCGGCCGAGGACCTGCCCCGCATCTTCGAGCGGTACTACCGCGCCCGCTCGGACGCCGGCAAGGCGGGCACCGGGCTGGGGCTGTCCATCACCAAGGCCATCTTCCAGCAGCACGGCTTCCGCTTCGGGGTGCAGAGTACCCTCGGCAAGGGCACTACCTTCTGGTTTACCATGAAGGCCCCGCCGGAAGAGCCGGAGGAAGAAGAAAAAGAATCATAATAAGAACCGTAAGGCAAACGGCGCAAAAGCCCCCGCTTCCTGTTGGGAAGCGGGGGCTTTCTGCTTACGACCCCGCGGTGGGGACGCGTGTGATGCTGACCGAGATAAAGGTGGCCGGCACCGACGAGCCGTCGGCGGCGGGGGCGTCGGCGGTATCGACGCTGGTCGAGACAACGTACCGGTAGCTGTAGGCCGGGGTGTCCGGCGCGTTGGAGTCCGGCAGGGCCTCGAGGATGCGGTCGACCCGGTCGGCCACCTGCTGCATCGCGTCGGCGAGGTCAAGGTCGCGCGGCGCTGCGAACAGCACCTCGTACTTGACCGTCTGGCCGGCGTTCTGGCCGGCTTCGTTCACCAGGTAGTAGGTGGCCCCGCCCGGCGCGTTGCCGCCCTGCAGGGTGGGGTTGCGCAGGCCGAGGGCGCTGGTCAGGGCGGCCGCCGCGCCGGCGTAGCCGCTGGTGTTGTTGTAGACCTGCACCGCCCTGCCCTGGCGCAGGGCGGCCGCCGCGTCGGGGGTCAGCCGGCTCAGCGCGGCGTGCAGGGCGGCTTTGTCCTGGTCGTTGTCCTGGTAGTTGATGAAGTCTTTGTGGGCCCCGGGCGGCAGGTCGTTGTCCAGCACGGTGGAGTAGTCGCCGTTCAGCAGCGAGCCGCTGGGGTACTTCGCCCCGCCGGAGCTGCTGCCGCTGCCGCCCGTCCCCCGCATCAGCGCCCCCGACACCAGGATGAGGGCCAGCAGGGCGGCGAATACGGCCGAACAGGGGTTCTTACAGAGCATGGGCCGCCCCCTTTACGGCGCCGAGCTGCTGGACGAGCTGGAGCTGGACGAACTGGACGACGAGCTGCTCGAACTGCTGGACGAGCTGGAGGTGCTGCTGGACGACGAGCTGCTCGAGCTGCCGGACGAGCCGCCGCCCCCGCCCAGGTCCTTCAGCGACACGCCGCCGAAGGCGACGCCGAACGCGATGGCCAGCGCCAGGATGCCTGCCCAGATGAATGCGAAACCTTTACCCAACATATCGATTCCCCCTTGCATGGTTGGTTGTGTGGGATACGCCCTATTCTATGCAGGGGGGTGCGGGTTCTGTGCCGCCGGCGGCAAAAGACGACGCGGCACGCCAGAAAACGGCCCTCAATAGGCCAGCTCGACGATGATGTAGATGACGATAACGACCGGGATGAGCGCCAGGCACAGGCAGCCGCAGCCGGCGCCGCCCCCGCTGTACGGCCGCCTGCCGCCGCCGCTGCGCCGGAAGGCGGTCATATAGTGGGCGTAGCCTGTAGCGCCCTTGCCGAAATAGCCATAGTCACGGGGCATGGGGATACCTCCTTGTATCGGGTTTTTAACGGGTCACAGCTTGATGAACGGTGCGGCGTACCGCTCGCCCATGGGGCCGGGGGCGGCCCGGCAGAGGGCGGCGAGGTCGTCCGCGGCGGTCTGCGCGGCCGCGGCGCGGGCGGCGTCGGGGCCGGTGCGGGCCAGCCTGGCCAGGGAGGCCGAGGCCGGCAGGGACGCTTTGGCCAGCAGGGGCAGGGCGCCGCGCCGCGCCCCCAGCAGGTGCAGGTAGGGGGGCAGCGCCGGCAAAGCCAGCCAGCCGGGGCCCGCGCCGGGCGCGCCGTAGCCGAGGGCGGCGTCCATGACGAGGCGGCGCATCCGGGCCCGAGGGTAGCGGACGGTGGTCAGAGCGTCCCACAGCCCCTCGAGGGTGACGGCCTGCCGCAGGCAGGATGCAAGGCGCTGCTCCAGCCCCTCGCTGGCGCCGCGCACCCCGGCAAAGCCGCCGAGGGCGGCCCGGGCCCGCAGCCGGGACAGCACCGCCGTCTCCAGCCGGGCGGGGGCGGTGTACTGCCCCCCGGCCCAGGCCCGGCGGTAGAGCGCCAGCGCCGCCGGCGGGACATAGGGCGCGAGGGGCTCCGGCCCGCTCTGCCGCCACAGTTCGCGCAGGGCGCTGGCGCTGGCGTAGCGGCCCGCGGCCCGGGCATCGTTGTGCAGCGCCCCCTGCCGCGGCAGGGCGAAGGGGGCCAGCGGCAGGCCGAGCTCATGGATGGCTTTGCAGTATTCCACCGCGAGGTTGTTGTTGGGCTGCTCCAGCAGGGCGGCAAGGCCGCTGTGGGGGGCGGCCTGCGCGGCGGCTGCCTGCCGCGCCGCGGCAAAGCTGCGCGCCCCGCCGGCCAGCTGCTCTTTCAGGGCGGCGCGGTAGGCGGGGGAAGCCAGCAGCCGCCCGGCCGCCTGCAGACGGGCGGTGTCGGGGTCCTCCGCCCCAAAGACCAGGGCGTCGCACCCGGCCGCCGCCAGCAGCGACGCCCCCGCCCGGGCAAAGCTCTCGGCCCCCGACATGGCCCAGGGGGCGGGCAGGGCGAACACCAGGTCGGCCCCGGCGTCGAGGGCGGCGCGCACCCGCTCCGCCTCGCCCAGCAGGGGGGGCGCGCCCCGCTGCGTCAGCCCGCAGCTGAGGACCACCGCCACATGCCCGGCCCCCAGCTGCCGGGCGGCCGCGATCTGCCAGGCGTGGCCGTTGTGGAAGGGGTCGTATTCGGCGATGATGCCGGCAAATTTCATAATCATACCTCAGCTTGCTCGTATGTTGTACACAAGATTTTGTCTTTTTGACCATTTTGTCTTGCAAAGATGTTGGCTCTATTATATAATATAGATGATTGAAGCGCAACCGTCCGGGGGCGTTCTGCCGGCCGGAGGGGCCGGCGGTTTGTGCACCCTGACGGGGGTACGGCGCTCAAATTGTAAGGATTCCACAAGACGGGGGCAAACCTGCCGGTGGAGCAATGTAACAGGAGGCAACGAGAAGATGAAAGTTCTGGTTATCAACTGCGGTTCCTCTTCCCTGAAGTATCAGCTGATCGATATGGAAGGGGAGCAGGTGCTGTGCAAGGGCGTCTGCGAGCGCATCGGCATGGAGAGCAGCACCATCACCCACGAGGCCAACGGGCAGAAGGCCACCACCCCCGCGATCTTCCCCACCCACACCGAGGCGTTCCATGAGCTGATCAAGAAGATGACCACCGGCGCCGGCAAGTGCATCGAAAGCGTCAGCGAGATCGACGCCATCGGCCACCGCGTGGTCCACGGCGGCGAGAAGTTCCAGTCCAGCTGCATGATCACCGACGAGGTCATCACTGCCCTGCGGGAGCTCAGCCCCCTGGCCCCCCTGCACAACCCCGCCGGCATCCTCGGCATCGAGACCGCCCGCAAGGTCTTTGGCCCCGATGTGCCGCAGGTCGCTGTCTTTGACACCGCCTTCCACAGCACCATGCCGCCCAAGGCCTACATGTACGCCATCCCCTACGAGTATTATAAGGAATACGGCGTCCGCCGCTACGGCTTCCACGGCACCAGCCACAAGTACGTCAGCCGCAAGGCCGCCGATTACCTGGAGGAGCCCATCTCCCGCCTGAAGATCATCACCTGCCACCTGGGCAACGGCTCGTCCATCACCGCGGTGGACCAGGGCCGTGTGGTCGACACCTCGATGGGCATGACCCCGCTGGCCGGCCTGATGATGGGCACCCGCTGCGGCGACCTCGACCCCTCGGTGGTCAACTACCTGAAGTATAACCTGGACATCACCGGCCACGCGCTGGACCAGATCCTGAACAAGAAGTCGGGCCTGCTGGGCATCTCGGGCGTCTCGAGCGATATGCGCGACGTCGAGAAGGCCGCCCGCGAGGGCAACGACCGCGCGCAGCTGGCCATCGATATGCTGACCTACCAGATCAAGAAGGTGGTGGGCAGCTACATCGCGGCCATGGGCGGCGTGGACGCCATCGTCTTTACCGGCGGCATCGGCGAGCATGACGACATCATCCGCGCCAAGATCTGCCACCACATGGACTGGCTGGGCATCCGCATCGACACCGACAAGAACCGCAACCCCCACGGCGACGTCTGCGAGGTCACCGCCTGGGGCGCCAAGGTCCGGGTGCTGATCATCGCCACCAACGAGGAGCTGATGATCGCCCGCGACACCGCCGAAGTGGTGGAGAAGGCCGCCGACTGAGCCCGACCCTTTGGCTGGAAACGAATTTCACGCAGCGGGGGCCTGTTTTTTGGTTGACAAATCGGCCAAAGCGGGGTACAATAAGGAAGTCCTCGACCCTGAGGGCAAACATCACGCTTCAAGCCCCTGGTAAGCTAACGATCGGCGCCCCAAAACCAAGGTGTAGTTCCAATCCTTCCGCGGGCAAGAACACAAACAAGAGGAGATACGACCATGTTCGAAGACAAGACTTTAGTTTGCAAGGACTGCGGCAAGGAGTTTGTTTGGACTGCCGGCGAGCAGGAGTTCTACGCATCCCGCGGCTTTGAGAACCAGCCCCAGCGCTGCAAGGCCTGCCGTGACGCCCGCAAGAACGGCATCCGTCCCGCTTCCACCGGCGAGCGCAAGATGTACGACGCTGTCTGCGCCTCCTGCGGCAAGGCCTGCAAGGTGCCCTTCCAGCCCCGTGAGGACCGCCCCGTCTACTGCTCCGACTGCTTCGCACGGATCAAGCAGAACTAAGTTGTGACCGTGAAGGGCTCCTGCCGCCGCGCAGGGGCCCTTTTTGGGTATACTGTCCTGTAACCAAGAACACCGAAAGGACCGAAAGCTATGTTTGACATCTTCAACTCCATCCGCAAAACGAGCGGCGGGGACGCCCCCTTCCAGGTCACCCGCCAGACCATCATCGGGGACATCCTGGATATGGACAGCACCACCGCCCCCTACTTTATGGAGATCGGGATGCACTGCCTGGGCTGCCCTGCCTCCCGCGGGGAGAGCATCGAGGAAGCCTGCGCCGTCCACGGCGTGGACTGCGACGCCCTGCTCGCCAAGCTGAACGCCCATCTGGCGGGCAAAGCCGGCGCCTGACATGGCGCTGGACGCACGTCTGGCTGCCGCGGCCCAATTGGTGCGCCCGGGGCTGCCGGTGGCGGACATCGGCTGCGACCACGGCAAGCTGACCGCCGCGCTGGCCCTTTCGGGGCTGTACCCCCGGGTCATCGGCAGCGACCTGCGCGCCGGCCCGCTGGAGAAGGCCCGCCGCACCCTCGCGGCGGCACACTGTCAAGACCGCGCCGAGCTTCGGCTGGGCGACGGTCTTTCTGTGCTACGCCCGGGGGAGGTGGGGACGGTGGTCATCGCCGGGGTGTCGGCCCAGACCGCCTGGCAGATGCTGGAGGCCGTGCCCTGGGTCTTTGACCCGGCGGGGCCGCGGCTGGTGCTCATCCCGGCCACCCGCCACGACGAGCTGCGCCGCTGGCTGGCGGCGCATGGCTTTCGCCTTGTCTGCGACCGGCCGGTGGCCGCCGCCGGCCGCTGGTACGCGGTGATGGCCGCCGAGTACGACGGGCAGAAACGGGCGCTGACCCTGGCCGAAGCCCTCTACGGCAAGACCGGCGACTGGCCGGAGGCTGCCGGCTACCAGGCCAAGCAGCGGGAAAAGCTGGCCAAGCTCCGCCGGGGCGTCCCCGACGGCAGCCCCGCCGCCCGCGAGATGGATGCGCTGCTGCGCGCAGAACAAGGAGGCTGACTGTATGGAGATCGCGATCCGGACCATTTACGACGCCATGGCCCGGCTGGCCCCGCCCGAACTGGCCGAAAGCTGGGATAACCCCGGCCTGCTGGTGGACTGCGGCCGCCCGGTGGAGCGGGCGCTGACCGCCCTGGACATCACCCCCGAGGTGGTGGCCGAGGCGCAGCGGCTGGGCTGCGGGGTGATCGTGGCCCACCACCCGGTCATCTTCAGCCCGCTCAAGCGGCTGGACGGCCGGGACCTGCCCTTCCTGCTGGTGCAGGCGGGCATCTCGGCCATCTGTATGCACACCAACTTCGACGCGGCCGAGGGGGGCGTCAACGACACCCTGGCCGGCATTCTGGGTATGACGGACACCGCGCCCATCGCGAACGGCTGCGGCCGGGTGGGCGCCATCGAGCCCTGCACCGTCCCGGCGCTGGCCGCCCTGGCGGCGGAGCGTCTGGGCGGCTTCTGCGTGCCGCCCCTCGCGGGGCCGGCGGTGCAGGTCAAGTACGCCGACAACGGCCGCCCCGTCCGCCGGCTGGCGGTCATCAGCGGGTCGGGGGGCAGCCTGCTGGAAGAGGCGCTGGCCGCCGGGGCCGACTGCCTGCTGACCGGCGAGGCGGGCCACCACCACGCCATCGACGCGGCGCGGCTGGGGCTGGGCCTTGTCGCCGCGGGCCACTACGCCACCGAGTACCCGGCCGCCGCGGCCCTGGCCGCCCGGCTGCAGCAGGCGGTGCCGGGGCTGGCGGTCTTTGCAAGCCGGGAGAACCGCGACCCCTTTACCTATTTATAATATAGCACCCACAACGACCCGAAAGGGGGAAGAGCATGGCACTGGATGCCGCTACATTGGCGCTGACGGCGGCCGAACTGGGCCGCGTGGTGACCGACGCCAAGATCGCAAAGATATTTGAGCCCACAAGGGACGAGCTGGTCCTCACCCTGCGCACCCGCACCGAGACCTACAGCCTGCTGCTGTCGGCCCGCAGCGGGTCGGCGCGGGTCTGCCTGACCGGCGAGAGCTTTGAAAACCCCGAGACCCCGCCCTCCTTCTGCATGCTGATGCGCAAGCACCTGACCGGCGGCCGGCTGACCGCCGTCCGGATGGAGCCGGGGGACCGCATCGTCTACTTCGACTTTCTGTGTACCAACGAGATGGGGGACCTTGTCACCAACACCCTCTGCGCCGAGCTGATGGGCCGCTACTCCAACCTGGTTTTGGTGCAGAGCGGCCGGATCATCGACGCGCTCAAGCGGGTGGACTTTGAGGACAGCGAGATCCGGCAGCTGCTGCCGGGGCTGGCTTACACCGTGCCCCCCAAGCCCGCGCGGCCCGATTTTCTGGCGGCGAGCGGGGCGGCCATCGTGGCGGCGGCCTGCCAGAAAGACCTGCCGGTGGCCGCGGCGCTGAGCCGGACGGTGGCGGGGGTGGGCCCGGTGGTCTGCCGCGAGGCGGCCTGGCGCGCCTTCGGCCCCGAAGAGAAGATCGCCTGCGAGCTGGACGAGGCCGGCAAGCGCCGCCTGCTGGATGCCGTCGAAGAGCTGAAGACCGAGCACGCCGCCGGCGGCGCCCCCTGCAGCGTGGCGGGCCCCGACGGCAAGCTGATCGAGTACACCTTCTTCTGCCCGCAGCAGTACGGCGCCGGGTACGAGGTGCGGCGGTGGCCCTCCTTCTGCGAGATGCTGGAGGGCTACTACGCCGAGAAAGACCGGGCCGAGCGGCTGCGCACCAAGAGCCGCGAGCTGCACAAGGCGGTGCACAATATGTACGAGCGGGCCGTCCGCAAGCAGGCCGCCCGCAAAGAGGAACTGGCCGCCAGCGAAAAGAGCGAGCAGCTGCGGCTGTACGGCGAGCTGCTGTCGGCCAACCTCTACCGCGCCGAGAAGGGGATGAAGAGCATCACCGTCCCCAACTGGTACGACGGCACCGAGGCGACCATCCCCCTCGACGTCCGCTACACCCCCAGCCAGAACGCCCAGAACTACTTCAAGAGCTACAAGAAAAAGCAGACCGCCGCCCGGATGCTGGCCGGCCTGCTGGAAGAGGGCGAAAAGGAGATCGCCTACCTCGAGACCGTCCTCTATGAGGTGGAGAGCGCCCCCGGCGAGGCCGCCCTCAACGAGATACGGGCCGAGCTGAAAAGCCAGGGCTACCTGAAATACTATAAGCCCCGGGACAAAAAGCAGCGCCCCGCCGACTTCTATCGCTACACCTCCTCGGACGGGTTCGAAATCTTGGTGGGGCGCAACAACCTCCAGAACGACCGGCTGACCCTGCACACCGCCCGCGGCAAGGACCTGTGGTTCCACACCAAAAACGCCCCTGGCAGCCACACGGTGGTGCTGAGCGGCGGCCGGGACATCCCCGACCGCACCCGCGAGGAGGCCGCCCAGCTGGCGGTGCTGCACTCCAGCCAGGCGAAGGGGGTCAAGGTGGCGGTGGACTACACCGAAGTGAAGAACATCCGCAAGACCGCCGGCCTCAAGCCGGGCATGGTGCTGTACGACCAATACGAGACAGCCTACATCACCCCCGACCCCGCCCTGGCCGAACGGCTGCGGAAGAAATGAATTTTGTGCCGACGTGTTTCTGCTGTGCATAAGTCAGAGCGGTGGTAATATGATGAGCGGAAGGAGGCGTCCAAGATGACATTTTCCAAGATCGATCCGTCGCTCTCGGCTGAGAAGCTGAGATCAATGCCGGAAGGCCAGTTCTTTGACCGAAAAAGCGCCCGTCTGGCGGCGAAAGATTTTGCCCATCAGCTCTCGGCGTTCGCAAATGCGTCGGGCGGACTGATCGCAATGGGGATAGAGGATGACGGCTGCTTTACAGGCGTTTGCACCGAGAAGGAAAATGAATTTCGCCAGGCTGCGTTTGACTATCTGCAGTTGCCTCCAGACTATCAGGTGGAGATGGTGCCCTGCACACTGGACAATGGCGAGAGCGGCCGGCTGATGCTTTTTCATGTCGCACCCAGTGCAAATGAAATCATAAAAATGAAGAATGGGGAGGCGTATCTGCGCGTAGGGGATGCGACCCGCAAACTGAACGCAGAAACGCTCGCCGCGCTGGAATACTCCAAGGGGATCAAAAGCTACGAATCGCGCCTGATCGACGACGCCACACTGGACGATCTGGATGCAGATCTAATTCGTCAGTATACCGAGCGGTTGAATGTATCCGCAAGTTCTGCATTGGATGTCTTGAAAGGACGCGGTCTGATCCGGGAAAAGGACGGACAGCTCAAAATCACCGTTGCGGCAGTACTTCTGTTTGGAAAATGCCCGACGCAGTATCTGCCGGGAGCGCGGGTCCGTTTCCTTCGCTATGAAGGGACGACTGCACAGGTGGGTGAACGGTTCAACCTGATCAAAGACATAACGCTGGAGAAGGCGCTGCCATTGACCGTAGGCGAGAGCCGTATCCTGCTGGAATCGCAGATGCGGGAATTTCAGCGACTGGATCGGGACGGTGTTTTTCGTAAAATTCCGGAGTACCCGTCTTTTGCCTGGATGGAAGGGATCGTCAATGCTGTGACCCACAGGGATTATTCGCTGCAAGGGGACTACATTCGCGTTGTCATGTATGATGACCGGCTCGAAATTTCCAGTCCCGGGCGCCTGCCGAGCATCGTTACGGTGGATAACATCCAGAACACCCGCTTTTCCCGCAATCCCCTCATCGCACGGGTGCTTGGCGACTTTGGGTATGTGCGCGAGCTGAACGAAGGAGTCAAGCGCATCTATACGGATATGGAGTCCTATTTCCTTGATCCGCCTGTTTTCAGCGAGCCAAATTACAACACAGTGCTGCTTGTGCTGAAGAACAACATCGCTGCGCGATCGCTGCGCAGGCTTGAGTCGCAGCAGGTTCAGCAGTACTGGAAAGAGTTGGAGCCTTTGGACAGGGAACTGGTTTTCTATATTGCCAATCTGGATAAATGTACCCCCCGCGTTTTGATCGAGACGACAGGAAAATCGCGCCCCACCATTCTGCAGCACTTGAAAAAGATGGTCGCGCAGGGAATCCTGACAGAACATGCCACCTCGTTAAAAGACCCCAGAAAGTACTATACTTTGCAGGCGGCAAAATGAGATGCGGATCACTCGCCTACTCTAAAATTCTGCAAACGAACTCTAAACAGAACAATAGGCGATTTATCAAGATCAAAAGCCGACTCCGCTCCGTCTGCCTTGTGCGGCGGAGCGGTTTACTCTAAAATGCTCTAAAAAACACTAAAGTCTGTTTGGTACAGCTGCAGCAAGGGGCGGCGCCAAAAAATGAGCGAAATTTTTATAAATCCTGCACAAATTTCTACTTGCGCTGTGGCTGCGGGTATCGTATCATAGAAAGGCGGCGGGCGGCAAAAACCCGCGCAAAAAAGTTTGATTTTTTTCAAAAAAGGGCTTGCAAAACGGCCGCAGGTATGGTAAACTATTTGTCGGCTGCAAGGGGCTTGTGCGATACAAGTCGTGCAGGCCGCGATATGCGTTGATGCGGGAGGTTGCCGCACGGCAGATAGCCGATGCGGGTTATTTCCGCGGAGTATGTCCGATCTTTGAACCGGGCGAAAGAATTACTGTGAGTGAAGGGATATGTCCCCCGCCGCCATGCGGCTGCGCCGGACCAATGTCTGCCTGTCTTTGCTAGAATCTCTTTCCGGGAAAACTGCGTGGCGGTTTACCGGCTTTTCTAATGCGAAGATGTGAGACACCCGGAGCAGTGTGCAGTGATTGATCGAGTTGCCCAACTACACATTATTAGGAGGCACAACCAAATGGCAGTCAAGGAAAAAATCAGAATCCGTCTTCAGAGCTACGATGTCCAGCTGATCGATGCGGCGGCAGAGAAGATCGTTGAGACCGCGAAGCGCACCGGCGCCCGCGTGTCCGGCCCCATCCCCCTGCCCACCGACCGTGAGGTGGTCACCGTGCTGCGTGCGACCCACAAGTACAAGGACAGCCGCGAGCAGTTCGAGAGCCGCACCCACAAGCGCCTGATCGACATTCTGAAGCCGTCCAACAAGACGGTCGAGGCTCTGATGAGCCTCCAGCTCCCCGCTGGCGTGGACATCGAGATCAAGCTGTAACAAGCACGGATCGATGCCCTCGTTTCCCGAGGGGTCATGTTGGCGGTGACGTGCGCCGCCAACCAATAACCTTTACAGGAGGAAAAGAAAATGGTTAAAGGCATTATCGGCAAAAAGGTCGGTATGACCCAGCTGTTTGACGAAAATGGCAAGGTCATCCCTGTGACCGTCATCGAGGCAGGCCCCTGCACCGTGGTGCAGAAGAAGACTGTCGAGAGCGACGGCTATCAGGCTGTCCAGCTTGGCTTTGGCGAGGTTTCCGCCAAGAAGGTCAACAAGGCAGCAGCAGGCCACTTCAAGAAGGCCAACGTGGCCCCCAAGAAGACTCTCCGCGAGTTCCGCCTCGAGGACGTGTCCGGTCTGAATGTGGGCGATGTGATCAAGGCTGACGTCTTCGCCGCTGGCGATAAGGTGGACGTGGCCGGCATCTCCAAGGGCAAGGGCTACCAGGGCGTCATCAAGCGCTACGGCCAGCACCGCCTGCGCGAGAGCCACGGCACCGGCCCCGTTGCACGGCATGCAGGTTCCAACGGCTCGACCTCGACCCCCAGCCGCGTTTATCCCGGCAAGCGCCTGCCCGGCCACATGGGCTTTGTGCGGGTCACCGTGCAGAACCTGACGGTGGTCAAGGTGGATACCGAGAACAATCTGATCGCTGTCAAGGGTGCAGTGCCCGGCACTAAGGGCACCATCATCACCCTGGCCAACAGCGTGAAGGCCTAAGGAGGAAAGCTACAATGGCAAAATTTGACGTAGTCGATCGGAACGGCAAAAAGGTCAGCGAGATCGAGCTTTCCGACGCCGTGTTCGGCATCACCCCGAACGAGAAGGCTGTTCACATCGCAGTCGTGAACTTCCTGGCCAACCAGCGCCAGGGCACCCAGAACACCAAGATCCGCAAGGAAGTCTCGGGCGGCGGCAAGAAGCCCTGGCGCCAGAAGGGCACCGGCCACGCCCG
>DWXX01000081.1 GCA_019118985.1 Candidatus Faecalibacterium faecipullorum
ATCCATCAGCAGGACCTCGGGCTTGACAGCCAGGGCGCGGGCAATGCACAGACGCTGCTGCTGGCCGCCGGACAGGCCCAGGGCGCTCTTTTTCAGGCGGTCCTTCACCTCATCCCACAGGGCGGCGCCCCGCAGGCTGCTCTCCACGATCTCGTCCAGCTCCTCTTTGCGGCGGACGCCGTGCAGCTTGGGACCGTAGGTGATGTTGTCGTAGATGCTCATGGGGAAGGGGTTGGCCTTCTGGAACACCATGCCCACGCGGCGGCGCAGGGTGGTCAGCACCATGTTGGGTCCAAAGATGTCTTCCCCCTTCAGGGTGACCTTGCCCTCGATGCGCACATTGGGCACCAGGTCGTTCATACGGTTCAGGGTCTTAAGGAAGGTGGACTTGCCGCAGCCGGAAGGTCCGATCAGAGCGGTGATCTCCCGCTCGCCCACATCCAGAGAAATTGACTTCAGTGCCTTGAAATCCCCGTACCACAGGTTCAGGTCTTTGGCCGAGATGACAGGGGTGGCGTTTTGCGTTTCCATATCGTTATACCTCACTATATCAGCCCTTTTGACGGAGATGCTTCTTAGCCAGACGGGCGGCGATGTTGATGATCAGGACCAGGATCAGCAGCACGGCGCCGATGCCCCAGGCGGAGTCAAAGTCGCCATTCTCGAACGCGCGCAGGTACAGCAGCACCGACAGGGACGCGCCGTTGGAGGTGTAGGCCTCCAGGATATTGCTGGCGATGACCTGGGCTGCGCCGGCGGTGAACAGCAGCGCGGCGCTTTCGCCCACGATACGGCCGATGGCCAGGATGCAGCCGGTGACGATGCCGTCGATGCTGCAGGGCAGCACGATGGTGCGGATGATGTGCCATTTGCCTGCGCCCAGGCCCATGGCGCCTTCACGATACCCCATGGGGACGGTCTTGAGGGACTCCTGGGTGGTGCGGATGATGGTAGGCAGGGTCATGATGACCAGGGTCAGGCTGCCCGACAGCAGGCTGGTCTGGAAGCCCAGAGCCTGGGCGAACACCAGCATACCCACCAGGCCGTAGATGATGCTGGGGATGCCGGCCAGGGTCTCGTTGGTGAACTCGATCATGGCGATCAGCTTGCGGTTGGTGGCGTACTCGGTCAGGTAGACCGCGGCGCCCACGCCCAGAGGCAGTACGATGACCAGGGTGAGGAGGATGATGTACAGGGTGTTGATGATGGCGGGCAGGATGCCCTTGGTGCCCCGCAGGATGCTGGAAGTGGTGGTGAGGAAGGTCCAGCTGACGTGGGGCAGGCCCCGGATCAGCACCATGCCGATGATGCCCACCACCAGGGCGATGACAAAGATGGCAGCCACCCATACCGCGCCGGTGAAGAACTGGTTCCACAGACGGCGGGAGGGGGAGAAATCAGCGTAGCGGTTACTTTTCATTGTCGCTGCCTCCCTTCAGGAAGAAGTTGAGCACCAGGTTGATGATCATGATGAAGATGAACAGGATCAGGCCGATGCTGAACAGAGCCTGGCGCTGCAGGCCGCTGGCGTAGCTCATCTCCTTGGCGATGGCGGTGGTCAGGAAGGTGACGCTCTTGAAGATGCCGGGCATGTTGGGGCTGTTGCCGGCCACCATCATGACCGCCATGGCCTCGCCGACGGCGCGGCCGATGCCCAGCACGATGCCGGCGGCGATGCCGCTCTTGGCGGCGGGGACGCTGACCTTGAACCAGGTCTCGGCGTCGGTGGCGCCGAGGGCGAGGCTGCCCTCCTCATACTCGCGGGGGACGGCGTTGAGGGCCGTCACCGACACCGAGACGATGCTGGGCAGGATCATGATGGACAACACCAGGATGGCGCTGAGCAGGCAGGCGCCCGACGCCCGGCCAAAGACGGCGGCCACGGCGGGGACCAGCAGCTGCATGCCCAGCAGGCCGAAGATGACGCTGGGGATGCCCGAAAGCAGCTCGATGGCGGAGGTGGCCACCGTCCGCAGCTTGGGCGCGGCCGCCTTGGAGAGAAAGACCGCCGTCAGAAGGCCGATGGGGATGCCGATGATGACCGCACCCAGCGTGCCGTAGACGCTGGAGAGGATGAAGGGCAGGATGCCGTACTTGGGCTCGGCCGCGGTGGAGGCCCACTCCTGGCCGAAGAGGAAGTCCACAATGCCGATCTGGCCGATGGCGGGCAGGCCCGAGATGACCATGTAGACGGTGATCAGGGCGACGCAGCCGATGGCCAGGATGCCGCAGAGGAAGAAGATGGTGTTCATCACCAGCTCCAGCCATTCGGCGGCGTTGTGGGGCTTGGTGAATTTCCGGATCACGATGGCGCCGGAAGCGGAGTTGCGCTGTTTCATAGTAACCCCCATGGTAACAGGATCAGATCAAAAGGGCCCTGCCCAAAAACCGCCCGGGACACAAGGCCCCAGGCGGGATGTATCTTCAGGTCGCGGACCCGGGCGTAGAGAAGGGCGAACCCTTACTCAGCGTCCACCAGGGGGACAGCGCCGGCCAGGCGGATCAGCTCGGCGGCGTCCTCGCTGACGGCGAAGTCGATGAAAGCCTGCGCGGCGGCGGACAGCTCGACCGAGTCGTTGGTGATGAAGTTGAAGGGGCGCTGCACCTTGTAGGTGCCGTCCAGGACGGTGGCCTCGCTGCACTCGACGCCCTCGACGGTCAGGGTCTTGACGGTATCGCCGACGGCGGACAGGGAGGCGTAGCCGATGGCCAGCTTGTTGGAGGCGACGGCCGAGATGACGGCGCCGGTGGCGGTCAGCTCCTGGTCGTAGACGCAGGCGTCCTCGACGCCGACGATGCTCTCAAAGCCGTCGCGGGTGCCGGAGCCGGCCTCGCGGCCGATGACGACGATCTCGCCGTCCTCACCGCCGACGTCGGCCCAGTTGGTGATCTCCTTGGTGAAGATCTGGGCCAGCTGCTCGATGCTCAGGTCAGAGACGGGGTTCTCGTTGTTGACCACCATGGCGATGCCGTCCAGGGCGACGGTGGTGGCGGTGACGCCGGTCTCATCGTCGTGCAGCGCACGGGAGGCAAGGCCGATGTCCAGGGTCTGCTCGACCGCGCCGGTGATGCCGGCGCCCGAACCGGTCGGGTCGTAGCTGACGGTGACGTCGGGGGCGACCTCGGCAAAGCCCTCGCTCAGGGCCTCGATGACGCTGTTCATCGAGGTGGAGCCGCCGGTGGAGACGGTGCCGGACAGAGCGGCCTCAGACGAGGCGGCGGCAGACGAAGCAGAAGAAGCAGTGGAGCTGGAAGCGGCGGTGGAGCTGGAAGAGCTGCCGCCGCAGGCGGTCAGCACACCGGCCGCGGCCACGGCGCCGCAGACAGCCAGGAAGGAGCGACGATCGATCTTTTTCATAACAGATTTCCTCCAAATCAAGGGACCGGGGCCATGTTTGCCCGGTGATCTTTTTCTTGTTGCATTCCTCTCGGGAACGCCTTCATTGTACACCGGAACACATCGCGCTGCGACCATGGCAAGGGAAAATCGGTGTAAAGTTTTGGTGCGGCTTTGGCCCAAAAGAAAAGGGAATGTAAAATCCGAGCCCTTTGTATCGCTCTGGATTTTACATTCCCTGTGAAAGTGGAGAAAATCACCCCGCCCCTTCCGGCAAAAGCGCCAAAACGGGGGCAGGCGGCTTACAGGATGGAGACGCCCCGGCGGTAGACCGTCTGGATGTCAAGGGACTTGTCGGCCAGGATGACGTTGCCGTACCGCCCCGGCGCGAGGGAGCCGTAGTCGGCGTCGACGCCGATGCTGCGGGCCGGGTTCTCGCTGGCGGCGCGGACGGCGCTTTCCAGCGGGACGCCCATCTCCAGCACGGCGCGCTTCATGCAGTCGTACAGGCAGGTGGCGCTGCCGGCGATGACGCCGGGGTGCTCGGTCAGGGTGGCGCGGGGCCCGGTGACGGTGACCGCCTGGCCGCCCAGGCTGTACTGGCCGTCGGGCAGGCCGCAGGCCATCATGCTGTCGGCGATCAGGATGACCCGGTCGTCCCCGAAGGTCGAGAAGGTGAACCGCACCACAGCCGGGTGGATGTGGACGTTGTCGGTGATCAGCTCGACCTCGGCGCGGCGCTCCAGCGCGGCGATGATGGGCCCGGGCTCGCGGTGGGTGATGCCGGGCATGGCGTTGTAGAGGTGGGTCATGTGGGACGCGCCCGCCTCAAAGGCGCGGATGGCGGTGTCGTAGCTGGTGCAGGTGTGGGCGATGGAGATGCGCACCTCATCCTTGCACTGGGCGATGAAGTCGAGGGCTCCGTCCACCTCGGGGGCGATGTCCACCAGCTTGATCAGCCCGCCCGCCCGCTTTTGCAGCCGGCGGAACATCCCGACGTTGGGGGCGTGGAGGTAGATGGGGTTCTGGGCGCCCAGCTTTTCGGGGCTGATAAAGGGCCCCTCCATGTTGATGCCCACAAGGTCGGCCCCGCGGCCGTTCTGATGGGCTGCGGCGGCGTCCATCACCCTGCCGAGGATCTCCTCCGAATAGGTCATGGTGGCGGGGCAGATGGCGAGGACGCCCTTGCTGCCCTCAAAGTCGGCGATGGCCTGGATGGCTTCCTCAGTGCCGTCGCAGAAGTCGTGGCCCACCGCCCCGTGGAAGTGCAGGTCGACCAGACCCGGCAGGGCGTACAGCCCGCCGGCGTCCACCACCTCCTCGCCGGGGCGGGGGGCGGTGTCGGGGTCGATGCGGCCGTCACGGACGGCCAGGTCCCCCGGGGCAAAGGTGTGCGCCGGGGTATAGACAAGCGCGTTTTTGATGATCATGGCAGTTCACCTCAAATGAGAGACAGTGCCTCCTCGTCGGCCACTAGGGTGAAGTCGGGGTGCATCTGCAGGATGGAGGCGGGCACCTCGGGGGTGACCGGGCCGAAGAAAGCCTGCTTGATGATCTCAGCCTTGCCCTTGCCGTTGGCCACCATCAGGACCTTGCGGGCCTGCATGATGGTGCCGACGCCCATGGTGTAGGCCTGCTTGGGCACAAGGTCGGCGTTGCCGCCGAAGAAGCGCTTGTTGGCCTCGATGGTGCTCTCGGTCAGGTCGACGCAGTGGGTGCCGAGGGGGAAGTGGTCGGCCGGCTCGTTGAAGCCGATGTGGCCGTCGGGGCCGATGCCCAGCAGCTGCAGGTCGATGCCGCCCACGTCGTGGATGATCTTGTCGTAGGCCTTGCAGGCGGCCTCGGCGTCGGGGTTGGAACCGTCGGGCACATGGACGGCGTCGGGGCGGACGTTGACGTGGCTGAACAGGTTCTCCTGCATGAAGTACCAGTAGCTCTGGTCATGGGTGCGGGGCAGGCCGCGGTACTCGTCCAGGTTGACGGTGGTCACCTGGGAGAAGTCGAGGTCGCCCTGGTTGTACCACTCCACCAGCTTGGCGTAGGTGCCCACCGGGGAGCCGCCGGTGGCCAGGCCCAGCACGCAGTCCGGCTTGATGATCAGCTGCGAGGCGATGACGGCGGCAGCCTTGCGGGACATCTCCTGATAGTCTTTGGCGCGGATGATCTTCATGGTGCAAAACCTCCTGTTTTTAGCTGTTGTAACCTGTTGTATGTGCAGAAACGATCGAAACAGAGCCTAAACCGCCCGCAAAACACACGGCCGCCGGAAGCGGGGCACGTTCGGCCCGCCCCCGGCGGCAGATGTATGGGGGATCAGGGGAGACGGGGCAACCAGCCCCCGTCGATGGCGCTAGATACCGGATGCCGGGCCGCGGGGCGGCTTACAGCATCTTCTTCAGCTCGTCGTAGACGAACTGGACCTTGGTGCCGATGATGACCTGGCAGGCGTTCTTGCTGGGCCGGATGACGCCGGCGGCGCCGGCAGCCTTGACAGCCTTTTCATCCACGGCGGTGTAGTCCTTGATCTCGAAGCGCAGGCGGGTGGCGCAGTACTCGACGTTCTTGACGTTGTCCTTGCCGCCCACGGCAGCCAGGACGCCCGCAGCCACTTCGGTGAAGTTGTTGTTGGCCAGGACGACCTTCTTCTCGGCGTCGGTGTTTTCATCCTCGTCCTCACGGCCGGGGGTCTTGAAGTTGAAGGCCTTGATCAGGGCGTAGAAGACCACGAAGAAGACGACGGCGGCGCCGATGCCCAGGGGGATGATCATCCAGGTCTTTTCAGCGGCAGGCAGCGAGGCCGAGAAGACCAGGTCGGTGGCGCCGGCCGAGAAGGAGAAGCCTGCGCGGAAGCCGGTGTAGTAGGTGATGACGGTGAAGATGCCGTACAGCACAGCGTACACAACGTACAGCGGGAAGGCCACGAACATGAAGGAGAACTCGAACGGCTCGGTGACGCCGCAGACGAAGGCGCAGATGGCGGTCGAGATCAGCAGGCCGGCGGCGGCCTTCTTGTTCTTGGCGGTGGCGATCATGGCGGCGGCAGCCGCGGGCACGCCGAACATCATGCAGGGGAAGAAGCCGGACATGTACATGCCGAGGCTCCAGGAGACGTCGGCGCTGGTCTTGCCGGCCCAGAAGTTGGTCAGGTCGCCCAGGCCGATGGTGTCAAACCAGAACACGTTGTTCAGGGCGTGGTGCATGCCGATGGGGATCAGCAGGCGGTTGAAGAAGGCGTACAGACCCGCGCCGATGGCGCCCATGCTGGCGATGCCATTGCCCAGGGCGACCAGAGCGCCGAAGACCAGAGGCCAGACGAACAGCAGGATGACCGACGCCACGATCGAGATGACCGCGGCGGCCATGGCGACAAAGCGCTTGCCGCTGAAGAAGGCCAAAAAGTCAGGCAGCTGGGTGTTCTTGAAGCGGTTGTAGGCGAAAGCGCCGATCAGGCCGCACAGGATGCCGATGAAGGGGTTGGAGATCTTGCTGAAGGCGAGGAACTCGGTGGTGCCATCGACCACGTTGGGCATGATGGTGGAGACCACGCCGGTGCTCAGCAGCTGCTGGATCATCAGCCAGGAGGCAAGGCCGGCCAGGGCGGGGGTGCCGTCCGGCTCGTCCGCCATGCCGACCGCAACGCCGATGACGAACAGGATTTGCATATTGTCGATCAGGGCGCCGCCCGCCTTGACCAGCAGGAAACCAATGATCTGGGTCAGACCGGTGACCGAGCCACCCTGCATGGTGGACGGGCACAGGGCGTAGCCGATGCCCATCAGCAGGCCGCATATGGGCAGCACGGCCACGGGCAGCATCAGAGACTTGCCCAGTTTTTGCAGAAACTTCATCATAACAAAAATCCTCCCTTGTACACGGGGCGGCCACACGCATGCCGCCCCCTTGCCATAAAAAGGGTGTGCCTGCGCGCTGCTGGTTGCCAGCGCGTTCACACTTGCGTAACAATATTGTAACACACTTCGTAGGAAAAAGCTATGGATTTTTTGAGAATCACCTGGCCATTTGTGTACATTGCATAAAAAGGCCCCGCCGCCCAACGCAGCCCTTCGCGCTATTTTGCGCAGGTACGACGTTTTTTGAGCAGCGGGGCAAAAGTTGCCGTCAAGGAAGCTAAAAAAGACAGCAAGAAAGCGAAAGGCTTTATTCCAGCCCGCCGGCCAGGGTCAAAACGGCGGCCAGGACGGCCAGGGGCGCGGTCTCGCAGCGCAGGATGCGGGGCCCCAGCCCCACCGTCACCGCGCCGGCCGCGGCGGCCGCGGCGGCCTCCTCGGGGGCGAAGCCGCCCTCAGCGCCGGTCACGATGGCGATGCGCGCCCGCCGCCCGTCCGGGGCGGGCAGGTCGGCCAGGGCCTGCCGCAAAGGCACGCCCCCGCACTCATAGCAGAACAGCACCAGGTCGTACTGGCCGAAGGTGCGGCAGACCGCCCCGAAGTTGGGCAGCGGCAGGGCCACCTCGGGCAGGATGCCGCGGCCGCACTGTTTGGCGGCCTCGGCGGCGATGCGGCTGTACCGCTGATTCTTCTGCTCCTCTTTTTTGGGGGCGGCCACGCAGTACCGGCTGAAGAAGGGGACGAACCGGGCGGCCCCCAGCTCCACCCCGTGGCGGATGATCTGCTCCAGCTTGTCCTGCTTGGGGTAGCCGGCCAGGACGGTCAGCTCGACCGGGGGCTCGGCGGCCGAGGGGACCCCCGGCTGCACCGAGAACTCGACCAGGTCCTCCCCAAAGCCGGTGATGGCGGCGGTGTACTCCACCGCCTGCCCGTCGCAGAGCAGGACGGTGTCCCCCAGTTTGGCCCGCATCACCCGGGCCAGGTGGTGGGCGTCGGCCCCCCGCAGCACCGCCCGGCCCTCGTCCGGCCAGACCTCGGTGGTAAAGTAGCGGTGGGGCATCTCACACACCTCCGCAGACAAAGCAGACCCAGCCCCGCTTGTCGCGGCGGGCGATGGGGCCGAGGCCGGCGGCTGTAAGGGCGGCGGCTACCTCGTCGGCGCGGGTGTCGATGATGCCGCTGGCGATGAAGCGGCCCCCCGCGGCCAGCAGCCCGGGCACAGCCGGGGCCAGGGCGATGATGGCGTTGGCCACGATGTTGGCGGTGATGATGTCGTACCGGCCCGACGCCTTGTCGGACAGGTCGCCCTCAAGGCCGGTGAAGCGGTCGGCCACGCCGTTCAGCGCGGCGTTCTCGCAGGCAGTGCGGACGGCCACCGGGTCGATGTCCACCCCCTCGGCGGCGGCAGCCCCCAGTTTGAGGGCGGCGATGGCCAGGATGCCGCTGCCGGTGCCGATGTCCAGCACACGCTCGCCCCCGGCCACCAGCTCGTCCAGGGCCTCGAGGCAGAGGCTGGTGGTCTCATGGCCGCCGGTGCCGAAGGCAAGGCCGGGGTCCAGCCGCAGGGCGATGCGGCCGGTGGGGTAGTCCTGCCAGGAGGGGACCACCGCCAGCCGCCTGCCGATGTCCATGGGGTGGTAGTACTTGCGCCAGGCGTTCTGCCAGTCCTCCTGCTCGACGCCGGCGGTCTCGACGGTGTAGGGGATGCCGGCCGCCTCCATCCGGGCGGCGACGGCGGCCAGGGTCTCGGCCGGCTGGGCCCCCGGCTCGAGGTAGATGTGGATGACGACCACGTCCCGGGGCTTTGCCAGCAGTTCGGGCTCGATCAGGTCGACGTGGGCGATCTCGGCCACCTGCTGCTCGATGTCGCTGTAGTCCTCGATGTAGATGCCGCCCTCCGCGATCATGGTAGCGGCGGCTTCGGCGGCCTCGGCGTCCTTCTGGGCCACCGTCAGCCGGATGTCGGTCCATTCCATAGTGGGTGCCTCCTGTATCACAGTTTGCCCTTAGTATACCACAAAAGGCGGCGGGTGGGTAGTGCGCAGGGGGCTGGTATGCTACATCTTGAAACGAGGTCTGAACTTTGTGCAGGCTGCGCCCTGCCGGGGAGGGGGCATTCGGGGCCTCCTTGTGCTATAATAGGAATGTAAGACTATACGCCCTGTACATACGCCGGGAGGTGGCCGCCATGCCGCAGGAATCGATGCAGGAACTGCTGAAAGAGCCGCAGGCGCTGCGCACTGCGCCGCAGCGGGCCGGGCCGGCGCGCGGGCTGGTGCTGGCGGGCGGCGGCGCACGGGGCAGCTACCAGGTGGGGGTCTGGCGGGCGCTGAGCGAGCTGGGCTGGCGGGCCGATGTGGTGACCGGCACCAGCGTCGGCTGCCTGAACGGGGCGATGTACGTCCTCGACCTGTACGAGACGGCCCGCGATATGTGGCTGATGCTGCGCAGCGCCGACGTAATGGAGCTGCCGGCCCCCGGCTCGGGGCTGGAGGGGCTGCGGGAGATGGCCCGGCAGTTCGTGGCCGAGGGGGGCCTGGACGTATCGCCGCTGGAGGGGATCGTGGCCCGGGTCCTGGACGAGGACGCTCTGCGGGCCGCGCCCATCCGCTTCGGCCTTGTGACGGTGGAGCGGCGGGGCCTGCGCCCGCGGGAGCTGACCCTCGACGAGATACCCGCCGGGCAGGTGGGGGACTACCTGCTGGCGTCGGCGGCCTTCTTCCCGGCCATGCAGGCGCGGACCATCGACGGGGTGGCCTATATGGACGGGGGCTACGCCGACAACATGCCGGTCAGCCTGGCCGCCCGGATGGGCGCGGAGGAGCTGGTCTGCGTCGACCTGGAGGGTCTGGGCATCACCCGGCCCAACCGCACCGGGCTGCCCACCACCCTTATCCGCAGCCACTGGGAGCTGGGGGACATCCTGCGCTTCGACCCGGCCACCGCCCGGCGGAACATCGAGCTGGGCTACTACGACGCGCTGCGGGCCTTCGGGCGGGTGCGGGGGGACGCCTACCCCATCGCCCTGCCGGGCTCGGCCGAGGCGGCCGCCGCCTTCCGGGCGCGGCTGGACCCCCTGCAGGAGGCGGTGCGGGGCCGCTGGCCGGCCGCCCACCTGACCGCCGCCGTCACCCTGGCGCTGGCCGGGCTGAGCGACGGGCCGCTGGCCCCCCTGGAGGCCGCCGCCGAGGAGGCCGGGGTGGACCCGGCCCGCCTGTACACGGTGGAGCAGCTGGGGCAGGCCTTCCTGGCTGTGTGCGACGAGGAGAAGCTGGCCGCCTTCGACCCGCTGTTCGAGCCGGGGGAGGGCAGGGGCGGCGCCCTGGCGGCGCGGGCGGCGCTGCAGCCCAAAGTCTATCTGCAGGCGCTGGTGCGCCGGGCGCTTTTATAAACACAGACGGACAAGGCGCAAACGGAGGTGAAACGAGAATGAAGCGATACAAGGGCATATCGGTCTCGCCCGGGCTGGTGCTGGGGCAGGTCAGTCTGCTCAAGCGGGAGAACTACCTGTTCATCCGCGGGCAGCACGACCCCGAAAAGGAGCTGCTGGTCCTGCGGGAGGCGGTGCGGATCGCGCAGAACGAGCTGGAGTCGATGGCCGGCCGCTCGGCCGAGGGGGAAAAGGCCATCTTCACCTTCCAGAGCATGCTGCTGGAGGACGAGACCTTCATGGGGGAGGTGCGCTCCTACATACAGTCGGGCACCGGCGCGGCCGAGGCCATGAACCGGGTGGGCCAGCGGTATGCGGATAAGCTGTTGGCCATGACCGACAACGCTTACTTACAGCTGCGCAACGTCGACATCCTGGACGTCACCCAGCGGGTGGTGAACATCCTGGCCGGGCGGCCCCGGGTGCTGCTGACCCTCGACCACCCGGTCATCCTGGCGGCGGACAAGCTGATGCCCAGCGACCTGTTCTGCATCCCGGCGGGGATGGTGCTGGGCATCATCACATCGGAGGGCAGCACCCTCAGCCACGCGGCCATCATCGCCCGGGCGCGGCGGATCCCCAGCATCATCCAGGTGGGGCGGGACTTTCTGGACGACTGCGACGGGCGGATCGTGGCGCTGGACGCCGACGACGGCAGCTGCATCCTCGACCCCGACGCCGACGCCCGCCAGCAGATCGTCAGCCGCATATGCGCCGGGCAGCGCGCCGACGAGCCGGCCGCCGAGACCGCCGTGCAGGACCTGCCCTGCGTCACCCGGGACGGCGAGCCCTTCGAACTGCTGGCCAACTGCTTCGGCCCGGAGGACATCGCCAGCGCCGTCCAGATGGGGGCGGCCGGGGTGGGGCTGCTGCGCAGCGACTACCAGATATTGGCCGGCAACACCTTCGACGAGCAGGAGCAGTACTACTACTACGCCGCCTGCATCGCCGCGGCGCAGGGCCGGCCCATCACGGTGCGCACCTTCGACTTCGGGTCGGACCGCACCCTCTCCAACGTCTACCGGGGGGACCAGTCGGCCCATCTGGGGATGCGGGGGATACGCTCCAGCCTGCGGCAGCCCCGCCGGTTTGAAAACCAGATACGCGCCCTGCTGCGGGCGGGGGCGGTGGGCCCGCTGCGGATCGTCTTCCCGATGGTGACCAACGTCGAGGACTGGGACGAGGCCATGAACCTGGTGGCCCGCTGCCGCGCCAACCTGGAAGAGCGGGGGGTGGCCTACAACCCCGACGTGCCCTTCGGCATCATGCTCAGCATCCCGGCGGCCTGCCTGACCGCCGAGGACTTCATCCTGGACGGGTGCGAGTTCTTTGTCATCGGCACCAACGACCTGACCCAGTACACCCACGCCGCCGGGCGGGAGGTGACCAGCGCCGAGCGGTACTTCCAGCCCACCAGCAAGGCGATGTACAAGCTGATCCGGATGACGGTGGACGCCGCCGAGGCCCACGGCATCCCGGTGGGCATCTGCGGGCTGGCCTGCGGCGACGCCGCCAACGCGGTGCAGTACCTGCACATGGGGCTGCGCAGCTTCTCGATGGGGCCGCAGAACCTGCTGCAGGTCAAAAAGGCCCTGCTGGACGCAGACGCCCGCCCCGACCGGGAGGGCCCGCCCCAGGGCGTGCGGACGGTGCGGGGCGGCGACGGCTGACCGCACCTGGCCCTTATACAGCGCAAGGCCCCCGCCGCAAGGCAGGGGCCTTTCTATTTACAAGGCTGGGGGCATCGTGTATAATCGGGAGGAAAACACGATTTTGGGAGGGCAGACCATGGCAGACACGACGCTGCGCCACCGCTACTGGATCTTTGATATGGACGGCACCCTGACCGACAGCATGCACATCTGGGCCGAGGTGCCCTATGAGCTGGTGCGCAGCTTCGGGCGGGAGCCGGCGGCCGACCTGGGGCGGGTGCTGCTGCCCATGAGCGCCTTTGAGACGGCGCAGTACCTCATCACCGCCTACGACCTGCCCCTGACCATCGACGGCTACACCCGGGCCGCCATGGACGCGGTGGACCGGCTGTACCGCGGGGTGTCCCTCAAGCCGGGGGTGGCAGACACCCTCGCGCGGCTGTCGGACGCCGGGGCGCAGATGTGCGTCTGCTCGGCCACATGGCAGTTCATGTGCGAGCGGGTGCTGGCCCGGCTGGGCGTGCTGGACCGGTTCGGCTTCGTCCTCTGCTCTCAGGGGGAGGGGCACACCAAGCACCAGCCCGCCGTCTTTCACGAGGCGCTGGCCCGGCTGGGCGGGGCGGACCCCGCCGGCTGCATGGTCTGCGAGGACGCCCTCTACGCCGCCCGCACCGCCCGGGATGCCGGCTTTGACGTCATCGGGGTGGCCGACCCGGCCTCCGCCCCCGACGAGGGGGCCATGCGGGCGGTCAGCAGCCAGTTCCTCGCCAGCTGGGAGCAGCTGGACTGGAGCAGGGTCTGACCCCCGCCGCCACCATGAGATAAGACTGTGAAAGGAAGTGCGCGCCCATGTCCCGCCCGCTTGTCAGCATCATCCTGCCGGTGTACAACGCCAAGAACCACATCGCCCGCTGCATCGAGAGCATCCGGGCGCAGACTTACCGCGACTTTCAGCTCATCATCCTGAACGACGGCTCTGAGGACGTCAGCCTGCCGGTCTGCGAGGCCTACCGCCGGGTGGACAGCCGCATCCTGCTGGTGGACAAGGCCAACTCCGGCGTGTCCGACACCCGCAACCTGGGGCTGCGCCTGGCCGAGGGGACCTACGTCCAGTTTGTGGACAGCGACGACTACATCGACCCCGGCTACACCGAGAGCCTTGTGACGGCCGCTCAGCAGTACGACGCCGACCTGGTCATCGCGCCCTATAAAATGGTCATCCCGCGGCAGATGGCGGCCGGCCGCCGCATCCAGGAAAAGCTGGCCGCCCTCTGGCCCGAAGAGGACCCCGCGGCCCCCCTGGCGGAAGCTGACGCCGCCGACGAGGCGCCCGAGGTGCGCACCTACAGCTTCCTTGCGCCGGGGCTGTACGACACCGACAGCTTTGCGCTGCACCTGCTGGACAAGCCCGCCTCCTACTACTACGGCGTGCTGTGGAACAAGCTCTACCGCCGGGACATCCTGACCGGGCACGAGATCTTCTTTGTCAGTACCCTGCACTGGTCGGAGGACCTGGTGTTCAACCTGCAGTACATCCAGTACGCCGGCCGGTTCGCGGCCATTGGGACGGCCGGCTACAACTATGTGCAGAACCCGCAGAGCATCGTCCACACCCAGGTCAGCCCGGCGGCCGCCCTCAGGATGAAGACCACCGTCTTCCCCTACTACAAGGCCCTGTACGAGAAGCTGGGCCTCTACGAGCAGAACAAGGCCGCCATCCGCCGGTACCTGGTGGACGTCGCCGAGAGCAACCTGCCCGCCGGCGGGCCCGAGGGCCTGGCCGCGGCGGCCATGGCCAAGTGGGACGAGGTGACCGCCACCGCCGCCCGCGCCGCCGACGAGGCGGCCAAAAACCAGCGCCCCGGCCGCCCCGGGCGGGGACAGTAAAACGTTACGCGCCGATGGCCGCGCACTTGGCGGCCAGCCACTCACGCTCCCCGTCGGTCAGGCGGGGGGCGAGTTTTTCGTAGACGGCGCGGTGATAGGCGTTCAGCCAGTCCAGCTGCTCGCGGCTGAGCACCCCGGGCACGATGGGCCCGGTGGCGATGGGTACATAGGTCAGCGGCTCAAAGCAGAGGAAGCGGCCGTACTGATTGGTCTCCTTCTCGCGGCATTCCAGCTCGTTCTCGATGCGGATGCCGAGCCGCCCGCCCTCGTAGACGCCGGGCTCGTCGGTGACCACCATCCCCGGCTCAAAGCGCACCTGGTTGACCGGGCGCAGGGCGTGGGGCCCCTCGTGGACGTTGCCCACAAAGCTGACGCTGTGGCCGGTGCCGCACCGGTAGTTGAGCAGGTGCAGCCAGAGCGGCTCCCGCGCGATGGTGTCCAGCATCTGGCCGGTGCAGTAGTCCAGCCAGACGGCCCGGGCCATGTCGATGTGGCTCTGCAGCGTCCAGGTATAGCACAGGCGCTCCTCCTCGGTCAGGGGGCCGAGGGGGTAGGTGCGGGTGATGTCGGTGGTGCCGTCCATGTAGGTGCCGCCGCAGTCCACCAGCAGAAAGCCCCGGCGCTCAAGGGCAGCGTGGCTTGCCTCGGTGGCGTGGTAGTGCATCATGGCGGCGTTGGGGCCGTAGGCCGCGATGGTGCCGAAGCTCTCGGTCAAAAACTTGTCCTGGGCGCTGCGGTACTTGTGCAGGATCTCGTCCACCGTCAGTTCGGTCAGCGCCTCGCCGGCGGCCAGCCGCTCCTCCAGCTCTTTCTGGAAGCGGACCATCGCCACGCCGTCCCGGATGTGGCATTCGCGGGTGTGGGCCAGCTCGGTGGGGTTCTTGACCCCCTTCATGGGCAGCAGCGGGTCGGCCAGGGCCTTGACGGTGAGGGCGGGGTTATTTTCCAGCGCGCTGAATACGGCGTAGTTGACCGAGTCGGGGTCGGCCAGCACGGTCTGCTTTGCGCTGTACGCGGCGAGGAAGGGCAGCACCTCGTCGTAGCCGGCCAGGCGGACCCCGGCGGCGGCCAGCTCGGCCTTGGCCGCATCGGCCAGGCGCGCGGCGTTGATGAAGAGGACCGCCTCCCCCTCGGTCACAAAGCAGTAGGCCATGGCGTAGGGGGTGCAGGCGATGTCCATCGCCCGCAGGTTGAGCAGCCAGGCCAGGTTGTCCAGTTTGCCCACCAGCTGGGCGGTGCAGCCCAGTTCGGCGAGTTTGGCGCGCAGGCGGGTCAGCTTGTCGGCGGGGGCGGCGCCGGCGTACTCGGCCGGCAGCAGCCAGGCGGGGGTGGCGGGCAGCGGGGGCCGGCCCTCGGTCCACAGCTCGTCCTCGAGGTTGAGGGTCTTGACCGCGACCCCCTTGGGGTCCAGCAGCTTCTGCAGGCTGCGCACCAGCTTGCAGGAGGCGGTCAGCCCGCACAGGCCGAGGGCCTCGCCCTCCTGCAGGGCGTCGGCGCAGTACTGCTCGACGGTGGGCACCCCCGGCTCGCCCATCCGCATCAGCTCGATCTCGGTGCCGGCCAGTTCCTTTTCAGCCTGGACGAAGAACCGCCCGTCGGCCCACAGGGCGCTGGCGGTGCGGGTGACCACCAGGGTGGAATTCTCCCCGGTGAAGCCGGAAAAGTAAGCCCGGCTGTTGTAGTGGTCGGGCAGGTACTCGCTGGAGTGGGGGTCCCCGGTGGGGATGAGGTAAGCGGCGGCCCCGGCCGCCTCCATGGCGGCGCGCAGGGCAGCCAGACGCTGCGGGATGCTGGACATAAAGAAGCCTTCTTTCTTTTGAACGTTCATCGCCGGGGGGCGCCCGGCGGCGCTGGTTTGCACCCCTATTGTAGCACCGCCCGCAGGCCGTGGCAAGCGTTTCGCCGCCCGGGGGCGGCGGGCCATCTTGAAAAATTCACAAAAAAGACCCAAAACGTCTGCCCGGGGCATTGACAGACTTGTTATAATATAGATGTATGGAGTTTGCGGGGGAATACCTCCGTTGGCAATGGCGCGCAGGCGCATTTTGTGAAAGAGAAAACGAGGCAAAAACATCATGGCGACCAAGATCGATATTTTTTCCGGCTTTCTGGGCGCGGGCAAGACGACCCTCATCAAGAAGCTGATCCGTGAGTCCTTCCAGGGGCAGCAGGTGGTACTGATCGAGAACGAGTTCGGCGAGATCGGCATCGACGGCGGCTTTCTGGAAGAGTCGGGCATCAAGATCAACGAGCTGAACGCCGGCTGCATCTGCTGTTCGCTGGTGGGCGACTTCCGCGAGGCGCTGCGCAAGGTGGTGGAGCAGTACCACCCCGACCGCATTCTGATCGAGCCGTCGGGTGTGGGCAAGCTGTCCGACGTCACCCGCGCCGTCGAGGCGGTGGCCGAGCATCTGGACGTGGCCCTCAACAGCTTTGTGACGGTGGCCGACGTCAACAAGGTCAAGCTGTATATGAAGAATTTCGGCGAGTTCTACAACGACCAGGTGTCCAACGCCAGCTGCATCCTGCTGTCCCGCACCCGCGGCGCCGACGCCGACAAGGTGGCCGCCGCCGTCGCCCTGCTGCGGGAGAAAAACCCCGACGCCACCATCGTCACCACCCCGTGGGACGATCTGACCGGCGGGCAGATCCTCGCCGCCATGTCGCAGAAGAACGACTTTGTGGCCCAGCTGCTGGCCATGGCCGCCGAGGCAAACGCCGCCCACAGCGGCGAGGACGAGCACCATCACCACCACCACTACGATGAGAACGGCGTCTGCACCTGCGGCCACCATCACCACGACGGCGAGGACGACGGCCACGACGAGCACAAGCATCATCACCACGACCACGACGACCACGAGCACCACCACGACCATGAGCACGAGGACGGGTGCTGCCACCACGACCACGAGCACCACGAGCATGACCATGACCACGAGGGCCATGACCACGACGAGCACTGCGGCTGCGGGCACCATCACCACCACCACGGCCACGACGCCGACGAGGTGTTCACCAGCTGGGGGGTCGAGACTGCCCGCACCATCACCCGCGCGGCCATCGAGCACGCCCTCGACGAGCTGGAGAGCGGCAGGTACGGCATGATCCTGCGCTCCAAGGGGATCGTGGACGGCGGCGCAGACGGCTGGCTGGAGTTCGACTACGTCCCCGGCGAGCGGGAGATCCGCACCCGCACCCCCGACGTCGGCGGCAAGCTGGTGGTCATCGGCTCCAAGCTGGACGAGGCGGCCATCGCCGGCCTGTTCGGCTGCTGAGGAGGGGCGCTCTATGGCAAGGGAAATTCCGGTCTACCTCTTCGTGGGCTTCCTTGAGAGCGGCAAGACCACCTTCATCCAGGAGACCTTTGAGGACCCCAACTTCGACTCGGGGGACAAGACCCTGCTGCTGGTCTGCGAGGAGGGCGAGGTGGAGTACCAGCCCGCCAAATTCGCCTTCCCCGGCACGTCGGTCCGCGTCTTGTCGGACAAGGCCGAGCTGAACGCCCAGAACCTGGCCAACCTCGCCAAAGAGACAGACGCCGGCCGGGTCATCATCGAGTACAACGGCATGTGGCTGCTGCAGGAGCTGGCCGACGCCCTGCCCCCCAACTGGCTGATCTACCAGGTGATCGCCACCGCCGACGGCGCCACCGCCCTGACCTACGCCCGGGACAACGCCATGCGCAGCCTGATGCTGGACAAGATCGCCCGCAGCGAGCTGATCGTATTCAACCGGGCCGAAAAGGTCAACACCGATGAAGCCCGGCAGGAGCTGCACCGCCTGGTGCGGCAGGCGTCCCGCCGCTGCGACATCGCCTATGAGTTCACCGACGGCAGCGTCGCCTACGACGACATCCCCGACCCGCTGCCCTTCGACGTCGACGCCCCCGTCATCGACATCGGGGACGACGACTTCGGCATCTGGTACCTCGACTGCCAGGAGGACCCCAAAAAGTACGAGGGCAAGACGGTGCGCTTCCTGGCGCAGGTCTGCCAGACCAGCCGCGCCGGCAAGAACAGCTTCGTCCCCGGGCGGTTCGCCATGACCTGCTGCGTGCAGGACATCCAGTTCGTGGGCTTCCCCTGCAGCTACGACGGCTACAAGGCGCTGGAACAGCGCAGCTGGGTCACCGTCACGGCGCGGGTGGGGTATAAGTTCCACAACATCTACCGGGGCAAGGGCCCGGTGCTGTCCGCCACCGCCGTCGAGCCGGCCCACAAGCCGCTGAACGACGTGGTGACCTTCTCCTGAACGGTACACCGGCCCCCGGGGCCGGCGGCCATACAGTCCGCCAACCACACAACGCACAGGAGGGTATCCGCATGATGAAAGCTGTATTCCAACTGCTGGGCGCCGCGGCCGCTGTGGCCGCCGCCGGGGTGGGCGTCGCCGCCCTGACCAAAAAGCTGGGCAAGAAGTGCCCGGTCGAGGTGGCCGTCGACCTGCCTGAAGAGGCCGAACAGGACAAGGACACCGCCGACAAGACCGCCGCAGCCTACGCCGCCGGCCTGGCCGCCGGCAAGGCCCACGCCGAGGCCATCAAGCAGGCCGAAGCCGAGGCCGCCGCCGAGGCCGCCGACGACGACGAAGCCGACGCCTCCCCGGCCCCCGAAGAGGAGCAGTAACCCGTAAAACAGCAAGGCCGCCCCGCATGGATGGGGCGGCTTTTTTGGCAAAAACGGGCGCAAAAAACCCGCCGGCAGCCGGCGGGCGGGGGTTACTTATTGTCGGCGGGCGGGGTGAGGCCGCGGATGCGGGTCTCACTGGTCTTGACCAGGTTGAGCAGGCTGGAGGTGTAGAGGGGGAACTCCCGCGTGAGGCTCTCGGTGGTCATGGCGAGGGGCTCGGTGTCGGCGACGCCCTCGCCGCTGCGGGTCTCACCCCCGGCCAGCAGGGTGCTGACGTTGGCTTCGGCCATCCGCATCACCGCGTCGGAATAGCCGTCCCACTGCCCCTCGCTGATGCTGAACATGCTGGCCGCGTTGTGGGGGCCGCTGGTGTACAGCAGGCGGAACATCTTGTACACCGCCATCATCAGATAGGCGCTGACCTCGGTGACAAGGGCCTTGCTGTGGCACTGCCCCACCTTGGCGTACAGGACGTTCAGGCTGTTGGAGATCAGCTTCTTGTTCATGGTGGGCAGGACGCTGCCGTGGTAGACGTTGTCCTTCATCTTGTCGGGGTTGGGCAGGTCGTCGGCGGTCAGCACCGCGCCGGTGCGGTCGGCGCTGCGGCCCAGCAGATAGTCGCAGGAGACGCCGTAATAGTCGGCCACCCGGACGACGAAGTCCAGGCCGCACTCCCGGATGCCCTTTTCATAGTGGGAGAGCAGCGCCTGCGAAATGTGCAGGTCCTCGGCGGCCTGCTTTTGGGTGATGCCGCGCTCGGTGCGCAGCAGCTTGATGATGCGGTTGAATTCCATGCAATGATCCTCCCGGGCCCATGGCAGCCCCCCATGGCTGCGGGTCGGCCCTCTCTTTTTAACAACACGTTGATTATACATAATGGAAAACGACTTGTAAAGAAAAAAATCGCCGAGATTTTGCTTCTTTTTTTGTCGTTTTGGCCAAAAGGCTTGCCCATACACCAGATATATGATACACTGAAGCGTACCCCCGGCCTATCTTGTGGCTGCGCGGCGCGCGGCGGCGGAGATTTTTGTACGCCCCGGGGCTTTGGGATGAAATTGGCACGAAAGAGGTGCGTGTTGCATGAAGACCTTTAAGCTGCATCTGATCCGCCACGGGCTGACCGCCGGCAACCTGGACGGGCGGTACATCGGGGGCGGCACCGACCTGCCCCTGTGCGACGAGGGGCGGGCGCAGCTTGCCGAGCTGCAGGCGCGGTTCGAGTATCCGGCGGTGGACACCGTCTTTTCCTCTCCCATGCTGCGTGCGGTGGAGACGGCGAACATCCTCTTCCCCGGGGCGGCCCATCAGTTCACCGTCCACGACCTGCGGGAGGCCCACTTCGGCGTCTTTGAGGGCCGCCCGGTCAAGGAGCTTGTGAAGGACCCCGACTTTTCCAAGTGGATCACCCCGGGGTCGGGCTTCACCCCCGAGGGGGCCGAGCCCACCGCCGACTTCCACCGCCGCTGCGGCGAGTCGCTGCTCAAGCTGTTCGAGTATATGATCCGGATGGACGTGGCCGAAGCCGCCTGCGTCACCCACGGCGGGGTGATCGTCAGCATGCTGGCCCAGCACGCCCTGCCCAGCCGCCGCCCCGAGCAGTGGATGGCCGACCCCGGCTGCGGCTACACCGTCCAGACCGACGTCCAGCTGTGGATGCGGGACAAGATGGTGGAGGCCATCGACATCGTCCCCTATGGCTACGCCGACACCCTGCAGGGCCAGGCGGAATACGGCCAGTAAACCGGCAAAAAAGGCAAAAAAGAGGCTCCGGCTTTGCGGCCGGGGCCTCGTTTTGGTTCAGCTGGCGGTCATCTCGGCGCCGGCGTCATCCCGCAGGATGACCTCCTGCCCGGCGACGCTGCCCATCAGGGCGATGTAGCTGGAGCCGGGGCGGATGTCAAGGGCGGTGCCGTCCGAGCTGTAGATGGCCAGGGTGGAGTCCACCCCCGGCATCCAGAGGATGCTCCAGACCTGCCCGCCGCTGAGGTACAGCCCCGCCCCCATGGTCAGGTCGTACCCCCAGGAATAGCCGTCGTCCCGGCGGGAGGGGGCGCTGTAGAGGACCAGCAGGTTGTCAAAGCCTGCCTGGGCGCCGGTGTTGGCGTCGGTCTGGGGGCTGCCGTCGGCCCGGGACATCAGATAGCGGCCGCTGTCCGGGTCATAGGTGAAGCCGGTGGCCGCGTCGGCCGAAAAGACCACCTCCACCGACGAGGCGCCGGCCTTGCCCTCCGCCGCCGGTTCCCCAAAGGGGAGGAGGGGGGGCAGGCTGCCCTCTGCGTCGGGGTCGTCCTCCGGGCTGTCGGGGCCGGGCTGCGCTTCCAGGCTGACCCCCACGCTGGAGGCGAGGGGGGTGAGCATCGCGCCGCTGGTGGTCCAGCTGACCTGGTCGGGCTGGCCCCACACCCCCTCGTAGCTGAAGCCCCGTACCCCCAGCGACAGGGCGTCGAGGGCGAGGATGCCGTACTGGTCGAGGAAGTTGGCGGCGTAGACGCCGGCCCCCCGCTGGACCGGGATGGCCTGCTGGCAGACCAGCAGCTGGAGGTAGAGGTCCCGCGCCTGGGCCACCGGGCCGGTGCGGGGCACCGCCTCCAGCGAGGGGTAGACCAGGCAGAGGCTGGTGGCGCTGTCCCCCTCGGTGAGGGCTTCCAGGACCACCGAAGCCTCCCCGATGCCCCACTGCCGGCCGGCGTCCATCCCGTTGTGGACAAAGACCGCCGCCGGGCGCTGCCCCGGCCAGCGGGGCGTCTCGCCGGTCAGGGGGTCGACGGCGGCCGTCTGCGCGGCGTCGGCGGGGTCGGCCTGCCCTGCGAAGAGGGAACAGCCGGCCAAAACCGCCCCAAGGCAGAGTACCGCCAGGGCCAGAGTGCACTTTTTCATGGCGAAGTCCCTTCCTGATTTCAGGCGTTGAAGGTGAAGGCGGGCTGCTCGTCCACATCGACGATGGCAAGGTAGGTACGCCCCCGGTTGAGCAGGACGGTCTCGGCCCCGTCGGCGATCTGCAGGGGCAGGTCGGGCGCGGGCTTGGACCACTGGCAGGGGCGCGCCCGGCCGCGGGTGAACAGCCAGGCGTCGCCGCCGGCGATGTACTGCACCTCCTGCACGTCCCCCGAGTCGCCGGCATAGGCCGCGATGGGGGCAAAGCAGACCAGCAGGTTCTCAAAGGCGAGCTGCGCGCCGTTCAGCTCGTCCACCGCATCCTCAAAGCTGCGGGTGCGGGCGCTGTACATCTGCATGCGGTAGGCGCGGTCAGCCTCGCTGTAGCGGAAGGCGGACTGGTAGTTGGCCGAGTGGCGGACGGTCACCTGCCGCGCGGCCGCGCAGCCCTCCAGCAATTCCTCGGCGCCGGTGCGGTAATCGGCGAAGGGGAAGAAGGTGGCGTCGTAATCGTATGTCAGGCCGATGCCGGCGTTTTGGGCGGCCTCGCGGATCTCGGGCCCCGAGGTGAACTCGGTGTGCTCAAAGGCGACCACCCCGCCGCGGCTGTCGCGGTGGGCCACATGGGGGTGGACCGGGGTGCCGAAGTAGCCCTTGCCGCCGATGTTCAGGCCGGCGTAGTCCCACTGATGGACGTACTGGGTGCAGAAGATGCTCTCGCCGTCGTGGTAGTACAGCGCCTGCCAGGGCATCAGCAGCTGCAGAAACTGGTCCCGCCCCGAGCGCAGCGGCCCCACCTCGGGGATGGCGTCGACGCCGCTGTACACCGCGCACAGCCGGCTGATGTTGCCCTCCACCCGCGACTCGATCAGGAGGGGGGCCGCCGACAGCCCGCGCTGGGGCCGGGCGTTCTGCCGGGCGCTGTTCGAGATGTTGTTGACCATCACCCCCACCATCCGCCCGCGGCCGGTTTTGGCCTCGCCGGTCAGGGGGTCAGCGTCGTAGGGGGGCAGAGGCGGCGGCGCGGCACTCTCGGGCTGCAAAGAGGCAGCGGACGCGGCAGAGGAGGCCCCGCCGGCAGCGCCGGCGTCCCCCATGCCGAACAGCCTGCGCAGCCAGTCCCAAAAGCTGCCCTGCGCGCTCGCGCCGGTCAGGGCCATGCAGGCGGCCAAAGCCCCCGTGCAGCGCAGCAGCAGGCGGCGGGTGATCTTCATAGCTCATCTCTCCTTTGAAACAGGGCCCCAGGCGGCGCATCGCCCGCCGGCAGCTCCTGGAAAGTGTGCGGCAAAACGCATTGTTTATCCTTCATTGTAACGGTTTTGTAGCCTTTTGTAAAGAGGAAGTTCCTGCCGCCCCACGGCCTACGCATGAAAAGACAGGAGAACTTCCGCAAGGAAAACATCATCATAAGAGCAGCGGCGTTTTTTACGAGCCAAGCTTATTTTAGCGGGATGTTGTTTCAAAGCGTCCAGAGCAATACGGC
>DWXX01000082.1 GCA_019118985.1 Candidatus Faecalibacterium faecipullorum
CGGCGCGGAGTGTGCTATAATACATCCCGCAGCCATGCTGCTATAGCTCAGTTGGTAGAGCGCATCCTTGGTAAGGATGAGGTCTCCAGTTCAAATCTGGATAGCAGCTCCATAAAAGACCGCTTTTCACAGGTTGAAAGGCGGTCTTTTTGTTTTACTTTTCGGGACATACATGCAACAAAGAAAGCAGGTGTGAAAATGTCAAGGCAGGGGTCTGTACTGGATGAAGAAGAACGTGTCGTGCCATCCGGAAACGGATTTGATGTTCTGGAGAATTTTACAGCAGAGGTCTATGGCGACCGGGGACGTTATCGGTACAATCTGGAGCGGTACTTCCAAAGTGATGAATGGGGCAGAGGCTGCCGGCATGTGGAAACAGAGGAGCAGGTCCCTCTCATTACAGAAAAGCAGATCAAACGGCAAATTCGGTGGGAAGAAGCCATGCGGGCAAAGGCGTCCCGGATGCAAAAGTACGTTATAAAACACGCCGGGCGGGTCAGTGAAGAGGATTTCTGTGCGATCGCCGCAGATATGGGGCTGGCGCCTAGTCCATGCCGGTGGGAGGAAACTTTGTTTCCCCATGTGGTAGACTTGTGGGTCTCATCTGAAAAGGACGCGGAGGAAATCCAGCGGCTGGCAAGGGAAAATAAACACCTGATCGCCTGTATGGGCAATATTATGATGGATGCGCTTTCAGACCGGCAGATCATTTCCTATGATCAGCCCGGCACAGGCAGACGAAGAGAACTGCTTTTTCAGGGGTATGCCCGTAATTTTTATCGCGGTGAAAATGCCTTCTATGGACAAAGCCGCCCCTCCATGTTTCGGAGTATGCCGGCCGACCCCAAAGAAGCGCTCATCCATCGTTTGATCGGCTTCACCAGAATATGTGAGTTTGGTTTGTGGCTCGAAAAGATGGGCTGTGTCAGAGACTGGCCTTTTGGCCATGTGTTCCACGGCGCGATTGCTCAGCATTACGGCATACCCACCAATGGTCTGGATATTACCAGCGATGTGAAGGTGGCATTGTTCTTTGCCTGCTGTACATTTGATAAAAAGTCTGGGCGCTGGCGGCCGCTGTATGGTAAGGAATTTGCAAGGGCTGATTCCCGCCCTGATGTAGCGAGACTGGGCGGAGACTCCCGATATGGCATGATCTTCTGCGCGCCGGCCGACGTCTCTTTTATGAGCAAGGAGTTGGATGACCCTCGGCTGCATCTGAGCTGCCCAACGCCTGTTGGCTATCAGCCGTTTATGCGCTGCGAGCGTCAAAGCGCCTATGTCATTGAGGCAGGCTTGCCCTATGATCTCTACCTTGATGAAACCTTTTCCAAATTCAAATTCCGGCTGACTGAAAAATTGTGCCGGTGGATCTATCGGGAGATGGATGGCGGAAAGGCCATCTATCCCAATGAAGGCCTGACAGACAGCCTTTCGGTCATCGACGATATGATTCGCCTCAGCGAGTACACAAGAGCGTCGGTGGAATGGGTGATCAAAACATATCAGTTGGATATTTCTGTAGAGGAAGCCATCGCTGAGCTGGAAAAGAGAGGCCATCACTGCAGGCAGGAAGTCAACTGGTGCGCTGAGGAAACACTTGCCCGGGTCAGCGCGCAGTATTCCAGGGTACTCCGTTCTGTCGAGAAATCATATCCGACCGTAAGGCCGAAGATGGTGCTGCCAGGCAACATGTTGTGTGAATCGGAATAAGCCGCTCATCCCTTTTCGGGCTTGTCCGGCTTGAGGCGGGGGGCGGTCTGCTGGCGGCGGTAGTCGGCGGGGGAGCAGCCGTATCTTTCGCGGAAGCGGCGGTAGAAGTAGCTGCTGTTCTCGTAGCCGATGTTTTCGAGGATGGCTTCCACCGGCAGCGGCGTGTGGGACAGCAGGTAGGCCGCCTGCTGCAGTTTGCGCTGCTGCAAAAGCTGGCGGAAGTTCTGCCCGGTGTGGCAGCTCAGCAGCCGGCTGACCGCGTAGGGGGGCTGGTGCAGCCGCGCGGCGATGTCGGCGAGGGTGCCGTCCTTGTAGTGCGCCTCGATGTACCGCAGCACCGAAAAGACGGTGTTCTCGTCCCGGCGGTCGGGGCCGGAGCGGTTGATGTCCTCGGCAAACTGGGACAGGTTGAGCAGCAAAAGACCCATGGTGGTCTCGTTCAGGACGTTGACCCCGCGCTTATCTTCCAGCAGGGTCCAGATCATGTTTTCCAGCAGATTGTGCACCGGCAGGATGTCGTGGGCGCGGATGTGCAGCCAGCCGGCGAAAGCCGACTCGCCCGAGAGGGTGGAGACCAGAAAGTCCCGCAGGACGTTCTCCTGCTCGAGCATGGCGAAGCTGCGGTCGAAAAACTGCGGCAGGATGATGAAGTTGACCGCCACGTCGTCCCGGGCGGCGGGCAGGATCTCGTGGTAGACCGCCTGGTTGAGAAAGAGCAGGTCCCCCGTCTCGAGGGTGACGGTGTCGGCGCCGTTGATGATGTGGGTGGTGGTGCCGCTGCACATATAGATCAGCTCGACGTAGTTGTGCCGGTGCCGCGGGAAGTGGACGAACCGGGTGTGGGGGCGTATCTCGACCAGCTTGCCCTTTTCCAGCAGCTTGGCGCTGTCGATGACAAAGTCCTTCCTGGACGTGTAGCGGCCGCGGTCGACGGTGTCCGCCCCGGCAAGGATGGCCTTTTCCTCCTCGGTGATCTGCCGCAGGCGGGCAAGCAGTTCTGCGTTCATGGCGGCGGGTCCCTCCCTTCTGCTGACAGGATACCATACCCCGGCGCAGATTGCAAGACAGGTCCGTATATTCCCCATCCAGCGTCCTTACGCGGCCGGGCGGAACGCGCTATACTTGCAGCAGAAGAAACAAAGCGACAGGGAGGCAGTGGATACTTTATGGGCAATTCCTATCTCGCGATCGACATTGGCGCGTCCAGCGGGCGGTGCATCCTGGGCCGGCTGGAAGGCGGGCGGATGGTCCTGGAGGAAGTACACCGGTTCGAGAACCGGCAGCTGCGCCGGGGCGGCCACGACTGCTGGGACATCGACCGGCTGTGGCAGGGCATCCTGGACGGGCTGAAGGCCTGCAAGGTGCGGGGGGCCGTCCCTGCGACGGTGGGCATCGACACCTGGGCGGTGGACTTCGTCCTGCTGGATAAAGACGGCCGGATGGCGGGGGACGCGGTGGCCTACCGGGACAGCCGCACCGACGGCGTGCCCGAACAGGCGGAGCGGCTGGTTGACCCCGCGCAGCTGTACGCCCGCACCGGCATCCAGAAGCAGAACTTCAACACCCTCTACCAGCTGCTGGCCCTCAAGCAGGAGCACCCCGAGCAGCTTGCAGCGGCCGAGAGCCTGCTGATGATCCCCGACTACTTCGGCTACCTGCTGACCGGCGTGAAAAAGCAGGAGTACACCAACGCCACCAGTACAAACCTGGTCAACGCCGCCGACAAGACCTGGGACCGGGAACTGATCCGCGCCTACGGCCTGCCGGATAAGCTCTTCGGCGAGCTGTCGGCCCCCGGGACGGCGGTGGGGCGGCTGCGGCCCGAGATCGCCGCCGAGGTGGGGTTTGACGCCACCGTCATCCTGCCGGCCACCCACGACACCGGCTCGGCCTTTCTGGCGGTGCCGGCGCGGGACGACGAGGCGGTCTACCTCTCCAGCGGGACATGGTCGCTGCTGGGGGTGGAGAACCCGCAGCCCATCACCTCCGAGGCCAGCCGGGCGCAGAACTTCACCAACGAGGGGGGCGCGTGGTACCGCTACCGCTACCTCAAGAACATCATGGGGCTGTGGATGATCCAGTCGGTGCGCCGGGAGCTGAACGGCGCGGACTACGTCGCCGGCAAGGCCCGCGCCCCCTGGCAGCTGGACGTTAAGGCGGGGGAGCGGCAGTGGTCCTTCCCCGACCTGATCGCGGCGGCGGAGGCGGCCGCCGACTTCGACGCGGTGGTGGACGCCAACGACCCGGCCTTCCTCGCGCCGGACAGCATGATCGCGGCGGTGCAGTCCGCCTGCGCGGCGGCCGGCCAGCCGGTGCCTCGGACGGTGGGCCAGCTGATGCAGTGCGTCTACCGCAGCCTGACGGTCTGCTACCGGGACGCCATCCGCGGCCTGGAAAAGCTGACCGGCAAGAAGTACACCAGCATCAACATCGTGGGCGGCGGCTGCCAGGATATGTACCTCAACCGGATGACCGCCCGCACGACCGGGCTGCCGGTCTGGGCCGGCCCGGTGGAGGGCACCGCCATCGGCAATCTGATGGTGCAGATGATCGCCGCCGGCGAGCTGAAAGACCTGGCCGACGCCCGTGCCTGCGTGCGCAGCAGCTTTGACATCCGGGAGATACCGGCTGTGTGATAAGACGACAGGATCAGAACGAACCAAGGAGGATTTGTATGCTTGTTGAGACCAAAGCCCGGGTGGGCGTCTTCGCCATCGCGCTGGGGGCCTACCTGCCCCAGTTCCCCACCCTTGTGCCCGAGTTCGAGGGCCAGTACGCCGCCTTCAAAAAGACCATCCCCGACTCGGTCGAGCTGGTGGACGGCGGCATCGTCACCACCAAGGAGCAGTCGATGGCCGCGGGGGACAAGTTCCGCGCCGCCGACGTCGACCTGGTCATTTTGCAGCTTTTGACCTACGCCACCAGCTACAATATGCTGCCCGCCGTGCGGGACCTGGACGTGCCGGTGGTGCTGGTCAATGTGCAGAAAAAGCGGGCCCCCGACTACGCCAATACCGACACCCCCACCTGGCTGGGCGAGCTGTACGCCTGCGGCGCGGTGGGCGAGATGGTGGCCGACCTTGAGCGGGCCGGCAAGCGCCACGCCGTCATCACCGGCGTGGTGGAGGGGGGCGACCCCGCCGTCCAGGCCGAGATCGAGGACTGGTGCCGCGCCGCGCAGGTGCGCCGCCGCTTCCGCGACACCAATCTGGCCCAGATCGGCCGGCCCTACCCCGGCATGATGGACCTGTACATCGACGAGACCAACCTCTACCACCGGATGTGGCTGTACACCAAGCAGTTCGACTGGGAGAAGATGTGGGCCATCGCCGACGATATCACCGACGAGGCCGCCATCCGCGCCAAGGCCGAGGACATCCTCGACACCTTCGACATCGAGGGGGGCGGCACGGTGGAAAAAGTCTGGGAGATGGCGAAATACGTCGTCGCCTTCGAGCAGTGGGTCAAGGACGAGAAGATCGCCTTCATCGCCTCCCACTACGACGGCTTTGCCAAGGGCAAGGCGGGCGTTTTGGACAGCATGCTGATCCCCGCCTTCTCGATGCTGATCAAGCAGGGGGTGGCCTGCGCCGTCGAGGGTGACATCAAGGTGGCCATGGCCATGAGCATCCTCAAGACCATCGCGGGCTGCGGGCAGCTGAGCGAGATGTACTCCATCGACTTTGACAAGGACATCTGCATCATCGGCCACTCCGGCTCGGGCGACGCCGACATCTCGGCCAAGAAGCCCACCATGAAGATCGTCCCCGTCTTCCACGGCAAGACCGGCGGCGGCTACCTGACCCAGTTCTACCCCCACCTCGGCCCCGTGACCTACCTGGGCATCACCCAGGACAAGGACGGCCGCTTCAAGTTCGTGGTGGCCGAGGGGGTCAATGAGGAGGGCCCCATCTTCACCTTCGGCGACACCAACATGCGCACCCGCTTTACCTGCGGCGCGCGTGAGTTCGTCAACCGCTGGAGCGAGGCCGGCCCCACCCACCACATGGCCGCGGCGTCCGGCCGCCACATCGACACCATCCTCAAGGTGGCCAAGATCTTCAACGTCCCGGTGGACGTCATCACCCGGTAAGTACGGCGGTCCCGCCGCGCAGGATACAACAAAAACACAGCAACGCATCGAAAAGAGAGGTTACGAACATGGGCATTCTGGACATCGACATCGTCAAGGGCTACATCCGTATGTGCAACGACGGCTGGCTGCAGGGCTGGCATGAGCGCAACGGCGGCAACCTGACCTACCGCATGAAGGATGAGGAGGTGGCCGCCTGCCGCCCCTTCTTCAACGCCCAGCCCGGCGAATGGGTCAAGATGGGGGTGCAGGCGGAGAACCTGGCCGGCGAGTACTTCATCACCACCGGCTCGGGCAAGTACTTCCGCAATGTCGAGCCCGACCCCGTCCACAGCATCGGCATCGTGGAGATCAACGGCGCCGGCGACGCCTGGCGGATCGTCTGGGGTCTCGAGGGCGGTGCCAAGCCCACCAGCGAGTTCCCCAGCCACTTTATGAACCACAGCGTCCGCAAGGCCGCCACCGACGGCGCCAACCGGGTCATCTACCACTGCCACGCCACCAACGTCATCGCCCTGACCTACATCCTGCCGCTGACCGACCGGGCTTTCTCCCGCGCGCTGTGGCAGAGCGCCACCGAGTGCCCGGTGGTCTTCCCCGAGGGTGTGGGCGTCTGCCCCTGGATGGTGCCGGGCGGGGCCGACATCGCCATGGCCACCTCTGAGAAGATGAAGCACTACCAGGCCGCCATCTGGGCCCAGCACGGGCTGTTCGTGTCGGGGCCTGACTTCGACACCGCCTTCGGCCTGGCTCACACCATCGAGAAGAGCGCCGAGATCTACGTCAAGGTGCTGTCCATGGGCGGCGGCCTCATCCGCCAGACCATCACCGACGACGCGCTGCGGGCCATCGCACACGACTTCGGCGTCGTCATCAACGAGGATTTCCTGGACTGAGGGCAGCGCGCCCCCGTCCGTCAAAACCACCCACCCATACAAAAAGGAGCGTATCATTATGGCTGACCGCATCGTACTGAACACCATCTCTTACCACGGCCACGGCGCCATCGGGAACATCGTCCCCGAGCTGACCGCCCGCGGCTACCAGAAGGCCTTCGTCTGCTCTGACCCCGACCTGATCAAGTTCGGCGTCACCGGCAAGGTCACCGCCCTGCTGGACGAGGCGGGCTTTGCCTACTCGGTCTACAGCGAGATCAAGCCCAACCCCACCATCCAGAACGTCCAGGACGGCGTGGCCGCCTTCAAGGCAGCCGGGGCCGACTGCATCGTGGCCATCGGCGGCGGCTCGGCCATGGACACCGCCAAGGCCATCGGCATCATCATCCATAACCCCGAGTTCGCCGATGTGCGCTCTCTCGAGGGCGTCGCCCCCACCAAGAAGCACGCCGTATTCACCATCGCCGTGCCCACCACCGCCGGCACCGCCGCCGAGGTGACCATTAACTACGTCATCACCGACGTGGAGAAGAAGCGCAAGTTCGTCTGCGTCGACACCAACGACATCCCCGAGATCGCCGTCGTCGACCCCGACATGATGGCCTCGATGCCCAAGGGCCTGACCGCCGCCACCGGCATGGACGCCCTGACCCACGCCATCGA
>DWXX01000083.1 GCA_019118985.1 Candidatus Faecalibacterium faecipullorum
GCCGTCACCGGCACCGTGCTGGACAAGCGCGGCCGCAAGACCAAAGAGATCTCCGCCTTCATCGTCGAGCGCACCGACCCCGGCTTCAAGGTCGGCAAGCCCGAGGAGAAGATGGGCATCCGCGGCTCCTCCACCTGCGAGCTGATCATGGAAGACTGCCTGATCCCCAAGGACCGCCTGCTGGGCGTCAAGGGCCGCGGCTTCCAGCTGGCCATGGCGACCCTGGACGGCGGCCGCATCGGCATCGCCGCCCAGGCCCTGGGCATTGCGGAAGGCGCCATCGACGAGACCGTGGCCTACGTCAAGGAGCGCAAGCAGTTTGGCCGCAGCATCGCCCAGTTCCAGAACACCCAGTTCGAGCTGGCTGAGATGAAGGCCCGTGTGGACGCCGCCAAGTACCTGGTCTACGCCGCCGCCCTGAAGAAGCAGGACGCCATGAACGGCCAGAAGGTCCGCTACAGCGTCGAGGCCGCCGAGGCCAAGCTGATCGCCTCCCGCACGGCCAGCGACGTCACCCGCCGCTGCCTGCAGCTCTTTGGCGGTTACGGCTACACCCGCGACTATCCGATCGAGCGGATGATGCGCGACGCCAAGATCACCGAGATCTACGAGGGCACCAGCGAGGTGCAGATGATGGTCATCTCGGGCGCGCTGCTGAAGTAAGGAGGGCAATGTTACAATGAAAGCGATCGTTTGTGTCAAGCAGGTTCCCGACACGTCCGGCAAGGTTGCAGTCAAGCCGGACGGGACCCTCGACCGCGCCTCTATGGCGACTATCACCAACCCCGATGACCTGAACGCCCTCGAGGCCGCCCTCCAGCTGAAGGACGCCACCGGCTGCGAAGTGGTCGTGGTGACCATGGGCCCCCCGCCGGCCGAAGGGATGCTGCGCGAGCTGCTGGCCCGCGGCGCCGACCGCGCCGTCCTGGTGTCCGGCCGTGAGTTCGGCGGCTCCGATACCTTCGCCACCAGCCAGATCCTGGCCGCCGCCGTCAACAAGATCGGCGTCGGGCCCGAGGACATCGTCTTCTGCGGCCGTCAGGCCATCGACGGCGACACCGCCCAGGTCGGCCCCCAGATCGCCGAGAAGCTCCACCTGCCCCAGGTGACCTACGCCGCCGACATCCAGAAGGACGGCGACAGCCTGGTGGTCAAGCGGATGCTGGAGGACGGCTACATGATGATCCGGGTCAAGACCCCCTGCCTGATCACCTGCATCAAGGAGCTGAACGCCCCCCGCTACATGAACATCCCCGACATCTTCACCTGCTATGACAAGCCGATGGAGGTCTACGACTACAACGCGCTGAAGGACGACCCCCTGATCGAGGTCGACACCATCGGCCTGAAGGGTTCGCCCACCAACGTCTTCAAGTCCTTCACTCCTCCCCAGAAGGGTGCGGGCACCATGCTCACCGGCGGCAACGAGGCGGCGCAGCTCGCCTCCATCCTGGCCGGCAAGCATCTGATCTGACGAAAGGAGCAGGATTACAATGGCTGATTTTAATGAATACAAGGGCGTGTGGGTCTTCTGCGAGCAGCGGCAGGGCACACTGATGTCCACTGACTTCGAGCTGGTCAGCGAGGCCCGCAAACTGGCCGACGAGCTGGGCTGCGAGGTCACCGGCCTGCTGCTGGGCGACAACGTCGAGCCCATCGCCAAAGAGCTGGGCGGCTACGGCGCCGACAAGGTCATGGTCTGCGAGAGCCCCCTGCTCAAGGAGTACACCACCGACGCCTACGCCAAGGTGGTCTGCGACATGGTCAACGAGTACAAGCCCGAAGTGCTGCTGATCGGTGCGACCAACATCGGCCGCGACCTCGGCCCCCGCTGCGCCGCCCGTCTGCACACCGGCCTGACCGCCGACGCCACCCACCTGGACATCGACACCAAGAAGTACGTCGACTTCCTGGCTGAGAGCTCCACCATCGACCTGTCCAAGCAGACCTTCGACTATGAGGACCGCAACCTCAAGATGACCCGTCCGGCCTTCGGCGGCCACCTGATGGCCACCATCATCTGCCCCCGCTTCCGCCCGCAGATGTCCACCGTCCGCCCCGGCGTCATGAAGAAGGCCCCCTTCGATCAGGCCAAGGCTGACGCCTGCCAGATCGTCAAGCCCGCCTTCAGCCTGACCGCCGACGACATCAAGACCGAGGTCCTGAGTGTGGAGAAGGCCGCCGCCAAGCTGGTCGACCTGATCGGCGCCGACATCATCGTCTCGGTGGGCCGCGGCATCTCCAAGGATGTCGAGAAGGGCATCGCCCTGGCCGAGCAGCTGGCCGCCGCCCTGGGCAACGGCGTGGTGGGCGCGTCCCGTGCCGTCACCGACGCCGGCTGGATGACCGCCGACCACCAGGTGGGTCAGACCGGCAAGACCGTCCACCCCAAGATCTATGTGGCCCTCGGCATTTCGGGCGCCATCCAGCACGTGGCCGGCATGCAGGACTCTGAGCTGATCATCGCGGTCAACAAAAACGAGACCGCCCCCATCTTCGGCGTGGCCGACTACGGCATCGTGGGCGACCTGTTCAAGGTGGTGCCCGAGCTGATCAAGGAGATCGAGGCCGCCAAGGCTGCCAAGTAACTGCAAAGCAAAACTGCTTTACAGTAAAAACGCGCGATTCTGCGCGCAAAATACAAAGCGTCTGCGCCCCGCTGTTTGGCGGGGCGCTTTTTTGCGTCTTGACGGGGCGGGGGCTTTGTGCTATGCTTTACTTAACGATATGGTTAAACGTTTGAAAGGAGGCGGGAGGCATTGAGCTTACAGCTGACCATGCGGGCCCTGGCCGACCCCATCCGCCGGGAGATACTCGACCTGCTGCGGGGCGGGCGGCTCTCGGCGGGGGAGATCGGGGCCCATTTCCCGGTGACGGCGGCGTCCATCTCCCGGCACCTGTCGGTGCTCAAGGAGGCGGACCTGGTCCGCGACACGCGGGAGGGCAAGTACATCTATTACGAACTGAACGCATCGGTGCTGGAGGAAGTTCTGCTCTGGCTGGCCGGGCTGAAAGGGGAGACTGTCGATGAAAAAGGCGATACAAACGATCCTCGCGGAACATAAGGGCAAGCTGCTGGCCTCGTCGCTGGTGACGCTGCTGCCGGCGCTGGCCGGGCGGTGGATGATGTGGGAATCTCTGGCCCTGCTGGCCGCCCACTGGCTGGTGCTGCTGGTGGTCTTCAGCGACCGGCGCAACCGCAAGGGGCAGAGCAGGAAGGCGGTGGGGCTTGTCTTCTGGGTGATGCCCTTCACCTCGCTGCTGACCGGCGGGGCGGCGGCGCTGCTCGCCCGCGGGGCGGACGGCGCCGGGGCTTTCAGCGCCGCCATGGCTCTGGGCTTCGGGGCGCTGTTCGTAGCGGTGGGCAACTATATGCCCAAGTTCCGCCAGAACAGCTTTATGGGCATCCGGGTCCCCTGGACGCTGGCCAGTGAGGCCAACTGGAACGCCACCCACCGCTTCGGCGGCAAGGTCTGGGTGGCGGGGGGCTTTGTCTGCATGGCGGGGGCGCTGCTGCCGGCGCAGGCCATGGGGGTGGTCTTTCTGGCCGTGCTGGCCGCGGCGGCCCTGCTGCCCATCGGCTATGCCTGGCGCTACAGCAAGACCCACCCGCAGGAAGAAAAAGCCCCTGCCGCGCCCGTCCCGCCTGCGCAGAAGAGGGCGGCGTGGCTCCTCGCGGCGGCGGTGGCGGTGGCCGCCGTCTGGACCCTCCTGATGGGCGGCGCAGAGATGCAGTACGGGGAGACCTCCTTCACCGTCGCGGCCTCCGGCTGGGAGGACCTGACCGTCCCCTACGCCGACATCGCCGCGGTGGACTACCTGCCCGCCGGCGAGGCGCCCGACGGCGGCATCCGCACCTACGGCCTTGGCAACCTGCGGGTGTCCTTCGGGCAGTTTTCCAACGACGCCTACGGCCCCTACACCCGCTACACCTACCGTTCCTGCCCCGACTGCGTCCGCCTGACCACCACAGACGGGGCCACCATCCTCCTCAACGCCCCCGACCAGCCCGCCACCCGCGCGCTGTATGAGGAACTGGCGGCGAAAACAGGAAAGACGGGCTGACATATTTTCGCCCCGTCTTCATAAAAAATTAAGAAATAGGATGCAATCTTTTCTTGACCTCTCACAATTTTGACTTTTTTTGGGTGTATAATTTTAACGCTTTCTTAAGAGCTGCCGGCGGCAGCGCCGGAGGGGGCGGCCCAATCTCAAGGCAAACTCAAGGATGGGTCAAGACTCGCTCAAGGCCGGCATGGTATGCTGTTGGCAAACCCAAAAAGGAGGGGTATACATTGTTCAAAAAGAAAAACCGGGAGGAAACGCCCGCCCCCGGCGCACAGAACGCGCAGGGCGCCGGGACGCCGGGGGGCAGGGGGCTGCGGCCCTTTTTGCGCCGCAATTGGAAGCGGCTGGCCGCCGGCGCGGTGGTGGTGGCGGTAGCCGCCGCCCTGCTGCTGCCCAAAGACAGCGCCCCGGCGTCGGGCAGCATCGTCTACGCCGAAGCGTCGCCGGCGCGGCGGGACATCACCAATACCTTCAGCGACTCGGGCACCATCATGGCGGCCAACACCTACGAGGTCAAGCCGCTGGTGCGGGGCACCGTCCTGACCGCGGAATTTGAAGAGGGGGACATGGTGCAGGAGGGGGACGTCCTCTACACCATCGACGCCTCCGACGCCGCCAACAGCGTCGAGCGGGCGCAGATCACCCTCAACCAGGCGCAGCGCAGCTATGAGGACGCCGTCAACGCCCAGTACGTCCGCACCGACATCGGCGGCACGGTGGTCACCATCCTGCCGGCGGCGGGGGACGTGGTCGCCGCCGGGCAGGAGATCGCCACCATCCGGGACGACTCGGCCCTGCTTTTGACCGTCAACTTCCCGGCGGCGGACGCCGCGGCCTTCCTGCCGGGGCAGGCGGCCGTCGTCACACTGGACGGCACCTATGAGACCATCGGCGGCACGGTGCGCTCGATCTCGGGGGCGGACACCCTCAGCACCGGCAGCATGCTGGTGCGGCAGGTCACCATCGCGGTGCCCAACGCCGGCGCGCTGACCCCTGCCCAGGCGGCCACCGCCAGCGTGAACGGGGTCAGCGCCCTGGGCTCGGCCCGCCTGGCCTATCAGAAAGAGCAGACCCTCACCGCCGCGTCGGGCGGCACCGTCGCGGCCCTCTGCGTCCAGCCGGGGGCCCGGGTGGGGGCGGGGAGCAACATCCTGCAGCTGTCCAGCGACAGCCTGACCCGCCAGCTCGAACAGGCCGCCGACAGCCTGCGCAGCGCCGAGCTGTCCATGGCCGACGCTGAGAACACCCTGGAAAACTATACCATCACCGCGCCCATCAGCGGCACCATCATCCAGAAGAACGTCCAGGCCGGCGAGACGGTGGGCAGCGAGAGCGCCGGCGCCTCCACCACCCCGATGTGCATCATCCACGATCTGCGCTACCTTGAGCTGACCCTCAATGTCGACGAGCTGGAGATCCTCTCGATGCAGGTGGGCCAGGAGGTCGAGATCAACGCCGACGCCGTCCAGGGCCAGACCTTCCGCGGCGTGGTGACCAACGTTTCGTCGGCCGGCACCACCACCAGCGGCACCACCACCTATCCGGTCACCATCCGCATCGAGGAGTACGGCCAGCTGCTGCCTGGGATGAACGCCACCGCCGACATCGTGGTGGCCAGCGTCGAGAACGCCCTTGCCATCCCGAGCGCCGCGGTCATCCGGGGCAATTACGTCCTGGTCACCGCCGACTCGCCCAGCGCGGCCAACGCCGACCCCGCCATGACCGCCCCCGAGGGCTACGTCTACGTCAAGGTGGAGACCGGCATCAGCGACAACGACTACATCGAGGTGACAGGCGGCCTGACCGAAGAGGATACCGTCGCGTACGACGCCTCCTCCGCGCCGATGGACTTCAGCTATGCGCCCGGCGGTCCCGGCGGCCCGGCGGTCACCGTGACGGGGGGCCCGGTATGAGCGCGCTGATCGAATTTGACGACGTATGCAAGTACTACCAGATGGGTGACACCACCGTCAAGGCGGTGGACCACATCTCGATGCAGATCAACAAGGGGGAGTTCGTCGCCATCGTCGGGCAGTCGGGCTCGGGCAAATCGACCTGCATGAACATCATCGGCTGCCTGGACGTCCCCACCTCGGGGGTCTACCGGCTGAACGGCCGGGACGTGGGCAGTATGGACAAAAACGAGCTGGCCGAGATCCGCAACGAGATGCTGGGCTTCATCTTCCAGCAGTATAACCTGCTGCCCAAGCTGACCTTGCTGGAAAATGTCGAGCTGCCCCTGATCTACGCCGGCATCTCCCCCGCAGAGCAGCGCCAGCGGGCCAAAGAGGCCCTCGAGCAGGTGGGCCTTGGCGCCAAACTGGCCAACAAGCCCAGCCAGCTGTCGGGTGGCCAGCAGCAGCGCGCCTCCATCGCGCGGGCGCTGGTGGGCCGCCCGGCCGTCATCCTGGCCGACGAGCCCACCGGCGCCCTCGACAGCCACACCGGCCGGGAGGTGCTGGCCATCCTGCAGAAGCTGCACCGGCAGGGCAACACCGTGGTCCTCATCACCCACGACAACGCCATTGCGGTGCAGGCGGAGCGGATCATCCGCCTTGAGGACGGGCGCATCGTCTATGACGGCGACGCCCACGCCCCCGAGGCGGTGGTCCAGCCCCGCCTGGACTGGGCGCGGCCGGAAGGGGAGGGCGCTGTATGAACCTGACTATGCTGCGGGAGACCTTCCGCCAGGCGCTGCGCAACATCGCGGGCAACAAGTTCCGCACCCTGCTGACCATGCTGGGCATCATCATCGGCATCATGGCGGTCATCGTCATCGTCGGTCTGGGCAACGGCATGACCCGGAGCATGCGGGACAGCTTTGCCTCGATGGGCACCAACACCCTCACCGTCTCGGTGCCGGGCTTCGGCTCCCGGACGGTGGACGTCGACGAGATGTACGCCCTCGCCGATGAAAACCCCGACCTGTTCGAGGCGGTCTCGCCGGTGGTGACCCTCGCGGGCAGCGTCAGGGTGGGCCGCTCCACCCTCGACGAGACCACCGCCAGCGGCGTCAGCGAGCGGTACCTCGCCATGAGCAGCCGCACGGTGGCCGAAGGCCGGGGCATCCAGTACGTCGACGTCGAGGACAACAAGAAGGTCTGCGTGGTGGGCGCTTACGTCGCCCGGGTGGGCTACGGGGGCAACGCCCTCGGCCAGACCATCAAGGTGGGCGCCGACCAGTACACCATCGTCGGCGTGCTGGAGGCCAAGGTCAGCGACCCCTCCAGCCAGGAGGGCAGCGACGACGACGTGGTCTACCTGCCCTACACCACCGCCCTGCGGGCGGCGGGCAGCCGGACGGCCAGCTCCTACACCTTCACCCTGGTGGACGAGAGCCTGGCTGCCGAGGGCAAGGCGGCCATCGAGCAGAAGCTGACCGAGCTGTTCCACTCCTCCGACGGCTTCATGGTGATGAGCATGAGCGAGATGCTGGACACCATGACCTCGATGGTCAACATGGTCATCATGGTGCTGACCGTCATCGCCGGCATTTCGCTGCTGGTGGGCGGCATCGGCATCATGAACATCATGATGGTCTCGGTCACCGAGCGCACCCGCGAGATCGGCATCCGCAAGGCCCTCGGCGCGAAGGAAAAGACCATCCTGGCCCTCTTTGTCATCGAGGCGGCGCTGACCTCCGCCCTCGGCGGGGTGGCCGGCATCGGGCTGGGGTACGTCGTCTCGATGGCGGCCAACCAGGTCCTGCCCCTCGTCCTGACCGACATGGAGCTGACCGTCAGCCCCTCGCCGGGGTCGGTGGCGGTGGCCTTCGGCATCTCGGTGGGCATCGGCATCCTGTTCGGTTACCTGCCGGCCAAACGGGCGGCCCGCCTCAACCCCATCGACGCATTGAGATATGATTGAGACAGGATGGAAAATGGATGGAGTTTGCAGACTCTTCTGCGCCTGCCTCGTTGGGATAGACAGAAAGGAACGACACCCATGACAAAACGGATACTCGCGCTGCTTTTGGCCGTCTGCGCCGCCTGCGCCCTGCTGGCGCTGCCCGCGTCGGCCGGCGGCGCCAACACGGCGGTGCAGGCCGCGGTGATGCTGGGGGCGCTGGACGGCGGCCAGGACGCCGCCGCCCCCCTGACCCGCGGGCAGCTGGCCGAGCTGCTGGCCGCCTTCTCCCCCTACCGGGGCAGCGCCGGCGGCGCCGGCAGCCTCTTTGCCGACGTGGCCGGGGACAGTGAGGCCGCCCCCGCCATCCGCACCGCCGTCGGGCAGGGGTGGATGAGCGGCTATTCGGACGGCACCTTCCGGCCGGATGACCCCGTCACCCTGGAGGGGGGCTGCGCCGCGGCGCTCAATCTGCTGGGGTACGACGTCACCACCCTGAGCGGCAGCTTCCCCGACGCGCAGCTGAACAAAGCCCGGGCGCTGGGCCTGCGGGACGGCATTGCCGCCAAACAGGGCGACACCCTGACCATCGCCGAGGGCGCGCAGCTGGTCTACAACGCCCTGACCGCCCCCACCGCTGAGGGCGAGGTCTACGGCAGCACCCTGGGCTTTGCCGTCGCCGACGGGCAGGTGGACATCTCCTCGGTGCTGCTGGAAGATGTCGAGGGCCCCTTTGTGGCAGCCGGGGGCGACCCGCTGCCCTTTGAACCCGCGGCGGTCTACCGCAACGATGAAGCTGCGGCCGCGGCAGCCCTTGCGCCCTACGACGTCTACTACTACAACCGGAACGCCCGCACCCTCTGGGTCTACACCGCCAAGGCGGCGGGCCGGGTCACGGCGGTGTCGCCCTCGGCGTCCGCCCCCGCCAGCGTGACGGTGGCCGGCACCGCGTATACCATCGGCACAAGCGAGGCCGCGTCGGCCCTGTCCTCCCTGAACGGGGGCGGGGTGGGCCAGGTGGTCACCCTGCTGCTGGGGATGGACGACGAGGTGGTCCGGGTGCTGACCGGCGAGGCGGCCGACCAGGTGTTCTACGGGGTGGTGCAGTCCTCATCCCGCAGCTTGACCGAGGCAAACGGCGCCGACGTCCGCCAGGCCGTCACGGTGGCCTGCACCGACGGGGTGACCCGCACCGTCAGCGTGGATAAGAGCCTGAGCCTGCCCGCCGGGTGGCTGGTCGAGATCACGGTGGATGAAAACGGCGAGAGCGTCCGCGCCATCGACGAAAAGCAGACCAGCGGCCTCTTCAGCGCCGACGGCACCGCCCTCGGCGGCATGGCCCTCGCGGCCGACGTCGAGATCCTGGACACGACGGGGGAGGGGATGGCTGGGACGGTCCGTCCCAGTCGCCTGGCGGGGGTGACCCTCTCGGGCGGCGACGTCCGCTACTACACCACCAATGAAGCCGGCGAGATCGACCGGCTGATCCTCGATAACGTCACCGGCGACCTGTGGACCTACGGCCTGCTGGACGACGCCCGCAACCTGACCGACGCCGCGGCCGCCGCCATCGACGGGACCGACGCCGCGGCCGGCGGCACCGGCGGCAGCCTGTCCAGCCTGGCGGACAGCATCCTGCCCTCCACCAGCGACATTCTGTACGGCATCATCGACGGCAGCATCCTCAGCACCTTCTGGGAGAGCCTTACCTCCAGCCCCAGCAGCATCGCGAGCTGGGCGCTCAGCGCCGCCGCAGACAACACCTCCGGCCTTTTGAGCAGCCTTCTGGGCTGGCTGGGGGAGGGCGCGAGCTACGTCTGCACCATCGACGGGGAGAACGCCACCCTCAACACCGCGGTGAAGTACCCGGTGGTGGCGGGGGGCATCGCGGTGGGCAAGAATGCCTCGGGCACGGTGACCTCGATGCGGCAGCTCGCGCCGGTGCTGATCGACGCCCTCGGCGCAGCCAGCGCCATGAGCGGCGGCGAGCGGTACGACACCGCCGACGACATGCAGGTCTATCTGTGGTACGGCGGGCAGTACTTTGCCACCACCCTCGCGCAGGTCAACGCCGAGGACTACTACCTGATCGGCTGGCGGGACGCCATGGGCTGCGCCGCCGGCGGGAAGATCCGGGTGCTGGTGGCCGTCAAACGATAAACGCGGCACAAAGGCGCATAGCCTTTTGCAATATACAAACAAATGAAAAGAGGGATACTTGTATGATGAAAACCACGATGAAGCGTCTTGCCATGTTCGCCCTGTCCGCCTGTGTGGCGGCGGGGGGCGCCGTCTCCAGCTTTGCCGCCGCGCCGGCCTCTGACCGCTGGACGGCCGAGATTTTGGGCGTGCAGACCAACGAATGCGAGGGCACCCAGTACGCCGAGCTGGCCGTCCGCTTTGCCAGCAGCGGCGGCGCGGTGTACGACTACGCCATCTGCGGCGAGTGCGGCGACGTCAACGGCGAGGGCTGCCTTGCCGAGCTGGACGACGTCACCGGCAATTTCAGCAACCTGGTGGTCTGCCAGGGCAGGCTGGACAACGGCGAGCGTGTGATGACCGTCTCCAGCATCACCAGCGGCAACAGCGCCATGCAGCGCAACACCGCCAGCGTCATGCTGCCCGCAGAGGATGTGGCGGGCTATGACCTCTACCTGGTGGGCGAGGGGGGCGCCGAGACCAAGCTCGAGGTGACCGGCGACGAAAAGTGGGCCCACTTTGACGCTTACCTCGGCGGCGGCGTCGCGCTGATCCGGATGGTCGAGCGGTAACGCCCCGCTCCCCGCAAAAAGCAAAACAGCGATCCCCCTGACATCTGCGAAGATTGGGTCAAAGGAGAGCCGCCGCGCCTGGCATACGCCGGTGCGGCGGCTCTTCCTGCATGGAGGCGGGCCGAAACCGCGGCGCGGAGGTTGCAATTTCGGGCCGAAGTTGCTATAATTTTAACGAATACGCAATGAGGCCGACGACCCCACTGCATTTCGGTGCAACAAGGAGGTACTTTTATGAAACAGCTGCACATCACCGAGACGGTGCTGCGGGACGCACAGCAGTCGCTGATGGCGACCCGTATGCCCACCTCGGACTTCATCGACATCCTGGACACCATGGATAAGGCCGGCTACTACTCGGTCGAGTGCTGGGGCGGGGCCACCTTTGACTCCTGCCTGCGCTACCTGCACGAGGACCCGTGGGAGCGGCTGCGCACCATCCGGGCGCACATGAAGCACACCAAGCTCCAGATGCTGCTGCGGGGGCAGAACCTGCTGGGCTACCACCACTACTCGGACGACACCGTCCGCCGCTTCGTCACCGCGGCGGTGGAAAACGGCATCGACATCATCCGCATCTTTGACGCGCTGAACGATATGCGCAACATCAGGACGGCGGTGGACGCCTGCCTCGCCGCCGGGGCCGAGGCTCAGGGCACCATCTGCTACACCCTGTCCCCCATCCACGACCTGGCCCTCTACGTCAAACTGGGCAAGGAGATCGCCGCCATGGGCTGCCAGTCCCTGTGCATCAAGGACATGGCCGGCATCATGAGCCCCAAGGAGTGCTACGACCTGGTGTCGGCCCTCAAGAAGGAGATCGACATCCCCATCTTCGTCCACACCCACCAGACCACCGGCCTGGGGTACATGACCTACCTCAAGGCGGCCGAAGCCGGGGCGGACGGCATCGACACCGCCATCTCCTGCATGTCGGCGGGCACCTCCCAGCCCACCACCGAGTCGATGGTCTACGCCCTGACCCAGATGGGCTATGACTGCGGCATCGAGTACAAGCTGCTCTCGGCCATCAACGACCACTTTGTGCCGGTGCAGCAGAAGTTCATGGAGAAGGGCGTCTTCGACCCCTATGTCCTGTCGGTCAAGGCCGACGCGCTGCGCTATCAGATCCCCGGCGGCATGCTTTCGAACCTGGTGGCCCAGCTCAAGACCATGCACGCCATCGACAAGCTGGACGAGGTGCTGGCCGAGACCCCGCGGGTCCGCAAGGACCTGGGCTACCCGCCCCTCGTCACCCCGCTGAGCCAGATGGTGGGCACCCAGGCCACCCAGAACGTCCTGCTGGGCGAGCGGTACAAGAACATCGGCAAGGAGATCAAAGCCTACATCCGCGGCGAGTACGGCCGGGCCCCCGGCCCCATCGACCCGGCCCTCGAGGCCAAGGTCCTGGCGGGCGGCGAAAAGATCGAGGGCCGCTACGCCGAGACCCTGGCCCCCGAGTTCCCCGCCGCCAAGGAGAAACTGGGCAAGCTGGCCAGAGACGAGCTGGACGTTTTGAGCTACATCGCCTTCCCCCAGCAGGCCATGGACTTCTTTGAAAAGCGGGAGCTGGAAAAGGCGCTGGTGGCCGACTACACCATCCGGGAGGTGGAGTGATATGGAAGGTACCTTTCTGACCGTACCCCAGGCGCTGCTGGTGGCCTTCTGCGGCCTTCTGATCGTCTTTATCATGCTGGCGGCGCTGTCCGGCATCATGTACCTGCTCTCGAAGGCGCTGAACGCCGCGCCCAAACAGGAGGCCGCCGGCGCGCCGGCAGCCCCCACGGCCCCGGCTGCGCCCGCCGCCCCCGCCAAAGCGCCCGCCGGGCAGACCTATGCCGGCCAGGTGGCCCTTGTCGGCGTGGATGAAAAGACCGCCGCCTGCCTGATGGCCATTGTAAGCGAGGAGACCAACATCCCGCTGGACGAGCTGGTCTTCCGCAAGATCGAAGCGTTGTAAGGGAGGAACGTTCCATGAAGTATATCATTACGCTCAACGGCAAACAGTTCGCGGTGGAGGTCGAGCGCGGCAAGGCCGCCGCCCAGTATATGGGCCCCGCGGCCCCCGCCCCCGCCGCCCCGGCGCCGGC
>DWXX01000084.1 GCA_019118985.1 Candidatus Faecalibacterium faecipullorum
GCATCAGAGAAGCAATCTTCTTGAGTTTCATAAATGTTTTTCCTCCTTATGGTGTATAAAAGATAGAGACCCAAAACAGGCGAAAGGAAGGTCCTTTTCCTTTCGAAAGCCATTATAGCATACCCCCCCCCGGTGTCAAGGCCCGATTTAGTATTTTTTGGTTTTTGCTTTCTTTTTGAAAGTTTGGGGGATTTTGTATGCGTATGTTTTGTGGTTTTATTTGGGTTGATTTGGATATTTATTCGTTATTGTTGGGGTTGTGTGTGCATAAAAGTTTTTTTGTTCTTCTGCGGCGTGCTGCCGGCGGTGACGTCCCCCTCAGACACGGCCTGACGGCCGCGCCAGCTCCCACGCGTGCGGGACTGCGCAGCTGAGGCGCGTCCTGCGCAGCAAAAACAGGGCACCGCAACCAAGGGTGCCGAACGAAGTGAGGCGAAGGGGGCCTGCCTGCCGGCACCGCGGGCAGGTGAGGGCCTGCAGGCGAGGCTCTTTCCTTTTGTAACCAAAACACATTGACGCCGGGGCATCCCACCTGTATAATAGGTATAAAAGGCTGCAAGGTATTTTACCTAAATTTTGCAAGGGGGCATGCGGCATGGCGGAGGGTTTTGCGGTCCGTTCCTCGGCGCTGATCGGGCTGGGGGCTTTGGGCATCCTGTTTGGGCGGAAGATGCCGGGGGTGCAGGTCATCGCCGGGGGCGAGCGGGCGGCGCGCTATGCCGCCCACCCCGCCACCTGCAACGGCGAGGTGTGCCGTTTTGACCTGTGCGAGCCCGCCGACGGCCGGCCGGTCGATCTGATTTTGGTGGCGGTCAAAGCCACCGCCCTCGACGACGCCATCCGGGACATCGCGGCCTTTGTGGGGCCCGACACCGTTATCCTCAGCGTCCTCAACGGCATCACCAGCGAAGAGCGGCTCGACGCCGCCTACCCCGGCCACCTGCTGTGGAGCGTCGCCATCGGGATGGACGCCAACCGCGCCGGCCGCGACCTGGTGTTCAAGGCGCCCGGCTGCATTCAGTTCGGCGAGCGGGACGGCGCCGTCACCCCCCGCGCCGAGGCGGTGGCCCGGTATCTGACCGCCTGCGGCATTGCCAACGAACTGTGCACCGACATCCTCTGCCGCCAGTGGCACAAGCTGATGATCAACGTCGGGCTCAACCAGGCGTCGGCGGCCTTCGGGCTGACCTACGGCGGGCTGTCCGTCCCCTCCCCTGCGCGGGACGCCATGCTCGCCGCCATGCAGGAGGTCATCCGCCTCGCCAACGCCGAGGGCGTCCCCCTGCCCCCCGACGACGACGTCACCTGGCTTGCGGCGGCCATGCCCACCTTCAAGCCGGAGAACAAGCCCAGCATGGGCCAGGACGTCGACGCCCGCCGCCCCACCGAGGTGGAGGAATTTTCAGGCGTCGTCCGCCGGCTGTCGGCCAAACACGGCCTGCCCACCCCCGCCAACGACTTCTTCTACCAGCGCATCCGCGCCATCGAGGCCGGCTGGACGGCCTGATCTTCCCGCACCCGCCGGGGCGGTTCGCCCCGTTTTGGAGCCATATCCTGCAACTGAAACACCGATGCACAAACCGATGCACAAGAAAGGAGCCTGTTTATGAAACGTCTGTCCACCCTCGTCCTGTCCGCGCTGGCCATCGCGGCCGTAAGCGGGCTGACTGTCCTGCGCACCGGCCTGGTGGCCGAAGCCGCCCGCCCCGGCCGCTGGGACAGCTGGACCCCCCTGGTCACCACCACCTACCCGGTGGAGGGTTCGTTCACCGACATCGCCATCACCGACTACTACGCCGACGTCCATCTGCGCCCCTCGCGGGACGGCGCCATCAGCGTCTCGGCCCGGGACGCCGAAGGGGTCAGCCGCACCGTCCAGGTGGTCAACGGCACCTTGACCATCACCCGCCCCGAGCCCACCGCCGGCGAGCGGATCTTCCACCATGAGGACGACGACCCCGAGCTGACCCTCTACCTGCCGGCCGGCAACTACGGCGCTCTGACCGTCACCACCACCAGCGGCGACGTCGAAACTTCGGCCCAGCTCAACTTTGCCTCGGCCAGCCTGACCACCGTCAGCGGCGACATCGACCTCAACGGCGCCGTCAACGGCCCGGTGACCTGCCTGTCCACCAGCGGCGACATCGAGCTGCGCTGCCCCACCGCCGGCGCGGTCCAGATCGAGACCACCAGCGGCGACGTCGAGCTGACCGGCTGCTACGTCGACAGCCTGAACGTCCTGTCCACCAGCGGCGACATCGACCTTGAGCACTCGGTGGCCGCCGGCGCCATCGTCATCGACACCACCAGCGGCGAGATCAGCCTCGAGCGGGCCGACGCCGCCAGCCTGACCCTCTCTACCGTCAGCGGCGAGGTGGAGGGCAGCCTGCTCACCTCCAAGAACTTCTCGGTCTCCACCAGCCTCGGGCGGGTCAGCGTCCCCACCGCCGACCCTGCCGGCGCGCCCTGCACCGTCACCACCACCAGCGGCGACATCCGCTTGGTGGTCCGTCCGTAACGCCATGCGCGCCGTCTACTTCACCCGCCACGGCGAGACGGTCTGGAACGTCGAAAACAAGATCTGCGGCGTCACCGACATCCCCCTCACCGACCGTGGGCGGGAACAAGCCCGCGCCCTCGGCCGCCAGCTTGCCGCCGGGGACGCCGGCATCACCCGCATCCTTTGTTCCCCCCTCGTCCGCGCCCGTGAGACCGCCGAGCTGATCGCCGCCGAGACGGGGCTGCCCCTCGCGGTCGAGCCCCGCCTGCGGGAGCAGGCCTTCGGCCGCTACGAGGGCACCCCCCGCAACGGCGCCGCCTTTGCCCTGGCCAAGCTCCACTTTGCCGACCGCTTCGGCGGCGGCGAGAGCATGCTGCAGCTTGCCGGCCGCATCTACCCCCTCCTCGACGAGCTGCGCGGCCAGGACGGCCCCGCCCTGCTCGTCGCCCACAACGGCATCGCGCGGGTGGTGCAGTCCTACTTCACCGAGATGACCAACGAGGAATACGCCCTCTTCGGCATCCCCAACTGCGCCCTCGTCCGCTACGACTACCCCTGACCCAAAACGACCGCCTGCCCTTCGGCAGACGGTCGTTTTTTCTTGTCGGTCACTTTTCAGGCGGTACGGGTGTCAGGCTTGAGATGTCCCTCGACCGGCACGCTGCATTCATACAGATGCTCCGGCGCAATGTCCACGTCGTCGTTCCAAACCACCGTGCCGCAGTCAGCCCTGGCTGTCAGGAAGAAAGGGAGGCTGCGAAGCGGCGCATATATGGCTTTTTCCAGCAGCGGGCGCGCATCATAGCGTTTTTGCTCTCCATCCGCAAAGGTCAGCAGCAGGGTATAATCCGGCTGCGGCATCACTTTCTCTACGACCCACACAGGTGTTTTCATCGCGTTCTCTCCTTTCTGTCTTACTTGATCTTCAGTGAAGCGGTTCGATCTTGTACAGCGGCTGCTCGCTCATTGCAAGTTCCCAGTTTGCGAGCAGTTCGTCTTTGTGCAGCTCCGCCCACGCAGCGATAAACTTCTGCTGCCGCCTTGGCATTTCCCCTTCGATCAGTTCCCCCTCCATGTTGAAAACCCCATGGCAGCCCTGATACGATGCGTGGAAATGCGGCGGATTGTGTTCCCCATTGTTGTACATCCGGATGATGATGCCCAGAAACATCGATATGGTCGGCACTGTACTCTTCCCTTTTTATTGTAGCATGTTGATTTTGAAAAATCAATGTTTGTCCGTCAAATTTCCTGTATGACCTCCCCCAGCCAGCGGCACATGCGGTCGCCGGCCCGGGTGGCGATCTCGAGGACGCGGGCGTGGCTGTGGCGCACCGTCTGGATGCCGGTGGCCATGTTGGTGATGCAGCTGACCGCCAGCACCCGCATCCCGAGGTAGGACGACACCATCGCCTCGGGGACGGTGCTCATCCCCACCGCGTCCGCCCCCATGGCGGCGAAGGCGCGTATCTCGGCGGCGGTCTCGTAGCAGGGGCCCATGAAGCCCATGTAGACCCCCTCTTTGTGCTCGACGCCCTGTTTTGCGGCCACCCGGCGGGCCAGATCGAGCAGGTCATGGCTGAAGATCTCGGTCATGTCGGGGAAGCGGGGTCCAAACCGCTCGTCGTTCGGCCCGATGAGGGGGTTTGTCCCCATCATGTTGATGGTGTCGGTGATCAGCATCAGGTCCCCCGGGGCAAAGCTGCGGTTGATGCCGCCGGCGGCGTTGGTCAGCACCACCGTCTCCACCCCCAGCAGCTGAAAGACATAGAAGGGGTAGCAGACCTCCTGCATGGTGTAGCCCTCGTAGAAGTGGAACCGCCCCTCCATCGCCAGCACCGGCTGCGCGCCCAGCCGCCCTTCCAGCAGCGCCCCTTTGTGGCCCTCCACCGTCGACTGCGGGAAGTGGGGGATGTCCGCGTAGGGGATCTCCTTTGTGTCGGTCATGCCGGCGGTCAGGTCCCCGAGGCCCGACCCCAGCACCACCGCGATCTTGGGCGCAAAGCGCAGCCGCTCTTTCAGCCAGGCGGCGCTGGCCGACGCTTTTTCGTACAGATGTTCCATATCCAAAACGCTCCTTTTCCGTTTTTTGCTTTTTGCTTTTATTATAAAAGGCCGCCCGCCTTTTGGCAAGGTTTACAAAAGACGCGCTCTGTATCAAAAAATTCACAGGATATTCATTCCCTTTCGCACCCAAACCTTTTATAATAAGGGGGAACCATCCACTCCAAGAAAGGAGCCTTGCCATGAAAGGCTTTTTCTCCGCCATCGTCCGCCATCCGCGGCGGGTGCTGGCCGGGTACGCCGCGGCGGCGGCGCTCTGCGCCCTGCTGTCGCTTCTGGTCGCGGTCAATTACGACATCAACGACTACCTCCCGCCCGAGTCCCCTTCCACCGTCGCCATCGAGGTGATGGAGGACGCCTTCTCGGGCGGCATCCCCAACGTGCGGGCCATGGCGCGAGACGTCACCATCCCCGAGGCCCTCGCCCTCAAAGCGCAGCTTGCCGCCATCGACGGCGTCACCGCCGTCACCTGGCTGGACGACGTCGCCGAGGTCACCGTCCCCCTCGAGATGCAGCCCCCCGCCACCGTCGCCGCCTACTATAAGGACGGCGCGGCCCTCTTCACCATCACCGTCGCCGACGACAGCCGGGCCGAGGCCGTCGCCGCCATCGAGGCGCTTTTGGGGCCGGAGGGCGCATTGACCGGGTCGGCGGTCTCCACCGCGGTGGCCACCAACTCCACCGTGTCGGAGGTGGCCCGCATCGCCTTCATCGCGGTGATCTACGTCTTTTTCATCCTTGGGCTGACCACCGCCACCTGGGCCGAGCCGCTCCTCATCATGCTGGGTATGGCCGCCGCCATCCTCATCAACAACGGCACCAACCTCATCTTCGGCGAGATCTCTTTTGTCACCAACGCGGCGGGCAGCATATTGCAGCTGGCCGTCTCGCTGGATTACTCGGTCTTTCTCATCCACCGCTTTGCCGAAGTGCGGGCCGAGCGCCCCGGCGCCTCCCCCGCCGACTGCATGGTCGAGGCGCTGTGCAAGTCCGCCTCCTCCATCCTGTCCAGCGGACTGACCACCGTCATCGGCTTTCTGGCCCTCATCCTGATGCAGTTCCAGATCGGCCCCGACCTCGGCCTCGCCCTCGCCAAAGGGGTGGCCATCAGCCTGCTGACCGTCTTTACCTTTGTGCCGGCCCTTGTCATCACCGCCCTGCCCTGGATGGATAAGACCCGCCACAAGCCCCTGCTGCCCTCCTTTGCCGGGTTCGGGCGGCTGGTCAGCCGCATCATGCTGCCGATGGTGGCGGTGCTGGCGATCATCATGGTCCCCTCCTGCCTCGCCTCCGGCTCGAATGAATACTACTACGGCGCCGGCCACATGTTCGGCGAGGACACCAGGCTCGGGCAGGACACCGCCGCCATCGACGCCGTCTTTGGGCAGAGCGACACCTACGTCCTCCTCGTCCCCGCCGGGGACACCGCCACCCAAAGCGAGCTTTCGGCCGCGCTGCGCGCCCTGCCGCAGGTCACCGGCATCATCTCCTATGTCGACACCGCCGGGGCTGAGATCCCGCCCGGCTACCTCGACGACGCCACCCTTGCGCAGCTTGTCTCGGACGGCTGCACCCGGATGGTGGTCTCGGCGGCCGCCGACTTTGAGGGGGACGCCGCCTTCGCCCTGGTCGAGCAGGTGCGCGCCATCGCCGAGCGGTACTACCCCGGCAGCTGGTACCTCGCCGGGCAGGGCGTCAGCACCTACGACCTGATGGACACCATCACCGACGATATGGCCAAGGTCAACTTTGTGGCCATCGCGGCGGTCTTTCTGGTGCTGCTGGTGCTGGAGCGGAACCTGATCCTGCCCATCGTCCTGGTGCTGTCCATCGAGACGGCCATCTGGTTCAACCTCGCCATCCCCTACTTTGCAGGGACGGTGGTGTTCTACATCGCCTACCTCATCATCAGCTCGGTGCAGCTGGGGGCGACGGTGGACTACGCCATCCTCTTCTCCGACCGCTACCGCGAGTACCGCCAGACCCTCGGCAAAAAGCCGGCCATCGCCGCCACCGTGGCCACCGTCACCGTCTCGGTCCTCACCACCGGCAGCGGCCTGGCGGTGGTGGGCTTCCTGATGGGGGCCATCTCCACCAATCAGCTGCTGGCGCAGCTGGGCAACTTTTTGGGGGTGGGCAGCCTTGCCTCCCTCTCCATCGTCCTGCTCGCTCTGCCCGGCATCCTCTATCTCATCGACCCGCTCATCGTCAAGCGGCCGTCCGCCCCAAAGGAGGTCTGAACACACCCATGAGAACATCCATCCCCCGCCGCGCAGCCGCAGCCGTGCTGGCCGCCGCCGTTTTGCTGGGCGCGGCTCTGCCGGTCCTGGCCTCTGACACCTCCCCCCTGCCCGGCTCTGCCGGCGCGCTGGCCGGCGCGGACAGCCCCGCCGCCTCCGAAACGTCTGACACCGCCGCCCCCGACGACACCGTCAACGGGCCGGACGCCGCCCCCGACGGGCCCGCCAACACCGCCCCCAAAGAGGAGGTGGTCTACGGCAAGCTCGCCGCCGACGGCTCTGTCGAGCGGCTCTACACCGTCAGCCGGTTTGAAGGCCGCGCCGGCGATGCCATCACCGACTACGGCGACTACACCGCCGTCCGCAACATGACCACCACCGACCCCCTCGTCTATGCCGACGGGGCGGTCACCTTCACCCCCGCGAACGACGGCCCGGTCTACTACGAGGGGACGATGGACCCCGCCGCCCCCCTGCCCTGGCTGATCGAAGTCCACTATATCCTGGACGGGGTCGAGCGGACCGCCGCTGACCTCGCCGGCCGCAGCGGGGCCCTCATCATCCGGATCAACGTCACCCAAAACCCCGCCTGTGACGGCGACTGGTTCGACCAGTACGCCCTGCAGACCACCGTCACCCTCGACACCGCCAACGCCTCCAACATCCGGGCGGCGGGGGGCACCATCGCCAGCGTCGGCAGCCAGCGGCAGATCATCTTCACCCTGCTGCCCGGCCAGACCAGCGAGGTGGAGGTCGCCGCCGACGTCACCGACTTCACCATGCCGGCCATCACCCTCAACGGCATCCAGCTCAAGCTGAAACTGGACATCGACGGCGTCGCCCTCACCAACCGGCTCAGCCAGCTGACCACCGGCACCGGCCAGCTGGACGAGGGAGCCGCCGCCCTCAGCGCCGGCATCGCCGCCCTGGAGCAGGGCATCACCCTGCTCAGCGAACAGTCCCCCCTGCTGACCGGCGGGTCGGCCGCCGTCAACGCCGCTCTGCAGCAGCTGCAGGGGGCCCTCGGCGGCATCTCGGCCTCCAGCGACCAGCTCAACACCCTGCTGGACGCCTCCCGCCAGATCGGCGACGGCATCGGCCAGCTGGACGACGGCGTCGCCTTGCTGGAGAGCCAGGTCAGCTACGACGCCTTCAAGGACATCCTCGCCCAGAACGGCCTCGACCTCGACACCCTCGCTGCCGGCAACGCCCAGGCCATCCTGCTGCTGCAGGGGCTGACCGGCCTGCCCTTCGGCGTCGGGGACCAGATCAGCCAGATCGTCCTGCTGCTGCAGGGCAACGCCGCCCTCGCGGGGGCGATGCAGCTCTACCTCGACACCGTCGGCCAGGGCATCGGCGCCCTGCGCCAGGGCACCGCCGCCGTGCGGGAGGGCTACGCCGCCTTCGACGCCGGCATCCAGTCGATGGCCGTCCTGCTGAGCGGCATGCTGCAGAACCTCGCCCTGCTCTCGGACGCGGTGTCCACCCTCGCGTCGCAGTACGGCGTCTTTGACACCGGCGTCAACGCCTACACCGCCGGCGTCGAGCAGCTTCTGGCCGGCACCCAGCAGCTGAACGCCGCCTCCCAGCTCCTGGTGGCGGGGGCCCATCAGCTCTACACCGAGACCAGCAGCATGCAGCTGGACGAGGAGCTGGGCGCCCTGCTGGACACCCTGTCCGCCTCCGAGCCGCCGGTCTCCTTCGCGTCGGCCCGCAACACCGGTGTCAGCGCCCTGCAGTTCGCCCTGCAGACCGAGCCGGTCGCCCTGGACGCGGCCGCCCTCGCCCAGCCCGCGCCCGCGCCCGAGCTGACCTTCTTTGAGAAGCTGCTCGACCTGTTCGGCCTGTACAAGGGCTGACGGCCGCCCCGCCCCGGCTGAAAAGTTCCACTTTTGTGCGTTTTGTGAAAAGCGGAACTTTTTCTTTTGGTGGAAATTGCCCTCCCCACCCGGCGCATTTTGTGCTACAATAGTACCGCCGTACAGTCGTACCGGTATTTTTTGTGTCTGGCCATGAAAGAGGAACTCCCTATGACCCTTTTTTTGACAAGCAGCCCCACCGGCTGCCCCTTTGAGCCCGGCCCCGAGACCCCCGCTCTGGACCGCAAGAATTCCTTCATCGAAAAGCTCCGCGCCGCCTGGCCCGAAGAGCCCCCCGAGGGCCTGCTGCTCGCAGCCGACCCCGAAGCCCACGCCGCCAACGACGAGGCCTGCGCCTTCTTTGCCGGCTGCCTGGCCCGTGCGGGGCTGCCCCTGGACGGCAAACTGACCGCCTGCGACAGCCGCAACCAGGAGGAGATCGGGGAGCTGCTGGCCCGCTGCAACTTCCTGATCCTCAGCGGCGGGCACGTCCCCACCCAGAACCGCTTCTTCTCCGAGATCGGCCTGCCCGCCCTGATGCAGAGCTACGAGGGCCTGGTGCTGGCCATCAGCGCCGGCTCGATGAACGCCGCCCGCATCGTCTACGCCCAGCCCGA
>DWXX01000085.1 GCA_019118985.1 Candidatus Faecalibacterium faecipullorum
GCTCGCAGGCTTCGATGGCGTTGTCCAGCAGGTTGGCCAGCAGGACGGTCAGGTCGGCGGGGTCGAAGGGCAAAGCGGACAGGTCGCTGACGGTGAAGCGGATGTCGATCTTCTTTTCGGTCGCGGCGGCCGCCTTGGTGTTGAACAGCGCGTCCAGGGCGGGGTGCCCGCAGCAGACAAGGACGTCCTGCCCCGTCTGCTGCGCCGCCGCCTGCAGATAGGCCCGGGCGGCGTCATACTGCTGCCGGTCCAGCATCTGGCACAGCACCTCCAGATGGGCGCGGAAGTCGTGTACCTGCCTGCGCTGCCCCTCGTAGAGGGCGCGGGCCGACGCCAGTCCGGCCGACTGGGTCTGCATCTGCCGGTCGAGGGCGCGCAGCTTCTCGCGGTCGCGGGCGGCCCGCTCGGTCTGGTCCAGCAGGCAGAAGACCGCCCCGTTGGCCAGCAGCAGGGCGGCGGTGCAGCCCAGCACCAGCCCGCCGCTCACCGCAAGGCCGCCGCCCACCCGCACAAAGACCGCCAGCGCCCCCAGCGACGCCGCCGGGAAGGCCAGATAGAGCGCCGCCTGCCCCGGCCGGAGCCGCAGCTGCCTGCGGCGGGGATAAAGGCGGCGGAAGGCCAGCACCAGCCCCATCTCTGCGGCATAGTAGATGAGGGCTGAGACGATGTAGGGCACCCGGTGCTCCCAGGCCTGCAGCTGCGCCGGCGTCAGCCCGCAGAGCAGCGCCGCCGCCTGGACCATCCCGTAAGAGCGCAGGCAGCTCCCCAGATACCAGAAGGCGGCCAGCAGGCCGGTCTGCAGCAGCGACAGCCCGGCGCAGAACATCCACCCGGCGGCGGCGTACAGGCCGAACTCAAACGCCGTCTTGAGCGCAAAGCCGCTGCGGGTGAACCCGCCGTCGAGGTGGAACAGGACGTTGGCCGCCCACCCCGCGGCCACAGCCAGCCACAGCCGCGCCCCCTGCCAGCGCCGATGGCCAAAGACGGTGAAAAAGAGCAGCAGGATGATGTAGTCAAACAGGTTGAACAGGAAGGTCAGCGCGCCCCCCAGCAGCTCTTGGAACGACATGGGTCATCTCCCTTTCCCTTGGATGCACCCATCATACAGCAGACCGGCCCAAAAGGCAAATCTTTTTTGGGCCGCGCCGGGCTGCGCCTGCGGTTTACCGCGCGCCGCCCCGCGTTCACCGCAAAAATGCCCCTGGCGGGGCGGTTTTGTGGTACAATAGCCTTGTCGAAACAAAGGGGGACTCACAGATGCATTTTATCGTGTGCGACGACGACCCGGCCTTCGCCCGGCAGCTCTGCGGCATGATCGAGGACTGCTGCGCCCGGCAGAACTGGCCCTGCAGCTGCCAGGCGGCGGACGGCCCGGCCGCCCTGGCGCAGACCGACCTGACCGGGGCGGACGCGCTGTTCCTGGACATCGAGATGCCGCGCACCAGCGGCCTCGACGCCGCCCGACGCCTGCGGGAGCGGTACCCCGAGCTGCTCATCGTCTTTGTGACCAGCTTCATCCAGTATGCGCCGGCGGGGTACGAGGTGCGGGCCTTCCGCTACCTGCTCAAGAGCGAGCTGGACGCCCGGCTGCCCCGGTGCCTCGCCGACATCCGGGAGGAGCTTGCCGCCGCCCGCCGGGCCATCCAGGTGCGCACCGCCGACGGGCAGCAGTTCGTCCTGCTGCGCCCGGTGGTCTATATGGAGGGCACCGCCCGCCGGCACATCCTGCTGCACCTGACAAACGGCGGGCGGCAGACCCGGCTGGAATGCATCGGCCTGCTCTCCGAGCTGGAAGGGCAGCTTGCAGGCGCGGGCTTTCTGCGGATCCAGCGCAGCTACCTGGTCAACATGGCCCACATCGAAAAGATCACCAACTACTACGCCTACCTTTCCACCGGCGAGGCGCTCAAGGTGTCGGTGCAGAACTACCGGGAGGTCTGCCGGCAGTTCCTGCTCTGGAAGGGCCGCCACCTGCTGTGACCTACCCTGTTTTTACCGCCGCGCAGCCGCCGTTTACCGCATTTGTGTGGTAAAGCACGCGGCGATGTGTTACACTCCCAGCAGAAAAGGGCGGCCAGTCCGCCCACACTGTTTTGAGGAGGTAACAACCAGATGAAAAAGAAAAACATCCTGTACATGGCCGCATGGGCAGCGGCGGCCGTCCTGCTGGTGGTGCTGGCCCTTGCGCTCTTCCTTGCCACCGGCTCGGACATCATGCTGCTGGTCTGCGCCGTCATCCTCATGGCCGACATCTTCTGCATCCCCATGCTCAAGACCAAGGTGATGCAAAAGAAGGCGGCGCAGCTGGCCAAAGACTTCCCCCGTCAGCTGACCTTCGAGGCCCACGACGGCATCTTTTATTTTGACAGCGAGAAGGGCCGGGCGGCCGTCGTCTGGCGGAACAACCCCTTCTCCCTCCAGACCATCGACCTGACCAAGGTCTCCGGCATCGAGGTGAAGGACGGCCGGCAGTTCCGCGGGACCATGCGGGTGTGGTGCCAGTTCCTTTTGAACGGCGAGAAGATCCGCATCCACACCCTGTGGGTGTCGGGCAACCGGCAGCTCGGGATGCAGCACCCCAAGGTGGTGTCGGCCATCTCCAAGGCCGAGCAGCTGGCCGAGGTGCTGACCGAAGCCAGGGCCAAAGCCCTCTCCTGACCGGGGCGGAGGGCGCGGCCATGGGCCTTTGGAACTACTGTTTCGGCGACTTTTACATGAAGGACGACGTCATCACCCCCAACTGCAAAGCCTGCCGCATCCGGATGGAAAAGACGGGCCCGGCCCGGCTCTTCCTGCTGCCCTGCTGGCACGGGGAGAGCTACCAGCCGTCGGCGGAGTATTACCTGCGCAACTGCAGCGGGCCCATCGCCGGCGTGGAGGAGATCCCCACCGGGCGGCGCGCCTGCCGGGTGCAGCTGTGCCGCTGCCCGCAGTGCGGGGTGCGCCGGGTGATGGTGCAGGACTTTCTGCAAGTCCGCGGCGCAGAGTACCACATCTACCGCCGCGATTACGACATCCAGGAACTGTCCGCCCTGCTGCGGTAGGGCGGACGCAGATACAGCAAAGGGCCCCGCCCCTCCCGCAACATGGGAAGGGCGGGGCCCTGTTTTGGTTTTACAGCAGGAACTGCACGGCGCAGTAGGCGGCGTAGACAGCCAGCAGGGCCGCGCCCTGCCAGCGGTAGAGCCGGCCCCTGCGCAAAGGCGGCACAACCAGCAGCAGCATCACCAGGAACATCACCGGCAGGTCCAGCACCAGGGAGGCGCTGCGGCCCAGCAGCTCGGCGTCGGCCGGCAGCCCGAAGGGGGCCAGCGCCGCCGACACCCCGCAGACCAGCACCAGGTCGAAGAGGTTCGCCCCCACCACGTTGCCCAGCGACAGCGCCCCGTGCCCCCGCACCAGCGAGGTGATGGCGGTGGTCAGCTCGGGCAGGGAGGTGCCCAGGGCCACCACCGTCAGGGCGATGACCGACTCCGGCACGCCCAGCGCCGCCGCGATCAGGATGCCGTTGTCCACCATCAGGTCCGCCCCGACGGCGATGAGCACCGCGCCGACGGCAAGGCCCAGCAGGTCCCGCCGCAGCGGGCTCTCCCCTTCCGCCTCGCCGGGGGCGGCGTCGGGGGCGGCGGCAGGGCCCCGGCGGGCCTGCAGGATCTGCGCGGCGAGGTAGGCCGCGAAGAGGGCCAGCAGCGCCGCCCCCACCCACCGGCTGAACCAGCCGGCGGTGTAGGCCACCGCGGCAAAGAAGGCCGCCGCCGCGAAGAAGAAGGCCGCCGGCAGCCGCAGCGCCGCGCCGTCGGCTTTGCCCGGCCGCACCGCGATGGTGATGGCCGCCACCAGGGCGGCGTTGCAGATAATCGAGCCGACGGCGTTGCCATAGGCGATCTCGCCGTGGCCGGCCAGGGCCGACGAGGCCGAGATCATCACCTCGGGCAGAGTGGTGCCCACCGACACCACCGTCGCGCCGATCAGCAGATCGGGCAGGCGGAACTTGCGGGCGATGCCCACCGCCCCGTCCACGAACCAGTCCCCGCCCTTTACCAGTACGAACAATCCGGCGCAGAACCACAGCAGTGCAGCCAGCATCCGATACGCCTCCTTTCCGTTTCCTCACATGGTATGCCTCAGACGGGCTTTTTCATGTTGGGGTAGATGCGGACCATCCGCTCGTCGGGGAAGCGGGCGTCCAGCCAGACGTCCAGGCTGTTTGCGGCCGGCACCCCCTCCGAGCGGGCGTCGCTGCGGATGAGCGCCAGCCCCGACACCGCCATGTTGACCGCCATGAACAGCGCCACCGCCGCCGTCAGCCAGCGGCCGGTGTGCCGGCGGATGGCCCCGATGACCCGCATCACATGGGGGTGGAGCAGCTTGACCCAGGCCACCGCCGCAAAGCCCCAGAAAAAGCAGTACAGCAAATTGATGCGCCCCCCGAGGTTGAAGGGGATGGCGCTGTAGTCCCAGAAGATGACCCCGAACACCAGCTCGCCCAGGGCGCTGCAGACGTATTCATAGGCGCCCCCCATCAAGGTGCCCAGGACGAACAGCTCGCTGGAGGTGCGGGCGCTGCCGTCCCGCTTGCGGGGCAGCAGCACCGACGCGGCCACCAGCGCGGCCCCCCACACGATGCTGAAGGGCCCCCACACCAGGCTGGAGCGGCTCATCCAGACCCCCATCCGCAGCCGGCAGAAGATGGTCTCGGTGATGTCCCCCGCCAGCGACCCGATGGTGAACAGCCAGACCACCTCGGCAAAGCTGGTCTCCCGCTCCACCCGGGCGGGGCGCTGGGCGCGGGGGTAAGCCCCCTCCACCCGGCGCTCCATCCGCAGGGCGATGCGGTCGTAGAGGGTGCGGGAGCCCTCTTCCAGCGCGCGGTTCAGCCCCTCCAGACGGGTGGTCCGCCGCCGCAGGATGGCGGCGCTGCCCGCCTGGTCCAGCACGGCCTGGATACCCAGCACCCAGGCGAGAGTCTTCATCAGCCAGCCGGGCAGCAGGGCGAACAGCCAGGTCAGAAGGTCGTTGCCCCACAGCACCACGACGCAGCCCAGCGCGCCCCACAAAAGGGAGTAGGGCAGGCAGACATAGCCGTCGATGTTGAACCGGTGGCCCGAATAATCCCACCAGGTGCGGTGGTGCAGCCGCTCCAGGGTCTTGGCGGCCACCCACTCGGCGACGGTGCCCACCACCACGCACCCCAGGAACAGGTAGAGCAGGTTGTCCCGCAGGTCGGCAAAGCCGACGGTCATCACCACCGCCGCCATGCCGTAGACATAGCAGAAGGGCCCGGCCGCAAAGCCGCGCTTGACGAACCCCCGGCCCCGGGCCGCCGAGACTACCGTCTCAGCCACCCACCCCAGGAACGAGTAAACGATATACAAAAGCGCCAGGTCGTACCATGAGTATTGCATCTTTGTCTCCTTGTCAGTCCTGCGGCGGTCGCACCGTTAAAGTACGACTTATTTTACCACATTTTCCCCCGCCCATACAAGTGTATCTGCATGGGCAGACTGTAAAAATTCTGTAAACACGCCAAAAACAGGCGCAGTATGACTTTTAATTTTATGTACAGTGGTTTTGCTTTACAGGTGTTTCCACCACTTTTTCCGCTCCCCCACCGGCACCACGTCCTCGAACAGGCAGCGCACTTTGGGCGAGAGGCGGGTGTCGCGGTGGTAGCAGCCGAACAGCCACTGGTCGTAGTTCATCTGGCCCACCAGTTTGTCGAAATAGGCGTGCAGGCGGTTGTTCGCCCCCGCCGGCAGGATGGTAAAATCCAAAAACCTGCTTGGGGCGTCGTGGGTCAGCACATACTGTACCCTGTAGCCGTGCGCCGCGGCGTTGGCGTCGCAGAAGGCGTACTCCTCGTCCGAGGGCATCTCCCGCGGCCACCAGTTCACCCCGGGGTCGCGGTCGTCCTTGTCGGGGCTCTCGCCGCCGCCGAAGCAGAGAAAGCTCAGCCCCTCCAGCTCGAGGATGCTGCCCCGGCAGACGTGGAAGATGTTCTCCCGCAGCGGCTGCACCCGCCCGCCGAACCGTTCCTCCACCGGCAAAGCGTCCAGCAGGTCGAAGTTCTCGTGGGTGCCGTCCAGAAACAGGATGGTGTAGGGGCGCTTGGCCAGCCAGTCGAGGCGGGCCTGCTCTTCCCTGCCGCCGTCCCATACAAAGCCGAAATCCCCCAATACGATCAGGACGTCCCCTTTGCCCAAGCCGCGCAGCTGTTTGCCCTTGAAGCGTTCCAGCCCGCCGTGGGTATCCCCTGTGATGCAGATCATATCCTTTTCCCCCTCCGGTCTGTGAAAGCGGCGCGGGACCCCTTGCCACCCATCCGCAAACCTGCTATTATTATAAAAGGCCGTCTTTCCGGCCCACAGCAAACGTTTTTGCGCGTATGCGCCTTTTATTGTATCGCATTTCAAAGGAATTGTCCACATGAAACGACTGTCTGCACTTTTGCTGGCCCTTGTCCTTGCGGTCAGCTGCTTCGCGCCGGCGGCGGGGGCCGTCTTTGACCCCAGCCCCCTGTACGACGTCAAGGCCCAGAGCGCCTACATCGTCAACACCGACACCAACATCATCGTCTATGAGAAGGACAGCGCCGCCCAGATGCCGGCCGGCGGCCTGACCAAGCTGGCCTGCGCCGCCCTGGTGCTGACCAACTACGGCGACGAGCTGGACACCCGCACCTTCCAGATGCCCTTCGCCATATCGGACTACGTCTACGGCACCGACAACGCCGACATGCGCTCGGGCGAGACCTTCACCCTGCGGGAAGCCCTCTACGCCATGCTGCTGCGCAACGCCAACGACGCCGCCATGGGGATGGCCTATCAGCTGTCGGGCGGCGATTTGACCGGATGGGTCAGCCAGATGAACAGCCTCACCCGGCAGATCGGCGCCGCAAACAGCACATGGACCGACGCCTGTGGCCTGGACGGGGGCAACGTCACCACCGCGGTGGATATGTACCTGATCCTGCGCTACCTGATGGGCTTCGACGCCTTTGTCGAGATCGCCGGGGCGGTCAGCTTCGAGATGCCGGCCAAGGAAAAGCACGCCAAATCCTTCATCCTCACCAACCAGAACATGGCCCTGAACAAGGCAAGCGGCGGCAAATTCTACCGCTCGGCCATGCGGGGGGGTATGTGCGACGTCCTCGCCTACAAGAACGACAGCGGCACCCAGAGCTACGTCTCCTGGGCGTCGCAGGACGGTGAGACCTATATCTTCTGCATCATGGGGGTGGCCGACACCGTCGACACCTACGGCTACGCCAACCGCCGCCCCGCCCTCTACGAGACCACCCAGCTGATGGACTGGGTCTACAGCAGCTTTTCGGTGCAGGCCGCCCTCGACCCCGACCAGGCCCTGGCCGAGATACCGGTCAAATATTCCTCCGAGACCGACACCCTGCTGCTCTACCCCGACGACCAGATGATGACCATCCTGCCCTCCTCGTCGGACAGCACGGTGACCCAGAAGTTCTTCCACCTGCCCGAGTCGGTGGCCGCCCCCGTCAAGCAGGGGGACATCGTCGGCACCGTCGAGCTGCGGCTGGCCGGCGAGACCATCGGCGTGGTCAACCTGATCGCCGGGCAGGACGTCAACCGCAACCCGGTGCTGTACGGCGTCGCGCAATTCCAGGCCTTTCTGGGCAGCCTCTACCTCAAGGTAGTCCTCACCCTCAGCGCCGCGGCCCTCCTGGTCTACGGCGTCTGGCGGCTGCAGAACGCCATCCGGGAAGAGCGCAGCCGCGGCGGCCCCCGCATCAAGCGCCACTGACCCCCGCCCCCTCCCGCACACAAAAGCCCGCCGCGCTTTTTGAAAGGCGCAGCGGGCTTTCTGCATCATTTCAGGTCCAGCTCGGGCGGCTCGTCCAGGTGTTCTGGGACGTAGCGGCCGTTCTTTTTGCGCTGGCGGACACATTCGGTCAGCAGGTACTCGATCTGGCCGTTGACCGACCGGAAGTCGTCCTCCGCCCAGGCGGCGATGGCGTCGTACAGCTTGGCGGACAGGCGCAGCGGCACCTGCTTTTTGGGCTCGGCCATCAGTACAGGCTGCCCGAGTTGACCACCGGCTGCGCGTCATGGCTGCCGCACAGGACCACCAGCAGGTTGGATACCATCGCCGCTTTCCGCTCGTCGTCCAGCTCCACCACATGGTTCTCGTTCAGCCGGTCCAGGGCCATCTCCACCATCCCCACCGCGCCGTCCACGATCATCTTGCGGGCGTCGATGATGGCCGACGCCTGCTGGCGCTGCAGCATCACCGCCGCGATCTCGGGCGCGTAGGCCAGGTAGGTGATCCGGGCGTCCAGGATCTCGAGGCCGGCGTCCTCCACCTTTTCCTGGATCTCGGTGCGGATCCGCTCGGCCACCACCTCGCTGGAGCCACGCAGGCTGCCGTCGTCCGGCTTGCCGTCGCCGGTGGTGTCGATGCCGGGGGCCACGTCGTAGGGGTAGATGCGCACCACGTTGCGCAGGGCGCTGTCGCACTGCAGGGAGAGGTATTCCTTATAGTTGTCCACGTTGAACACGGCCTTGGCGGTGTCCTTGACCTGCCAGATGACCGCGATGCCGATCTCGACCGGGTTGCCCAGGCAGTCGTTGATCTTCTGCCGGGCGTTGTTGAGGGTCATCCGCTTGAGGGAGATCTTCTTGCCGCTGCCGTCCCCGCCGGCGTTGACCTGCACCTGGGTGCCGTTCGAGCCGCTCTTGAGGGAGACGCCGGCCGCAGCCACATCCCCGCTCTGGCTCAGCCGGGTGGCGGCGGCGGGGTTGACCGCGGTGCAGAAGGGGTTGACCCAGTAGAAGCCCTCCCCTTTCAGGGTGCCGACGTAATCGCCGAAGAGGGTCAGCACCAGCGCCTCCTGGGGTTTCAGGACCTTCAGCCCCGCCAGCAGGAAGAACCCCGCGATGATGTACACACAGGCCGCCACGATGCCCGCGACAGCCAGCGCAAAGGCCGCGCCTGCCAGCCCGCCGTCCAGCGCCACGCCGCAGACGATGAACACCGCGACGGCGGCAGCGTAGCCCAGCAGGATCAGCAGCAGCACAGCCAGGCCGTTCTTTTTGGCATTCAGCAGTTTTTCACTCATACAGTACCATCCTCCTTGACGTACAGGAAAAAC
>DWXX01000086.1 GCA_019118985.1 Candidatus Faecalibacterium faecipullorum
AAATCCCCGTGTCATTGGTTCGATTCCGATCGGAGGCACCATATGCGGCCGTAGCTCATCTGGTAGAGCGCCACCTTGCCAAGGTGGAGGTAGCGAGTTCGAGCCTCGTCGGCCGCTCCATGGGAGTGACAGTTGTCACTCCTTCTTTTGGCCCGGTAGCTCAGTTGGTTAGAGCACCAGCCTGTCACGCTGGGGGTCGTCGGTTCGAGCCCGATCCGGGTCGCCAACATCCCATCCCGCTCACAGCGGGACGCCCATCGCAGGGCGGACGCAGGGTTTGTATGCGTCGCTGTGCGGCCGTAGCTCATCTGGTAGAGCGCCACCTTGCCAAGGTGGAGGTAGCGAGTTCGAGCCTCGTCGGCCGCTCCAAAACGGAGCGGGAACGCTCCCATACGGTGGCGTGGCCAAGTGGTAAGGCAAAGGTCTGCAAAACCTTCATTCACCAGTTCAAATCTGGTCGCCACCTCCAAAAACCCCCGTGTTTTTGCACGGGGGTTTTCTGTGCGATGCCCCCGCCCTCCGGCGGGGTTTTTGTGTTGCGCGGGGGTGGATTCGGTGCTACAATAAATAGGATACTGCGGGAAAGGAGGGCTGCCTATGGCCAGCGAGGGGGAAAACCGCACCACCCTGACACCCGACACCCCGGTGCAGTACCTCAAGGGGGTGGGGCCGCGGCTTGCTGCGCGGTTTGAAAAACTGGGCATCCGCACCCTGGCCGACCTGCTGGAGCACTACCCCCGCCGCTACCTCGACTTCACCCACCCCTACCCGGTGGCGGAAGCCCCCGCCGGGGTGGAGTGCGTAGTCCAGGCTGAGCTGCTGGCAAAGCAGGGCGGGCGCTACGCCGCCGGGGGCCGCCGGGTGGACAAGGCCACCGCCGGCGACGGCGTCGCCACCCTGGAGCTGACCTGGTTCAACAACCCCTACACCATCCAGAAGCTGGAGGTGGGGCAGGACTATTACTTCGAGGGGGAGGTGTCCGGCGGACTGCTCCGCCGCCGGATGACCAACCCCCAGGTGCGGACCGCCGCGCAGGTCTCCGACGCCCCCCTCGCCGCCATCTACCCCCAGACCGAAGGGCTGTCCAGCGGGGCCATCGCCCGGTGCGTGGCGCAGCTGCTGCCCCACGCCGAGCTGTTGGGCGACCCCCTGTCCCCCGCCCTGCTGGAAAAATACCGTCTGCCCGGCAAAGCCCAGGCGGTGCGGGACATCCACCGCCCCCCCGCCCCCGGGGCGGTGCAGGAGGCCCGCCGCCGCCTCATCTTTGAGGAGCTGCTGGTGCTGCAGCTGGGGATGGGCCTGCTCAAGAGCCGCGGTTCCGCCGCCACCGGCGCCCCCATGCGCCGGGCCGACCCCGCGCCCTTCTGGGCGGCCGTTCCCTTTGCCCCCACCGGAGCGCAGCGCCGGGCGGTGGACGAGATCCTGAGCGATATGGCCGGTGAGACCTCGATGAACCGCCTGCTGCAGGGGGACGTCGGCAGCGGCAAGACCCTGGTGGCCGCCGCGGCCCTGTGGGCGGCCATCGGGGCGGGGTACCAGGGGGCGCTGCTGGCCCCCACCGAATTGCTGGCCCGCCAGCACGCCGAGAGCCTCAACCGCCTGCTGGCCCCCTTCGGCATCCGGGTGGCCCTGCTGACCGGCGGGGTCAAGGCCGCCGCCCGGCGGACCACCCTGGCCGCCATCCGCGGCGGGGAGGCCGACCTGGTGGTGGGCACCCACGCCATCCTGTCCGAGGGGGTCGAATTTGCCCGGCTGGGCCTGGCCGTCATCGACGAGCAGCACCGCTTCGGGGTGCGGCAGCGGGGGGCGCTGGCCGACAAGGGTGCCAACCCCCACCTGCTGGTGATGAGCGCCACCCCCATCCCCCGCACCCTCGGCCTGTTGATCTACGGGGACCTCGACATCTCGATCCTGGACGAGCTGCCCCCCGGCCGGCAGCCGGTCAAGACACGGGTGATGACCGGCGAGCGCCGGCGGGACCTCTACGGCTTCCTCGACCGGCAGATCGGGCAGGGGCGGCAGGTCTACATCGTCTGCCCCGCCATTGAGGAGAGCCCCGACGGCGGCCTTGCCCCGGTCAAGACCTATTACGAAGAGACCGCCAAAGCCCTGCTGCCCGACCGCCGGGTGGGGCTGATGCACGGCAAGCTCAAACCCAAAGAGAAGGCCGCCGTCATGGAGGACTTCCGCGCCGGGCGGCTGGACGCCCTGGTCTCCACCACCGTCATCGAGGTGGGGGTGGATGTGCCCAACGCCACCGTCATGGTGATCGAGAACGCCGAGCGGTACGGCCTGTCGGCTTTGCATCAGCTGCGGGGCCGGGTGGGCCGCGGCGCCGCCGAGAGCTGGTGCTTCCTTGTCAGCGACAACCGCGCCGAGACGGTGCAGCGGCGGCTGCGGTTCCTCTGCTCGACAAACGACGGCTTCGCGGTGGCGCAGTACGACCTTGAGACCCGGGGCCCCGGCGACTTTTTCGGCAGCCGGCAGCACGGGCTGCCCGCCTTGCAGATCGCCGACCTGGCCGGGGACACCCGCACCCTCCACGCGGCGCAGCGGGAGGCAGCCGCCCTCCTCGCGGCCGACCCGCTGCTGTCCGACCCCGGCCACGCCCTCCTTGCCGCCGAGGTGGAGCGGATGTTCCGCCGCGCCGGCCCCATGAACTGATGACCACCGAAGGGAGAGTCCGTCCATGA
>DWXX01000087.1 GCA_019118985.1 Candidatus Faecalibacterium faecipullorum
CCTGACGCCCGAAACGCTCGAGCCCATCCTGGCTTTCGCCAACAAGGCCGCCAGCATCACCACCAGCCGCCGCGGGGCCATCCCCGCCATGCCGACGCTGGCGGAGGTGGAAGGCTGAAATACAGACACAGCAAGGCCCGTCCGCGGGGAGCGGGCGGGCTTTGCTGCGTCTGGTTTACGGGCTGCGTTACTCGGCGAACATCCGGGTGGACAGGTAGCGGTCGCCGGTGTCGGGCAGGAGGGTGACGATGGTCTTGCCCTTGTTTTCGGGGCGGCGGGCCAGCAGCAGGGCGGCGTGGACTGCCGCGCCGGACGAGATGCCGGCCAGCACCCCCTCCTCGCGGCCGAGGCGGCGGCCGGCGGCGTAGGCTTCCGCGTCGGCGACCGGGATGATCTCGTCGCAGACGGCGGTATCCAGCACTTTGGGCACAAAGCCGGCGCCCAGGCCCTGCAGGTCGTGGCGGCCGGGGGCGCCGCCGCTCAGCACCGCCGAGGTAGCGGGCTCCACCCCCACCACCCGGACAGCGGGGTTCTGCGCCTTGAGGTACCGCCCCACCCCGGTGATGGTGCCGCCGGTGCCGATGCCGGCCACAAAGATGTCCACCCGGCCGTCGGTGTCCGCCCAGATCTCGGGGCCGGTGGAGGCCTCGTGGGCGGCGGGGTTGGCGGGGTTATCGAACTGCCCCGGGATGAACGAGCCGGGGATCTCGGCCGCCAGGGCCTCGGCGCGGGCGATGGCGCCGCTCATTCCTTTGGCCCCCTCGGTCAGGACCAGCTCGGCCCCAAAGGCCTTCATCAGCAGGCGGCGCTCAAGGCTCATGGTCTCGGGCATGACGATGATGACCCGGTAGCCCCGGGCCGCCGCCACCCCCGCCAGGCCGATGCCGGTGTTGCCCGAGGTGGGCTCGATGATGACCGCGCCCGGCCCCAGCAGCCCTTTGGCCTCGGCGTCGTCCAGCATGGCCTTGGCCACCCGATCCTTGACCGAGCCGCCGGGGTTGAACATCTCCAGCTTGGCCAGGATGCGGGCCTCGAGGCCGTCGGCCGCCTCGATGTGGGTCAGCTCCAGCAGGGGGGTGCCGCCGATCAGCTGTTCGGCGGCGGTATAGATCTTGCTCATGGGACAATCCTCCTTTTTACCCTCACGTTTTCTCCATTCTAGCCCCGCGCGCGGGGTTTGTCAACGAATTTTGCCCGCTGCTGTTGAAATGTCACCTACCCTGCCGTATAATAGGTTTATAAGGACGCTACGACCCTACAGACAGGAGTGGATGGACCATGATCGTTTCCACCAAAGGGCGGTACGCGCTGCGGGTCATGATCGACCTGGCCGAGCGCCGGACCGACCGCTACACCCCCCTCAAGGAGATCGCCGCCCGCCAGGGCATCTCGGAAAAGTACCTCGAAAACATCCTCAAGACCCTGGTACAGCACGGGCTGCTGCAGGGGCTGCGCGGCAAGGGCGGGGGCTACCGCCTCACCCGGCCGGCCGGGCAGTACCGCATCTCGGACATTCTGCTGCTGACCGAGGGCAGCCTTGCCCCGGTGGCCTGTCTGGAGCCGGGGGCCGCGGCCTGCGCCCGCGCCGCCGACTGCCGCACCTACGGGCTGTGGCGCGGCCTGGACGAGGCCATCCGCAGCTATCTGGACCGGGTCACCCTGGCCGACCTGGCCCGCCCCGATCAGGCCGGGGACAGCTATGTCATCTGAACCCTGCCCCACGAAAAAGCCCTGCCTCCCCGCATGCAGACGCAGCGGGAGGGCAGGGCGTTTTTGCTTGCAGGCGGGCCTTACCGGCGGGCGGCGTCGGCGGCGCGGGCTTCGGCCTCCTGCCGGGCCTGCTCGGCCTCGGCCTTGCCGCCCCGGGCCAGGCGGGCCACCACACCGGACAGCGCCAGCACGCCCAGCAGGTTGGGGATGACCATCAGGCCGTTGAACATATCCGACATGTTCCAGACCAGGTCCACCTTCTGCACCGAGCCGATGATGATGCAGACCACCACGATGACGGCGTAGGGCCGCACCGCTTTGGGCCCCAGCAGGGCCTTGACGTTGGTCTCGCCGAAGAAGTACCAGCCGATGATGGTGGAGAAGGCGAAGAACAGCATGCAGACCGCCACAAAGGCGTTGCCCAGCGGGCCGAAGGCCTGGTTGAAGGCCGCCTGCGCCAGGGCGGTGCCGGTCAGGCCGCCCTCCTGCAGGGGGGCCAGCAGGCCCGAGCTGAGCACCACCAGCGCGGTCATGGTCAGGACGATGAAGGTGTCGATAAAGACGCCGATCATGGCGGCCAGGCCCTGGTCCTGGGGCTTGTCCACCCGGGCGAGGGCGTGGGCGTGGGGGGTCGAGCCCATGCCCGCCTCGTTGGAGAACAGGCCGCGGGCCACGCCGTACCGCATGGCCTCCTTGACGCCGAGGCCGGCCACCCCGCCGAAGACAGCCTGCGGGTCAAAGGCGCAGACAAAGATGGAGCGGATGGCCCCGGGCAGGGCCGCCCGGTTGATGAAGAGGACCACCAGGCCCCCCAGGATGTACAGCCCCGCCATGACCGGGACCATCTTCTCGGTGACCGAAGCCAGACGCTTGACCCCGCCCAGGAAGATGAAGGCCGCGATGGCCGCCGCCAGCAGGCCCATCACCAGGCGGGGCACCCCGAAGGCGTTGTAGAACGCCTCGCCGATGGAGTTGGACTGGACCATGTTGCCCATGAAGCCCAGCGCCAGGATGATGGCCACCGAGAAAAAGAGGGCCAGCCCCCGGCCCAGCGCGCCCTTATAGGCGGCGCGGATGTAGTAGATGGGGCCGCCGGTGGTCTGGCCGTCGGCGCCCTTGGTGCGGTAGAGCTGGGCCAGCACCGCCTCGGCGTAGATGGTGGCCATCCCGAAGAAGGCCGACACCCACATCCAGAAGATGGCCCCCGGCCCGCCCGAGTACAGCGCGGTGGCGCAGCCGGTGATGTTGCCGGTGCCGACCTGCGCCGCAATGGCGGTGGTCAGCGCCTGGAAGGAGCTCATGCCGTGCTTGCCGGCCTTCTCGCCGTTGAGCGAAAAGCCGCCGAATACCTGGCGCATCCCGGCCGCAAAGCCACGCACCTGGACGAACCGGGTGCGGATGGTAAAGTAGATGCCGGTGCCGAGCAACAGGAAGAGCAGCAGCAGCTGTTTGTTCCACAGCACGTCGTTCACCGCATTGACGATGGCGTTCAGCGTTTGTTCCATTGTGATTCCCTCTCTTGTTCCAAAGTTCCAACCGGATTCCAGGAGGTATGTTATCACATCCGCGCACAGTTGTCAACTCCACAGGGACAGACAGGCCGGGCAAACGGAAAGTCCCTGCCTGTTCTGCATGGTCTGCATGGTTTTTGAAGGCTGCATGGTCTGCCTGTTTGGGGCCGTTTTAGGCAGAACATGGGGGGTGTAAAAAACCATGAAAAGTATGCAAAGTATGCCGGACAGGGCTTGTCAAGAGGGAGTTTTCCGCAGGATGCGTCAGACGGCACCAGGCTGTACAGGCTGGATTCGTTGATGATGGTGGGATGCTGCTCCCGACCGATGGGGTCGCGAATCGTTACCCCATCGCCCTGCATCTTATCTTCCGGGTCAACGTGTCGGTCGAGTGCGTCGCGGGTATTGGTGTACCCCAGCGGTGCTGCCGGGTACGTCCCCCTCAGACGCGGCCTTTGGCCGCGCCAGCTCCCCCGCACGCGTGAGAGCCTATAAGGAATGGATTAAAATGGGTACTCCTGTACCTGACTCTATATAACAATCACGCGCACGCGCCTTGAACCGAAGGCATCTAAATCCCTACATCTTAGCCTCCCACGCGTGCGGGGGAGGTGCCGAACGAAGTGAGGCGAAGGGGGCCTGACCGCCGGCAGCGCGTGCAGAGGTAAGTTGCATACTCTGCATGGTTTCCATACTTTTCATGTTTTTTTAATCCCCCATGTTCTGTCTAAAACGGCCCCAAACAGGCAGACCATGCAGCCTTCAAAAACCATGCAGACCATGCCAAACAGGCAGCAAAAAAAGACAGCGCCGTGAAAAAGGAAAAGAGCCGGCGCTGTCTGGTATGTGAACTCCGCTGTGGGCGGAGGGTGTTGGTAGTCTGTCCGCCGCCCGGCGGTTGCCTGGCATGGGCGGGGGAACAGTAGGATGTCGGAGCCGCCGCCTGTGGCCCGTCGGGGCGCTGCGGCGGGGGATGCTGCGGGAGCTGCCTGCAAAGCAGTTCGCTGTGTGAGGAGGTATCTGTTCTCCTCCCCGACTGCACTTATAGTATACAGCCAATTTGTGGCAGCTTTTTGTGGACTTTTTGAACAGTTTGCAAACAGTCACGCCACCCCGTAGAAGGCTTTGGCGATGTCGGCCGAGCGCTTGGCGTCCTTTGCGTACCAGTCCGCGCCGATCTCGAGGGCGTAGCTCTCGGTCAGCACCGCGCCCCCCACCATGACCTTGCAGTCCAGCTTCGCCCTTCGCAGGGCGGCGATGGTGTCGGCCATGCTCTTGAGGGTGGTGGTCATCAGGGCGGACAGGCCGACCAGCCGCGCGCCGCTTGCCCGCACCGCCTCCACCACCCGTTCGGGCGGCACGTCCCGGCCCAGGTCGATCACCTCAAAGCCGTAGTTCTCCAGAATGACCCGGACGATGTTCTTGCCGATGTCGTGGACGTCCCCCTTGACGGTGGCGAGGACGATCTTGCCCTTGCTTGCGCCCCGCGCGCCGTTTTGGGCCACCGCGGCCTTGATCTCCTCAAAGGCGGCCTGGGCGGCGCTGGCCGACTGCAGCAGCTGCGGCAGGAAGAGGGTCCCCTTCTCGTACCCCGCGCCCACCGCGTCGAGGGCCGGGATGAGGGCGCCGTCCACCAGGTCCAGCGGGTCGCGGCCGGCCAGCAGGGCGCGGGTCCGGGCGGCGGCCTGGCCCTTCAGGCCCTGCTCCACCGCCTGTATCAGCGGCGCGTAGGGGCCGGCGTCAGGCTGGGCCGGCGTTTCACCGGCCGGGGCGTCAGGCCGGGCGGCGGGCTGGGCGTCCGTTTGGGCGGCGGGCAGGGTGCGGCCGGCGTACCGGGCGATGTACTGCCTGCTCTGCGCGTCGCGGCCCGACAGCACATTGTATGCGTAGACCGCCCCCATCATCTCCTCGCTGGCGGGGTTCATGATGGCCAGATCCAGCCCGGCGTACATGGCCATGGTCAGGAAGGCGGCGTTCAGGCAGGGGCGGCAGGGCAGCCCGAAGCTGATGTTGGACACCCCCAGCACCGTCCGCACCCCCAGCTGCTCCTTGCAGGCGCGCAGGGCGTCGAGGGTGGTCATGGCGTCCTCCTGCTGGGCGCTGGCGGTCAGGGTCAGGCAGTCGATGTAGATGTCCTCGGGCGGGATGCCGGCGGCGAGGGCCTCGTCCCGGATGTGGGCGGCGATGGCCACCCGCTGCGCCGCCGTCTTGGGGATGCCCTGCTCGTCGAGGGTCAGGCCCACCACCGCCGCGCCGTACTTTTTGCACAGGGGCAGCAGGCTGTCCAGCACCGCCTGCTCGCCGTTGACCGAGTTGACGATGGGCTTGCCGTTGTAGGCCCGCAGCCCCCGCTCGAGGGCGGCGGGGTTGGACGAATCCAGCTGCAGCGGCAGGGAGACGACGCTCTGCAGCGCCTTGACCACCCGCTCCATGACGGCGGGCTCGTCCACGCCGGGCACGCCGACGTTGACGTCCAGCACGGCGGCGCCGCTCTCGGCCTGGCTGATGCCCTGCGCGAGGATGTAGTCGACGTCCCCCTCCCGGATGGCCTGCTGGAACCGCTTTTTGCCGGTGGGGTTGATCCGCTCCCCCACCACCGTGATGCCGTCCACCGTCACGCACTGCACCGGGGTGCAGAGGACCGAGGGCATGGGGTGGGCCGCCCGCCCCGCCGCGCACCCGTCAAAGACGCTGTGCAGCGCCCGGATGAAGGCGGGGGTGGTGCCGCAGCAGCCCCCCGCCGCGAACAGCCCGAGGGCGCGGTAGGGCTTCATCTGCATGGCGAACAGCTGCGAGGTGATGTCGTAGCCGCTGCCGTCGGCCCGGGGCAGCCCGGCGTTGGGCTTGATAAAGACAGGGTAGCCCCCCGGCACCGCCCCGCAGAGGGCCTGCGCCATGGGGTAGATCTCTTTGGGGCCGAGGCTGCAGTTGATCCCCACCGCGTCCGCCCCGAGGCCCCGCGCCACCGCGGCGAAGCTCTCGACGGTGCAGCCGGTGAAGGTACGCCCCCCCGCCTCGAAGCTCATGCTCGCCATCACCGGCAGGCCGCAGTTCTCCTTGCAGGCCAGCAGGGCGGCTTTCAGCTCGTACAGGTCGGTGAAGGTCTCGCAGAGGACAAGGTCCGCCCCGGCCTGTGCCCCGGCCCGGATGATCTCGGCAAAGGCAGCCACCGCCTCTTCAAAGGGGAGGGTGCCGGCCGGCTCCAGCAGCTCGCCCAGGGGGCCGACGTCCAGCGCCACCAGGGCCTCATAGGGGGCGGCGGCCCGGCGGGCGCAGCCGATGCCGGCGGCCACCACCTGCCCCACCGTATAGCCGGTGCCGGCCAGCTTGTGGGCCGACGCGCCGAAGGTATTCGCGCAGAGGATGCGGCTGCCCGCCGCAGCGTACTGCGCGTGGATGGATTCGATCAGGGCGGGGTCTTCCAGGTTCAGCGCCTCGGGCTTTGCCCCAAGGGGCAGCCCCGCCGCCTGCAGCATGGTGCCCATCGCGCCGTCCAGCAGGACGGTCTCGCGGGTATGGAGGAGTTGTTCAGCTCTCACAGGTCTCGCCTCTCTTTCGGTATTCGCATTTGTCCCGCAGCGCGCAGCTGCCGCAGCCCGCCCGCGCCCCGGTCACCGGCGCGGCGCTCAGCCCCAGCACGGCGGTGACGCTCTTGCGGGGCAGCATCAGGCAGGTATCGGTGACGCACAGCCCGATGCGGCGGGCGGCGTCCAGCAGTTCGGCCAGCCGGGGCTGCACCGCGATGGGCCAGTCCCCGTACCCCGGGGAAAAGCGCCCGGTCAGGTACAGCCCCTCCGCCGCCGCAAGGGCGCGCAGCCGGCTTTCGGCCGCGTCGCAGACCTGCTCGGTCAGGGCGCTGGCCAAAGCGTCGGCGGCGGCCTGTGCCGCGACGTCCCCCACGCCGGCCCGGCGGACCTGCCCGTCCACCTCTGGCCCCAGGGTGACGGCCAGCAGCACCGCCTCGGCGCAGCCGGCCAGGTGCCGCCGCACGTCCCGCCCCTGCCACAGCGGGGCCAGGGCCGCGTCCGCGACGCCTGCCCGCAGGCAGACCGCCCGGGGCACGGCGGCCGCCAGCACCGCCGGGGCCCACCGCTCCAGCAGCGCCGCCGTCCCCGCGTCCGCCCCCCGCCGGGCCCCCATATACCGCGCCGCCTGCCCCAGGTCGATCCCCCCGGGCTTCTCTACATCCAGCACACGGCTGACAGGCAACAACATGGCAGGGCCTCCTTTCTGTGTTATGCAAGGCCAAAGATGTTGTAGAGATAATTTCTGCGGGCATCCGCCAGGTGGTAAACAAAAACGGTATCTTCTTCTATCTTGTAGATACAGGCATACTGACGGATAAACAAAGCCCGAAATCCATGTTTGCCCAGAATGGTATCTTCCCTCAGCACCCCCATCTCAGGGAACTGCGCCAGCTTTCTGACTTCATCCCGGATCATTTTGGAAAACTTCTGTGCATAGGGCAGGCCCGCATTGACCTTGTAATAGTTCAAGAAGTCATTGAACTCACACTGCGCTTCATACGACCATTCAACCTTCATGCAGAATATCCTCCGCCATCCGGTCTATTTCCTCCATGCTGTAGGTACGCGCGCCGGCAAGGCGGTTTCTCTCCCGTTTCAGCAATTCTTCCAGAAGGTCCAATTCGGCTTCCCGCTTTTCCCACAGTTCGATGGGCATAAAGACCATTTCCCCCTCGCCGTTGCGGGTCAGATAAATCGGCTCCTGTTTTTCTTTTGACAGTTTGACCATTGCATCATAATCGTTGCGCAACGCAGTCGCAGATTTGATCAACATAGAAAGCCCTCCTTCAAGTCGTTATTTCTCCTTTATTATATACGAATTATTACCTTACGTCAATCTTAAACCCCCAAAGCAAAAGCCCCCGCCTTTCCCATCACAGGAAAAGCGGGGGTCTTGTCATTCGCTGCCGAGTATGGTATCCTAACAGTAAGGGTGCTGCCGATAAACGGCAAGCGGTATCCCCTGGCCGGGTATGACTCGATCGGGGGCGCTTCTTGGCCCTCCGATCTTCGGAAAGGGGGGCTGTCCAATGGTTACATATTCCGATCTCATTCAGCTCGGCATTTTGATCGTTGGCCTTCTTAGCCTGATTGTTCAAATCACTAGGAAATAAAAAGAAGTAACCGCCCTGTCTGACCCACTGTGCGGTTACTTCTGTGACCGACCGGGGGACTACCGTTTGTCCGGCAGCACCCGTTTCTATAAAAAGTATAGCGCAACTGCGGCTTTTTGTCAACCCACAACAAAACCCCCGCCTTTCCGTTCCCGGTCAGGCGGGGGCTTATTGCTGCGGATCAGGCCGCGGGGTACCTGAGGTTCAAGTCCCCGGGACCTCCGGCGGTAGCGGACGAGGAGCAGGCTCATACCCTATCTTGATGCCGGCGTAGGCAACGTTGCCAGCTGTCTCGGTGCCGTCCTTATCACCCTCGGTTACGGTAGCAATATTTTCGCCAACCTTGGCTTCTATCTTGCCGTCGTTCAATTTGCAGCTGCCGTTCACAGTGCCGTTGTCGTTGTCGCCCACCACGCCGCCGGCGCGAGCGTTGCCACCGTCTTTGCTGTTACTGGCGCTGACGGTGCCGCTGATGGTCACCTTGCAGCCGCTGATGGTGCCGCGATTTTCACCCGCCACCGCACCGGCGAAAACGTATGAGCTGGTGCCTGTACTTTCGCTGGCGCTGATTTTGACGCCCGCTTCGATCGTCACGTCGCAGTTGCTGATGGTGCCGTAATTCATACCCGCCACCGCACCGGCGTTTGCACTTTCATTGTGTTGTGCTCCGTCGCCGACTTCCTCGTCATCGTCGTCTGTGTCCGGCTTGCCGGCCTTGACTATCTTGACGTCCACGGCGATGTAATAGCCGCCCTCGGCCTCGACCATGGCAATTTCAGCGGCGTACTGCCCGTCGGAGGGCAGGCGGGCCAAGGCGGCGTCCCAGTCGGCAAAGGCTTTGCGGGCCGCCGTGTCGGGGTCGCTGCCCGGCTCAAAGCGCAGCTCCACCGCGTGCTCGCCAGGACGCACAGCGCCAGCACGGCCGCCATGACGAGGGATAATATACGTTTTGCTTTCATAACCGTTCTCCTTTTGGAAAAGCCAAGTTCCGAAAAGTATACTTTTACGGACTGGCTTTTTGTTTTGGGCTATGCGGGGGCTTTTTTCGCGCTTTGGGGGGCTGTCTTGACACCCTTCGCGGCCTGTGCTATTGTATCAGTAACGGGGGCCGGCGGACGGCCCCGCGACCGTGACCACCCATGGCAAAGGAGGAATGACCCATGAAAGGCAAATGGTTCCGCCGGGCGGGGGCGCTGTGCTGCGCCCTGGCTCTGACCGCGCTGACGGCGCTGCCCCAGGCATCGGCGCAGTCGCCCTATGTGAACGACTACCTGGCGGCCCACCCCGACACCGCAGCCGCCCTCGAGATGTTCACCCCCAGCTACTATGCGGCCGCCTACCCCGACGTGGCGGGGGCGGTGGGCGCCGACCCGGACGCCCTGCTGCAGCACTACCTGACCTACGGCATGCAGGAAGGGCGGACCCCCTACCAGGGCGCCGCGCCGGGCGCGCCGGTCTTTCAGCCGGTGCCGCTGGAGCAGCTGGCCAACCTCGACAGCCTGAAAAAGAAGTGCAGCGACGAGGAGTTCGCGCAGGCGTACCTGGTGGCCCTCGGCATCACATCGCCCATCGCCATGGCCGACCTGACGCGGGAGGAGCAGCTCTACTGCGTGGCCTCCATCCTGCGGGACATCTTTGACAGCGAGGGCACCTACTCGATGAGCGCCGACCACTACAACGACCCCTACGGGTACCTTGTGCTGCACACCGCGTCCTGCGCCGGCTGCACCCGCGCCACCGGGCTGTGCCTGAGCATCCTCGGCATCTCCTACGAGCACGTCAACGAGAACCAGTACTCCCACCAGTGGTGCCGCGTCCCCATGGAGGACGGCAGCTACTGGATCTGCGACGCCTACGGCCTCTACTGCGGCCCCGAGCCCGCCCCCTACCTCCACCCCTACCTGAATT
>DWXX01000088.1 GCA_019118985.1 Candidatus Faecalibacterium faecipullorum
CCTGACGCCCGAAACGCTCGAGCCCATCCTGGCTTTCGCCAACAAGGCCGCCAGCATCACCACCAGCCGCCGCGGGGCCATCCCCGCCATGCCGACGCTGGCGGAGGTGGAAGGCTGAAATACAGACACAGATTCGGCTGATGCGGGGAATGGCCCACCAAAACAATGCACCCGAATTTTTCAGGTTCGGGTGCTTTTTTGTTTGCCGCGGATCGAAATACACCCAGCAGCAAAAGCAGGGTTACCCCGCATGAGCTACCTGCCCCTTCCGGCGGCGTTGTCCGGCTTGCAGGGCGTGCCGCATTTCGGCCTCCCAGCCATCCAGACGGGTCATCGAAATGCTTTCGAGCGATAAAAGGGCATCGGTCAAATGAGCCTGGTAACTGGATAAGTGCTTTTCGATGAGAAAGCGCATCAGATCGAGCCGTTTGCTCATGCTCTGGATGTTGGAGGAGGCAGGAGCCGTGCGGTACTCCAGCAATGGTTCCGGCACGATGCCGATGTGGGCGTCCGGTTGTGTCTCCAGTAAACTGAGAAAAAACTCCCAGTCCTCAAAACCGGCCCGCATGGTCTCGTCGTAGCTGCCGAAACACCGCCGTTGGGCTGTCGAAGCACTCGTACCGGCACCGGTGCGAGCCTAACAGCATCAAGGCCCGGGCCCTGCAAACGGGCCCGGGCCTTGATCGAAGAAGAAAAGAAGGTGGGAGAAGAAAGTTTGGCGGTTTATTCCTTGACGGCGCCGGCGGCAACGCCCGCCAGGATGTACCGCTGGAAGAAGATGTAGATGAGGATGGTGGGCAGCATGATGATGACGATGCCGGCCGCCAAACTCTGCCAGGAGCCCTGCTGTGCGTTGGCGTAGTCCATCAGGAAGGTGGTCAGGGTGCGCAGCTTGTTTTTGGGCATATACAGGTAGGGGATGTACATATCGTTGATGATGGTGATGGCCTTGATGATGACCACCGTGGCGGTGGCGGGGGCCAGCAGCGGGAAGATGATCCGGCCGAACAGCTGGAAGTAGCTGCACCCGTCCAGCAGGGCGCTCTCGTCCAGGGCGGGGGGAATATTGGAGATGAACTGCCGGTAGATGTACAGCTGCATCAGGTCGGAGGCGATGTAGATGACGATGGGCGCGCCCAGGGTGTTGTACAGCCCAAGCCCGTTGATGATCTTGAAGCGGGCGATCTCGGTGACGAAGGTGGGCACCAGCATCCCGGCAAAGAACAGGCCGACCACGATCTTTTTGCCCCGGAAGTTGAACCGCTCGATGATGAAGGCCGTGATGGTGCCCAGCAGGACGTTGAACACCAGGCTGACCGCCAGGATGATGAGGGTGTTTTTGAAGCCGATCCAGAGGTATTTGTTGGTGAGGACGGTCTCGAAGTTCTCAAAGGTGATGCGGTCGAGGGGCGGCAGAAGCAGCGGCGAAGTGTTGACCATGTCGCCGCGGGTCTTGAGGGCGGCAAACACCGTCAGCAGAATGGGCATGATGACGATAAGGGTCATCCCGATGCAGATCAGCTGCTTGACGAACTGCGCCACGATGGCGCGGGGAGAGCGTTGATTGAGCATAGTTACTTGTCCTCCTTCAAGATCACGCCGTGGATGATCTTGTTCTGCACCACATAGATGACGACGATCAGCACCATGATGGCCACCGCCATGGTGGAAGCCAGGCCAAAGTCGGAGAAGGTGAAGGCCGTCTTGATGGTGTAGAGGGTGAAGGTGCTGGAGGCGTAGCCCGGGCCGCCCGAGGTCATGACAAAGGGGATGTCGAACACCTGCAGCGCGCCGCGGATGTTGTCAAACAGGATGAAGTCCACCATCAGCATGATGGAAGGGATCTGGATGTGGCGGAACATCTGCCAGGTGTTGGCCCCGTCGATGATGGCCGCCTCCTGGATGTCTTTGGAGACCGACTGCAGCGCCGCCAGGAACAGGACGACGTGGTAACCCGAGTACCGCCACAGCGAGACGAAGGCCAGGACAAAATTGACGATCTTGGGGTCGGACAGCCAGCTCTGGCTCAGCATCCCCAGCTTGAGCGCTTCGAGGATGGAGTCGAACGCGCCGTTGATGGGGGAGAAGAAATAGGAGAACGCATAGGAGATGGCCACGCCGTTGATGATGTAGGGCATAAAGACCATGGTCTTATAGAACTTTGCCCCCCGCAGTTTGGAGTTGAGCAGGACCGCAAAGGCCAGCTCGACCGGGATCATCAAAAGGTGCGCGAAGAAATAGACCGCGTTGTTGGACAGGCTCTGCCACAAATCGGGGTTGTGGAACATATCGATGTAGTTTTCAAACCAGATGAAGCTGCTGGTGGGCGAAAGGCCGTCCCAGTCGGTAAAGCTCATCCGGAACAAGTCGATGGCCGGGAAGACCACAAAGCCTACCAGAAGCAGAACCGGCACCGCCAGCGAGACCAGGATGAAGATGCGCCGCTGTTTGGCGAGAGTGTTCATGAGATTGCCTCCTTCTCAGAAAAAGGGCCGCCTGGCGGCGGCCCCCGGTGTGCGGGTGTTACTGGATGCCCAGCTTGGCGCGGGCCGCGGCCCACTTCTCGTCCAGGTCCGCCAGGGTGGCGTCCAGGTCAAAGCCTTCGGTGAACATCTGCGCGCCCAGCTTTTTGTAGTCAAAGGCGATCTCGTTCTGGATGGCGGTGAAATCGTCCCCTGCGCCGCCGTACAGCACCATCTCGGCGTCGGGCTGCGCGGTGTCCGACTCGGCCTGGATGGGGTCCTTCTCTTTGGGGAAGTTGCTCATCGAGGAGGCGCTGGTGATGTAATCGAGGTAGCCGGGGTACCAGTCCTCGCTGTAGAACCACTCGACAAAGGCCTTGGCCAGCTCGGGGTTCTTGGAGTGGGTGGTCACGCCCATGAAGCTGTCGCCCTGCACGATGTAGCGGAAGGGTTCGTCCTCGCTCATCCGGACCGGCAGGTAGAAGCTGCCCGGCTGGCTGACGTCCTCGGCGCCCATGGCGATGGCCATGAAGTCGGGGTCGGACGCGCCGTAGTAGTTCTGCAAGGCGGTGGCGACTTCCTGCAGTTCGGTCCGGGTGGTGGGCACCTCGACGCCGGCCTCTTCAAACAGATCTTTCCAGTAATAGACGTACTCGTAGCCGGCGGTCATGGGCACGCCCAGGATCTTGCCGTCCACCGCGTAGCCCTCGGCCAGGCTGTTGTTCTTGGCGGCCTCGGTGTCGCTCAGGTCCAGCAGGTAGTTCTTGAAGCGGGCCAGGGTGAAGGGCTTGTTGAACATGACGTCGGGCAGCTGGTTGGCCGAGGCGCGCATCTTCATGGCGTTCCAGTACTCGGTGTCGTCCTTGATCTTCTCGACCTCGATCTCGGCGTCGGGGTACTTCTCCTGGAACTTGCCCACCATATCGTTCTCATCGATATAGTTCATCAGGTTATTGTCCCAGATGGTAAAGACCAGTTCGCCCGAAAGGCTGGCCCCGGCGTCGCCGCCGGCTGCGCCCGAAGCGGCGGTGGTGGAGCTGCCAGAACCGCCGCAGGCGGCCTGTACCCGGCGCAGCACCCCGTGCAGCCACAGTTCCCGCTCGCCGGCTGAGTCCAGCCTTTGCAGGGTTCCCAAAAGGTCGGGCTGTTCCGGCAGAATGGCGCTCAGGCTCTGGCCGCAGGTGTGCAGCCCTTTGGTTCAGCCCCACCAGCAGAGCGGCGCAGCGCCCGGTATGGGCCTGGCCGGCCGCCCCGCGCAGCTCTACAAACCAGGCCGCGGCCTGCCGGTCGCCTTCCCGGCCGCCGCCCTCAAAAAGGGCGTCCAACAGCCCTTCACAGGACGGTACCTCCCGGATGACGCTGTCCGCCAGCTCCCCATAGCCCCACACGGTGCAATAGGCCCCCGGCTCCCGCAGGCCGGCCAAGCTGCACAGTGCCGCGCACTGCGGGATGGCGGCGGATACCTCGGTGTGGGGGACAATGCCGCCCACACCCGCGGCGACCTCCAGGTTCATCATATCTTTCCAGACACGCTGCAGCTGCCGGACAGCCAGCTCGACCGCGCTCTGTGCGCGCAGCGGGTCGCTGACCTTGTAATACAATTCATAGCAGGACGGGTCCACCGCCCGGATGACGGCGTGGGCGCTCA
>DWXX01000089.1 GCA_019118985.1 Candidatus Faecalibacterium faecipullorum
TGGTGCGGCCGGGGGGATTCGAACCTCTGGCCTTTGGAGTCGGAGTCCAACGCTCTATCCAGCTGAGCTACGACCGCACATCTGCCGGTGCGCTGGCATCGGCAACAGAAAGTATACCATACTTTTGCGCAAAATGCAAATGGAATTTTTGCGCCGGCGGGCTTGACAGGAAAGGGGCGGAGGGATATAATTAAATCGTAAGTAGTAAGTAATAAGCGGTAAGTAAACATTGCCGCTGCCAATGACAGGAGGAAGGCGCTATGAAAGACTTATCCGTGGTACAGAAATATATGCTCTGCGCGCTGGGCGACAGGGGAACGTTTCCGCTTATGAGCAGCGATGACCGGGTGCTCTGCCTGGTGGCTGCGGGGCTGCTTGAGCTGGAGATGGAGGGAAGCATCGCCGTCGACGGCAAAAAGGTGACGGCGGCCGGGAAGCTGCCGGCGGGGCGGGGGTACCTCGCGCCGCTGTACGACTTCATCGTGGAAAAGCAGCCGGTCAAGCTGCACGCCGTCGTGGACGCGTACGGCCTGAGCTTCAGCTTCAGCGACAAACGCCTGAACGAGCTGCGGGAGGCGGTGGGGCAGTCGCTGGTCGAGGCAAAGGCAGCCGAGCCCTGCAAGGCGGGGCTGCTGGGCAGGCAGACCGGCTATCAGCCCGTCCCTGAGGCCGTCCGGTCGGTGGTGGAGGAGATGCGGGCCGAGCTGCTGGAGGAAGGACCGGTCTGCGACGACACGGTGGCGCTGGTCGTCCTGCTGGAACAGGCCAAGTGCCTCAAGCAGTACTTTTCCGAGTTTGAGCGAAAAGCCGTCCGGCAGAAGATCAAGGCGCTGGTCCAGTCGCCCGAGGGAAAGATGGTGGGGGATATGATGACCTACTTCGAACTCTTCTGGGCGACCCGGGGGGCGGGCGCTGCCGGAGGTGCGGGCTAAATGTCCAGACAGAGAAGCATGGAGGCCATCCTGGCGGACGAGTACGTCACCATCGGCGAGCTGGTCCGGCTGACCGGCGTCCGGTACAGCACCCTCAAGTTTTACACCGAGGAGGGAATGCTGCCCTTCGCGCAGGCGGGCGAAAACCTGACCCGCCGCTACCGCCGCGAGGAGAGCGTGGGGCGCGTCGCACGCATCATGGCGCTGCGGGCGGAAGGGAAAAGCGTCCCGGAGATCAAGGCCCTGCTGGCCGAAGAGGCCGGCTGACAAAAAAGCATCCGTCTGCGTCGGGCGCGGGCGGATGCTTTCTATTTACATTATATAGGCGGGTCAGCCCTTGCGGTTGCGCAGCCAGATGCGGTAGAGGCCGTCGGTGACCAGGTTCTCGCGGTAGAGGATGGGGGTGCGGCAGGCGTCGCGCAGGTTGGCGGGCAGCGCGCCGGTGGCGTAAAAGGTGGTCGCGGGGCCGAGCTCGGCCCGGAAACGCTCGGCAAGGCCGTCAAGCATGCAGGCGGTGCCCAGCAGCAGCCCGCCCTGCAGGCAGGCGGCGGTGTTCCGCCCGAGCACCGAGGCGGGGGCGGGGGCGGTCAGGTCGACCTGCGGCAGCTGGGCGGTGTTCTGGACCAGGCTGGCCATCGACAGCTGCGGCCCCGGCAGGATCACCCCGCCCACCAGCTCTTTCTGGGCGTTGACCCCCATGATGGACAGGGCGGTGTCTGAGAAGATCACCGCCATGGGGGGCGCGCCCTCGGCCATGGCGGCCACCACGCCGCAGAGCAGCTCGGCCCCGAGCTGGGCGGGCTGGTCGAGGCGCAGCTTGAGGCCGCTCTTGAGGCCGGGGCCGACCGTCATGATCCGCACCGGGGTGAGCATCCGCAGGGCGTCGATCATACGCCCGGTGAGGGCGGGCACCACACTGGCGAGGATGACCCCCTCGATCCGGGCGGGGTCGCTGCGGTGGAGGGTGAGCAGGTGGATCAGCCGGATGGCGTACTCGTCGGCGGTGGAAGGGGCGGCCGAAAGTTTGCCCGAGAAATCAAGGGCGCCGTTGCTGTAGGCGGCGGCGGTGATGTGGGTGTTGCCGATGTTGACGGTCAGGATCATAGTGGGGCCTCGCTTGCTGTGTCGTGGTGAAAGGATTTTATTATATTGTACGCCGCCGGCAGAGAAAGCGCAAGCCGCCCGGCCGGAAAATCAAGGCTGGGAGACAGGATTCAAAAAAGTCTGCTTTTTTGCAAAAAGAGGGTTGACAAAAGGGGCAAATGGTAGTATTATATCTGAGCGCCCAGACGGGCGGCCACAAAAGCTGAAGCGGCTTGAAAATCACTTCAAAAAAGTGCTTGACAAGAGCGAGGCGGTGTGCTAAAATAAACAAGCTGTCAGCCGAGAGGCGGGCGGCGCAGGACCTTGAAAATTGAACAATATCGAATACTTGTAACGGAACCTTTTAACGTGTAATTGGACACGTAAAATTCCAAAAAGTAATTCACAGGACGCAAGCGATTGCGTTTTGAGGATCGGATTTAAGCACTTTTTCCCGGGCCGGGCGCTGTGATGATCACAAGCGGCCGGGTTGTCT
>DWXX01000090.1 GCA_019118985.1 Candidatus Faecalibacterium faecipullorum
GGGGCTGGGTGCCGGGGGCGGGGGCGGCGGATACAGTCTCACTGTTGGTCATGGCGCTCGTCCTCCTCTGCGGTGTACTCGCGGTAGTCGTCCAGGTCGATCATGCCGTCCGCCGCGCCGGGGCCGCCGGACTGCTGCCGGGGGCCGCGCACCAGCCAGAAGCCCAGCGCGATGAGGGCCAGGCAGACCAGGACGGTGGGCACCTCGTCCAGGATGTTGTAGAGCAGCTGCAGAAACCAGCTGTTCTCAAACTGCCAGTACAGCCGGGCCAGAAGGTCCATCACCAGCTCGTCGTAGAGGACGTAGAGTCCCACCGCCACCAGCCCCCAGCCGAACAGCCTGTGCCGCGCCTGGAAGAACCGGGTGAAGCTGACGTCCTGCCCCAGGTGGAACAGAAAATCGTCGGCGGGGGCGTCGCCGGCCAACAGCTGGCTGCGCAGGTTGAAGGTGTCAAAAAAGCTGGCCATCCAGACGATGCAGCAGATCGCGAAGGCAAAGCCGGTCAGTGGCTCGAGCAGCGAACCCATCAGGACCGCCGCGGCGCAGACGGCCACCATCGACAGCCCCCGCTTCATATACCCCTGATACATCTGCCCCGCCCCCGGGATGAAGGCAAAGCAGAAGGTCAAAAATCCATTCTTTTTCATGGCGTAACTCTCTCCTATCGATCAGTGTCGGGCAGTGTCGGGGGCGGCCAGCCCGTCAAGCAGGCTGCTGACCGCCTCATAGGCCCGCCGGGTCAGTGCGCCGGCGCCCCGCTCGCCGGGGCGGGGCGGCTGGTCAAAGCCCACCTCGGGGATGCTGCCGGCCGCCGGCGGGGCGACCTGCCCGGGGACGTACATTTCAAGGGACGGGGCGTCCCGGCCCAAGGTCAGCCCCAGGGCGCCGCTGCGCCAGAAGGTCAGGGCCAGCACCGCCGCCACCGATGCCACCGCCGCCCGGCCGTAGAGGTTGTTCATCAGGCGGGTCAGGATGGCGCGGTTCACCGGGCGGCCAAGGTCATGGGGCGGCGCTTCCAGCGCGCCGCCGGTCAGCAGGGCGGTATAGCGGTCGAGGCACCGGTCGCAGTAGGACAGGTGCTCGGCGGCTTCCAGCCGGCCCAGCTCGTCCAGCTGCCCGGCGGTCAGGGCGCGCAGCCCCTCGTCGGTCAGGCAGCCGTCATCTCGAAACAGTTCCATCCGTACTCCTCCCTTCCTGTTCGCGTTCGGCCTCGATCTGGGCCCGCAGCATCTTTCTGGCCCGCCACAACTGGGCGTTGAAGGTCTTTTCAGGCCGCCGGCACAGGCGGGCGGCCTCGGCCGGGGCGTGCCCCTCCAGCAGGCAGAGCCGGCAGGGGGTGCGGTAGGGCTCCCGCAGCGCGAGGATCATCCGCCGTAGCTCCTCCTCCCCGAGGGCGGCCAGGGCGCGGGCTTCGGGCCCCTGGTCGGGGGGCGCGCCGGCCAGGGCCATCACCTCGTCGCCGGGGGCGGTCACCTTGCGGGCCCAGCCGCTGCGCAGGTAGTCCTTGGCTTTGTTGGCGGCGATGCGGGCCAGCCACTGCTTTTCAAACCCGGGCGGGCAGCGGTCGGCCGCCCGCCATGCCGCCAGAAAGGTCTCCTGCGCGAGGTCCTCGGCGGCGTCCCCGTCGGGGACCAGCTGATGGCAGACGGTGTAGACCAGGCCCTGATAGGTCTGCACCAGCGCCGTAAATTCCTGTTTGGTCATACCACCGCGTCCTCCGCCTCCTTCCTGTGCTTGATGGGAACGGCCCGTTCTGCCTATTCATACGATGCAGCGGGGCCGCTTTTTGCAAAACGGGCCAAACTTTTTTCACAGCAAAAGCGCCCCGGGGGCGGCGTGGCCCCCGGGGCGGCAATTCTCTGCGCTTGTATGTACTTTATTCCTGATAGGGCAGGGCGGGGCCCAGCACCGTCTTTTCCAGCACGCCGACGTTCTCCCGCGCGCAGACGGCGCAGAGGGCGTCGGGCAGGCCGGCGCGGCCCAGCTTATCCTGGATGCAGACAATCAGCTGCCCGCGCAGGCTGGCCACCTCAAAGCCCACCGACGCGCCGTCGGGGGGCACCCAGACCTCGAAGTCCCTGATGTAGTCCAGCAGGGCGGGGGGGTAATTGCGGTCGGGGTCGAGGGGGTCGCCCAGGTAGCTGACCCAGAAATCCGCCGGGAAGTTGCCCATCGCCTCCCCCATACCGAACACCCGCCGCTTGATTCGCAGCGGGGCGCGCAGGGCGTCCACCCGGCAGACCCAGCCCATCATCCGGGCCATCTGGGTCAGCTGGGTCCCGGGGTCGAGGCTGCCCCGCAGCCCGGCGTCGATGTCGGCGGCAAAGTCAGCCAGGCGGGCGCCGGGGCCGGCGTCTACCCCGTGGCGGAAGGAGGCCACGCAGTTGTAAAAGGCGTCCGGCACCCCCAGCACCTTGCGGGTGTCGGTGGAGTAGCAGTACTCCACCCGCTGCCGCCCCACAAAGGGCTGCACCGCCAGGCTGAGCAGCCCCAGCAGGGCACTGACCGGCTTGACCTTGCAGCCGAGGGCGGCGCGCACCAGGCTGTCTTTGTCCAGCCGGACGATGCTGCGGCAGAGGGCGCCGGCTTCCAGCGGCACCGGGTCGACGGCGGGCATCCCCTCTTCCCGCGGGGTGGGGTCGTGCGCCAGCAGGGCGTCCATGTCGTAGGGGGGCGCCGAGGGCAGGGGCGGGCAGGCAAAGCCGGCGCCGTACCGCCGGTTGCAGTACTCCATCAGCAGCCGGGTCCAGAAGCGGGCGATGCCGTGCCCGTCGGCGATGAGGTGGTACCAGTCGCAGTAGATGGTGTCCCCCTCGCAGGAGATGTTGAAGAGGTAGCCCCCCGTCTCGTCGGGCATGGCCCGCAGCCGGCTGCCCCGGCAGACGGTGAAGGGCTCTTCCTGCGCCGCGAGGTCTACGCCCTGTTTTTGCGGCACAAGTTTCACCTTAAAGTAATCGGCCGCAGCGAGGGCCGCGTCGGCAGCCGCCTGCAGCAGGCCGGGGTCGACCGCGTCGCGCAGGGCGTACTGGTAGCGGCAGTAGATGGTCTTCTCGCGGTAGTAGTACATCACCCCCTGCCGGACGTAGGCCGAGGGGCTTATTTTGCTCCCCGCCATGGGTCAGCCCACCCGGCTGCTGAGGTAATCGGCCAGGTCGCTGATGGTGACAAAGCTGCGCAGCTCCTTTTCGGGGATGCGGATGCCGAAGGTCTCCTCCAGGTCGGCCACGATGGTCAGGATCTCCATCGAGGAGAGGTCCAGGTCGTCCATCAGGACGCTGTCCTCCCGCACTTCGTCGGGGCTGATCTCAGCCACATCTTCCAGGATGCCCACGATCTGGGCGATGATCTCGTTGCGGTCCATCTTGTTCTGTCCTTTCTGCTGTGTAGTAGATGTAGTATGCGCTCTGCAAAGCGCCGGTATCCCTCAGCGCACCAGCTTGCCGGCGGCGTTGCGGGGCAGCGGCTGCGCCGCGATATGGACGGCGCTGATCCGCTTGTAGAGGGGCAGGGTGCGGTTCAGCTCGGTGACATAGCCTTCCACCTCGGCCTGTTTGGCCTCGCCCCCTTGGCCGCACCAGACCAGCGCGCCGATCTTGCCGTTTTCTTCCCGGACGAGGCTCTCGGTGACGGCGGGGCATTTGTCCAGCAGGGCTTCCAGCTCTTCGGGGCTGACGTTCTCGCCGCTGCCCAGGATGATGACGTTCTTCTTGCGGCCGGTCAGGTAGATGTAGCCCCGCTCGTCGATGCGGGCCAGGTCGCCGGTGTGCAGCCAGCCCTCGGGATCGATCACCTCGGCGGTGCCCTCGGGGTCTTTGTAGTAGCCCATCATCACCGAGTCGCCGCGGATGCACAGCTCGCCGTCGTCCAGCTTGTATTCCCGCCAGGGGTCCTTCTGCCCCACCGAGTGGATGTCGGCGACGTCCTGGGAGTTGTTCCAAGTGCCGTCGCCCACCGTCTCGGTCAGGCCGTACATCTGGCAGATGAAGAAGCCGGCGTCCTGCAGGTCCTTCATCATGCCGGGGTCCATGGTGGCGGCGCCGCAGGTCAGGGCCTTGAGGCTGCCCAGGCGGTCCCGCCGGCCGCGGACCACGTCCTTATGGATGCTCTGCAGCAGCACCGGCACCACCGCCATCACCTCGCTGTCCATGGCGGCGAGGTCGCGGTAGAAGTAGCGGGCGTCGTTGCACAGGTTGACGGTGTTGCCCATGATGGCCCAGGAGATGGAACTGGTCAGCGCCGCCACGTGGAACATGGGCAGGACGGTCAGGGAACGGAACTTGCTGGTGTCCCAGCCGGTCTGCCTGGCGATGTCCTCAAAGGGCAGGCAGAAGAAGTTCATGGGGGCGAAGAGGTTTTTCTGGCTGAGCATGACCCCCTTGCTGCGGCCGGTGGTGCCGGAGGTGAAGAGGATGAGGGACAGCGCCTCACGGTCGGGGCAGTCGGCGCAGCCGTCGCTCCACTGCGAGTCCTTGTAGCCGTCCGCCGGCAGCAGCCTGTCGCCGTAGGTCTCGGCGAGGGCCCCTTCCCGGGCGGCGTAGCTGCCGTCGTGGAGGATATAGACCGGCTCGACCAGGTCGATCTCGTAGTGCAGCTCCTCCCAGTTCTTCATCAGGTTGAGGGGGACCAGCACCGCGCCGGTGAGCATGACCGAGAACATATTGACCAGAAAGTCGTAGCTGTTGCGGGCCAGCAGGCAGACCTTCTTGCCCCGGATGTCGGGGTCGCGGTGGAGCAGCAGCCCCGCCGCTTTGCGGATGTCCTGCGCGTACTGCCCATAGCGGATGCCCACCACGCTCTGGGTCGGCTCGTCGTAGTACTGGATAGCGAGCTTGTCGGGCATGGTGTCCATATGGCTGACGACCCGGTAGACGGTAGAGATGGTGAACATGGCGTTATCCTCCTGTCCCGCAGCGATGCACGCTGTCATCTTATGTATTATAGTGCATCGGTGATGCCGATGCAACCCATATCCTGCTGCCGGCCATGCCGCTCGGGGCAGTGGCGGCTACCTGTAATACAGGTTTCTTTCAGGATACCACGGCGGGGGGCCGCTGTCAATGGGCGGCGGGGGATTTCACAGCCGGCTCTCTCAGCGCATAGGATGCGGCGGCCCGGCAAGTTCTGCCATTTGCTTGGAGAAGCCGAAATTTGTGTTAAACTGGATTTCGCAGGCCGCCCGGCGGGGCTTTTTGCTGCAAAACGCAAAAGCCCCGGTTTCAAATTGACAGCCGGGAGAAAAAGCATTATACTAGATTTGAACAAATCTTTGTGCAAACAGCCGCCGCGTTGTGTATAACCTGCCGATCCTTCCTTTTTTCACCGGGCCTGCTGGAAGGAATCCCGTTTCTGCAAGGAGGACCCCCTGATGAAAGGAACCAAGACCCGCACCGTCAACACCCTCGGGATGTTCGACCTGTTCAAGGGCATCGGGATGGCCACCGTCATCCTGGCCCACACCACCGAGAGCTACTCCCTCAGCCTGGAGGGCGGCATCTCGGTCTTCGGCTTCGTCCTCTTCATCTACCGCGAGGCGCTGATGTCCGCCTTTTACATAGCGAGCGGCTACGGCTTCCGCAAGCGGCCGCTGGGCAAATGCGTCCGTCAGCAGCTGAAGGGCATCCTGCCGCCCTTTCTGTACACGGCGCTGGCCACGGCGGCGTTGCACCTGGTTTTGCACCACCACTTCTTCGGCTCGTGGGAGGCGGCCGTCGCCGAGAGCGAAAAGGTCCTGGCCGGCTTTCTGCTGGGGCTGCCCCACACGTCGGAATACTTTGGGCTGAGCATCTTCTCCTGCGGGCCGATGTGGTACCTGCTGACCATGGCGGTGGGGTGGATCCTGCTGGACCTGCTGTACAACGCCTTCCCCGAGCGGTACATACCCTGGGCGGTCATCGCCACCGCCGTGCTGGGCTGGGGCACCTGCCTTGTGTGGGAGCTGCCCTTCTGCCTGTCGCAGGGGATGACGGTGGTGCCCTACCTGTACCTGGGGCACATCGCCAAAAAGCGCCGCTGGTTCGATCAGCCCCGGCTGCCCTGGCTCTTCCCGGCGGCGGCGGTCTGCATGGCCGCGGCTGCGGCGGGGGCGGTGCTGACCGGCACCACCGACAACATGTCGATGGGCGAGTGGGCCCTCGGCCCGGCGGGCATTCTGATCAACGGGGTGATCGGGCTGTGGATCGTCTCCCTCTTCGTCCGGCTGAGCGTCCGCTTTGACAACGCCCTGACCCGCGCCTTCGCCGCCATCGGGCGCCGGTCCCTCAACATCTTCTGCGTCCACACCGTCGAATTGATCGGTGCGCCGTGGTACCTATTCGCGGCGCAGTTCGCCGCAAACCCCGTGACCGGCCTGGCCTGCCAGTACCTGCTGCGGTGCGGCTTTATCACGGCGGTCTGCGCCCTGCTTGAGCTGCGGCGGCGGGTGCTGCCCCCCCGGGCCAAAAAGACGCAGCGCCGCGCCCTGCCTCAGCGGTACGCCGCGCGGCACTGACGGCAGTTTCGTCCCTTCACGTCTGCGGCAGGGCGTGCCCTTGCCGCAGATGTTTTTGTGTATCCCCTGCGGTTTTTACGGTCTGACCGTTTCCCGGGCGCGCAGCCCGGGCACACTATGGATATGAGGTGAACCATCATGCCCCCTGCAACCCAACAGACCCCCGCCCAGCGCATCGCCGAACTGGAGCAGCAGCTGGCCCTCTCGGACCAGGGCGTCTCCCGGCTGGCGCAGCGGTGCCTTGCGCTGGAGCAGCAGCTGGCTGCCCTGGAAAAGCACGAATCCTACGACAATATGTCCCTGTTCCGCCTGACCGTCTACTACGACTACGGGCTGGGTTTCTCCGAGCAGGACGCGCTGACGGCGCCGGTGTCGGCCTATTCGGCGGCCAACCACTCGGTGTCGGCCATCTTTGAGCTCCCGCGGGAGGTCAGGGCCCTCCGCCTCGACCCCGGCGAGCTGCCCTGCTATGTGGCGGGGCTGACCGTCTCGGACGAGCGGATGCACGCCGAGCCCAACGCCGCCCTGCCCCTGGACGAGGACAAGACCCTCTTCCTCGGCTTTGACCCGCAGTTCCGGCTGGAATTTGCGGACAGGCTGCCGGCGGGCACCAGGTTCTCGGTCTCCTACACTTACTACCCGCTGCAGCTGGGCACCGACGACACCGTCTTTTACGCCATGCGCCGGGGCATCGAGCTCTGCCAGGACCGGGCCGCCGCAGCCGCGGCCGCCGCCGACGAGCAGCGGGCCCTGGCACAGAACTACGGCGCGCAGCTGGCCGGGCAGGAGCGCCGGGCCGCCCACCTGGAAGAACAGCTGGAAGCCGCCGTCGCCGAAAAGGAACATTTCCGCACCAGCTACGAGGCGGTGCTGTCCAGCGCCTGCTGGAAGCTGACCGCCCCCCTGCGCGCCCTGCTGGGGCGGCAGAAATAAGACCGCACCGAGGTAACCTATGTATTCGACCTACAGTCCATTCCAGCAGCAGCAGCTGGCTGAGCAGCCCTACCAAGACACCCAGCGCACCTGGCTGGCCGTTTACGGGCCGGCCCGCTGCCCCGCCCTTGCCGCCAGCATGGAGCTGCAGCTGCACAGAAAGTTCCAGCTGACGGCCGCCCTGGACGAATTGCCCGACGGGCTGGACGGGGTGGTCGTCGCCAGCGAGGACGCCGAGTGCCTCAGCACCACCCTCTCCTACTTTGCGGCCGCGCTGCAACAGGGGGCGGACTTCGCCTTCTGCGACGCGGTGTTCGGCTTTGAGGGCGACACCCTGCTCTACCGGGCCGCCGCCCGCCCGCAGGGGACACGCTGCGCGGTCTTGTCCCGGGGGCTGCTTGCGCGCTGCCGGGCCGCCGCCCGCGACCCCGACGACCCCGCCGCCCTGCTGCGCCTTGCCGCCGAGCTGGCGCACAGCCCCCTGCACATCCCCCAGGCCCTGGTCCGCTACCGGCGCGAGCCGGAGGCCACCGACCTCTTTTCGGCCGGGGGCAAGCGCGCGCTGCTGCTCAGCCATGTGCTGGACATGACCGGCGCGCCCATCGTGCTGGTCAGCGCGGTGCCGGTGCTGCGGCAGATGGGCTATGAGGTGGCTGTCCTCGGCCCGGGGGACGGCGGGTCGCTGCCCCTCTTTGTCGAGGCGGGGGCGGCGGTGGTCACCCACCCGGACTGCGTCAGCTCCTCCATGCTGTGGGGGCTGGCGACGGCCGCCGACCTGGTCGTCGCCAACACCATCGTCGAGGTGCGGGCGGTGCGGGCGCTGAACGGCGGGCCGGTGCCGGTGCTGTGGTGGCTGCACGACGCCTTTGTGGGGTACGGGTACATCTCCCACCTCATCCCGCGGCAGCTGGAGTCCAACGTCCGGGTCTGCGCGGTGGGCAGCCACGCCACCGCCGCCATGCAGGCCCACCGCCCCGATTTTGCCATCGGGCAGCTGATCTACGGCCTGCCCGACTACGCCCAGGACCCCTTTGAGCCCTACGACATCGGCTACGCCGGGGGGTTGCCCCTCTATGTCAGCGTGGGCGCTTTTGAGATGCGCAAAGGGCAGGACATCCTGGTGGAGGCCATCCGGCTGCTGCCCGACGAGGTGCGGGCCAAAGCGGCCTTCCTCTTTGTGGGCAAGGGCGCGGACAAGCGTCTGCTGGCCGAGGTGCGGCAGCTGGCCGAAGAATACCCCCGCAACGTCTTTTACGTCCCCCGGCTGACCCGCGGGGAGATCAAGTCGCTGATGGACCAGTGCGCCTGCACGGTCTGCAGCAGCCGGGACGACCCCATGCCCACCTTCATCACCGAGGGGCTGATCTTCGGCAAGCCGGGCATCGTGTCGGAGCACACCGGCACCGCCGGCCTCATCACCGAGGGGGTGGACGGCTTTGTCTACCGCGGCGACAGCCCCGCCGCCCTGGCCGAAGCCCTCGCCAAAATGATCGGCCACCCCGGCCTTGCCGCCCGGATGGCTCCCGCCTGCCGCGCCCTGTACGAGCGGTACTACTCCAAAGCGGCCTTCGCCGCAAGCCTCAAAGCGCAGGTCAACGCCCTGCTGGAGCAGTGCGCGGGCCCGGACGGCGGCTTATAAACCCCATCAACACAAAAAGGCGGACGCCCGGCTGGTCAGGCCGGGACGCCCGCATTTTTGTTCTGCCGCAGGGCGCGGCCGGTGCAAACCATAAAACCGGCCGCTCTCACCCCTTCGAGAAATGGAAAAGAGAGAATGGAATGGAGGAGTTCTCAGGCGGTTAGTTTTTGCTAACTACCGTGACAACAGGATACCACATCCGCCCGGCGTTGTCAAGGGGTTTTTTCTGCGCCCGCGCGCTGTGCACAAGGCGCGCGGCGGCGATCGGCGCATTTTGTGCAAAGCAACGACTTTTTCTGCCGGCATGGGGATTACAGTGTTTTCCTCTTGATTTTTTCCTACTATCATGGTATGATTAGGCCCGTGAAAATCAACCCCTAAAGCGATTTGCAGGAGGTTTTATCAATGAAGGACTATACCCAGTGGGAAGGCTTTGAGGGCCGCATCTGGAAGGAAGAGGTCAACGTCCGCGACTTCATCCAGAAAAACTACACCCCCTACGACGGGGACGAGAGCTTCCTCGCCGGCCCCACCGAGGCCACCAACAAGCTGTGGGGCGCGCTGCAGAAGCTGCAGAAGGCCGAGCGCGCCAAGGGCGGCGTGCTGGATATGGAGACCGAGGTGGTCAGCAGCCTGACTTCCTACGGGCCCGGCTACATCGACGAGGAGCTGAAAGACCTCGAGCAGGTGGTGGGCATCCAGACCGACAAGCCCCTCAAGCGGGCCTTCATGCCCTACGGCGGCATCAAGATGGCCGAGCAGGCCTGCACCACCTACGGCTACCAGCCCAGCGCCGAGCTGCACAAGATCTTCACCGAGTATACCCGCACCCACAACCAGGCCGTCTTTGACGCCTACACCCCCGAGATGAAACGGGCCCGCCACAGCCACATCATCACCGGCCTGCCCGACACCTACGGCCGCGGGCGGATCGTCGGCGACTACCGCCGGGTGGCGCTGTACGGCATCGACCACCTGATCGAGGCAAAGCAGCACGACTTCGCCAACTG
>DWXX01000091.1 GCA_019118985.1 Candidatus Faecalibacterium faecipullorum
TTTGGTGCGGGAGAAGAGGGTCGAACTCTCACTCTTTCGGAACTGGTGCCTAAAACCAGCGCGTCTGCCATTCCGCCACTCCCGCGCGCCGGGTTCTAGTGTACCAAGGCGCGGGGCAAATGTCAATACTACAGGTTCTTCTCGACATCCTGCCAGAGGGGATTGGCCGCGAGCTCTGCCTGCGGGCCGAGGAAGGCCGCGCCGGCTGCCTCGTCCCCCATCAGCCAGTAGCGGAACCATGCGGTCATGTACCCGTCCGGCCAGGGCAGCATCTCGGCGTGGTCGGCGCCGGTGCGCCGGGCCCGGGCCTTGGGGACCTCCTCCGGGATGAGGCGGTAGATCTCCTCCTGCGACCACAGCGGGGCGATGGAGATCTCCTCGGCGTCCTGGGCCACTTCGGGGGACATCAATTCTTCGGGGGCGCCGGGGTCCCCGGCGTCCAGCAGCCCGGTGCCGGCCACCAACAGGCAGGGCACGGCGATGCGGGCGGGGTCGTAGGCCCAGCCCAGGGCGTCGGCGTACCGGCTGGACGGGCAGCTGGCCAGGTAGAGGGCCCTGTACCGGCTGCCGCCGGGCTGTTCGGTCACCGCGTTGAGGGCCCCGATCGCCCCCTGCGAGTGCCCCGCCGAGCCGACGTTGTCGGTGTCCAGCTTGTGGTAAAAGACGCTGTCCGGGTCCTCGTTCAGCTGCAGCAGCAGCTCAAGGCTGTCTTCCGACGTCTCGCCGCTCCAGGCGTTCTGCTGCTCGTTGCCGATCACCACGAACCCCCAGGACGCCAGATGCCGGAAGACCGGTATGTACCGCGACGCCGGCACCCCGGTGCCGTTGGCCATCACCACGATAGGCCATTCCACGCCCGCCTCCTCTTCGAGGGCGGCGGGGTACCATATCTCGTGCCGGCCCACCAACGGGTTTTGGGCCGGGTGTTCCTCATAGGCCACCTCGTAGGGGCCGGGGGCGGTGTATGCCGCCTCGACGGCGCCGGCGGTCTCGGTCTGCTCGTAATAGTGGGCCGACACGCTGGGGCGGTCGTCCTTCCAGTCCCGCACCGCGCCCACCACCGCCGCCGCCACGATCAGGGCGATCAGCATCCGCTGGATTTTTTCAGGCATGGTCGCACTTCACTCCTTCCGGTTTTGCCGTCCTCACAGCGCCCGCAGCGCCGCGTCGATCTCTTCTCTTTTGGCCAGCCCCAGGCTGAAGGCGGTGGCGCTGCCGCAGGCCGTGCCCAGGCGCAGGGCGTATCCGTAGTCGCCGGTCTCCAGCCAGCCGGCCAGGAAGCCGGCCAGCATGCTGTCCCCCGCCCCCACGCTGTTGACCACCGTCCCGGCCGGGCAGCCGATGCGGCGGGCCCTGCCCTGCGCGTCCAGCAGCAGCGCCCCGTCCCCCGCCATGCTGACCAGGACGTTGGCCGCGCCCGCCGTCTGCAGCTGCCGGGCGGCTGCGGCGATGTCGGCGTCCCCCGCAAGGGGCCGCCCGGCCAGGGCGGCCAGCTCGTGGTGGTTGGGCTTGACCACAAAGGGCCGGCCCCCCAGCGCGCCGGCCAGACGCGGCCCGTCGGCGTCCACCGCCGCCAGCACCCCCCGGCCGGCAAGCCGGTCGAGGATGCGGCGGTAGGTGTCCTGCGGCAGGCTGGGCGGGATGCTGCCGGCCAGCACCAGCACATCCCCCGCGCGCAGCCCGTCCAGCTTTGCGTACAGCGCCTCCATCCCCGCGGGCGGGATGGCCGGGCCGGGGCAGTTCAGCTCGGTCTCGCAGTCGGCCCGGAGCTTGAGGTTGATGCGGGTCATCCCCTCGCGCAGGTGGACAAAGTCGGTCGCAAGGCCGGCGGCGGCCAGCTCCCGCTCCAGCCAGTCGCCGGTGGCCCCGGCCACAAAGCCCAGCGCCACGCTCTCCCAGCCAAGGGCGGCCAGCACCGCCGACACATTGACCCCCTTGCCGCCGAAGAGGTACTCCTCCCCTGCCGCGCGGTTGACCGCCCCGGGCCGCAGCGGCCCCGCCAGCCGCACCACATGGTCGATGGCGGGGTTCAAAGTCACAGTATAGATCACGGCAAAAAGCCCCCTTTTCCGGCAAGATCACTGCCCCTATTGTAACAGCGCGCCCCGCGCAAGTAAAGCGCTTTTGGGATAAATTCACAAAATCAAAAGCAAATCGCTTTTTCTTTCAGGCGTTCTATGCTATAATACAACCACAATTCGACCGAACGGAGGTGGGACCATGAAACTCTGCATTGCCGCGGCTCCATGCAAGGCCTGAGAAGATAGACTTGTATGGAGCAAAGCACTATCTCTCAATGGCCTTGCTGTTTGACGCAACCACATCAAACGCAAAGGAGTCATTGAGATGAATTATCAGAATATAGACCTTACTGCCTGGGACCGGGGCGAACTTTTCACCTTTTACATCCGCGAAATGCGGATCGTTATGAGCCTCACCGTGGATATTGATGTAGCGCCGCTGGTGGCCTTCGTCCGCCAAAACGGCCTGAAATTTTACCCGGCCATGATCTGGACGGTGTCCCGGGTCATCAACGCCCACGACGAGTTCAAATATGGCTGGGGCGCCGGCGGCAGCCTGGTCCGCTGGGACACTGTATCGCCCAGCTACGCCCATTTCCACCCGGAAGATCAGGCGTTTACCAAGATGGTCACCCCCTATGTGGATGACCTGGCCGCGTTCCATGCACAGTTCCTGCGGGACCGTGCGCGCTGCCAAGAGCTTCGGGCCATCGTCCCCCATCAGCCGCCGAATCATTTCGACGTGTCCTGCCTGCCATGGGTCCGCTACCGGCATTTTGACCTGCATGTGTTCGACGAGGGCAAGTTTCTTGCCCCGGTGGTCACCTGGGGTCGGTTTGAAGAAGCGGAGGGCGGAAAGCTGCTGATGCCCCTGACCATGAACATCCACCATGCCGTGGCGGACGGGTTCCACCTGTCCCGCTTTTTTACCGAAGTGCAGGCACAGATCAACGCCATGGGCGCAGGAGGTGTGCAGTGAAAAAGAGCCTTTTGTATATTCACGGCAAGGGCGGGAATCCGCAGGAAGCCGAACGCTACCGTGCCCTCTGCCCGGGGTATCAGGTCGCGGGCGTCGATTATCAGGGCGAACTGCCCTGGGAGGTGCGGGGGCAGCTGCGGGCTGCTTACGACGACGCCCGCCGGCAAAGCGGGCAAGTCGTCGTCCTCGCCAACAGCATCGGGGCCTATTTTGCCATGGACGCTTTGCAGGGCTGCCCGCTCGCAAAGGCGCTCTTCATCTCCCCGGTTTTGGATATGGAGCGGCTGATCTTGGACATGATGGGCTGGGCCGGCGTTTCTGAGGCAGAGCTGCGCGAAAAAGGCGAGATACCCACCTCTTTCGGCGAGACCCTTTCCTGGCGGTATCTCTGCTATGTCCGGGAACATCCCATTGCCTGGGACATCCCCACTGAGATCCTCTATGCCGGGCAGGACCACCTCACCGCCCGGCAGACGGTGGACGCCTTTGTCCGCAGCCACCATGCCCGCCTCACCGTGATGGAAAACGGCGAGCACTGGTTCCACACCGCGGAACAGCTCGCCTTTCTGGACGGGTGGGTCAAAGAGGTTTTGAGATAACATAAAACGCAGCCCCGCCGGCGGTTTCCGCCCGGCGGGGCTGCTGGTTTTTGTGTGTCAGCCAGACTGCTTCATCTGTTCGCGGTGGTACTGCAGGGTGTACAGCTGGTAGTAGCGGCCGTGCTTTTCCAGCAGCTGCTGGTGGGTGCCCTGCTCGATGATCCGCCCGTGGGACAGCACGATGATGTTGTCGGCGTGCTGGATGGTGGACAGCCGGTGGGCGACGATCAGCATGGTGCCCACCGAGCGCATCTTCTCCAGCGAATCCTGGATCAGCAGCTCGGTCTCGGTGTCGATGTTGGCGGTGGCTTCGTCCAGGATCATCACCGAGGGCTGGTGCAGGATGGTCCGCGCAAAGGAGATCAGCTGCCGCTGCCCGGCCGAGAAGTTGTTGCCCCGCTCCCGCACCGGCTCGTCGAGGCCGCCGGCCAGCTTGTCGATGAAATGGTCGGCGTTGACGTAGCGGCAGACCTCGCGGATGCGCTCGTCCGACACCCCCTCCATCCGCAGGACGATGTTGCTGCGGATGGTGCCCGAAAAGAGGAACACGTCCTGCAGCATCTGCCCGAAGTGGCGGCGCAGGCAGGCGATCCTGATCCTGCGGATGTCCACCCCGTCGATCAGGATCTGCCCGCGCTGGAACTCATAGTTGCGGCAGATCAGCGAGAGGATGGTGGTCTTGCCCGAGCCGGTCGAGCCCACAAAGGCCACCGTCTGCCGCGGCTCGACGTGGAAGGAGACGCCTTTCAGCACCCACTCCCCCGGGACGTAGCTGAACCAGACGTCCCGGAACTCGATCTCGCCCTTGATCTCGTCGAGGTCGATCGCGTCGGGGGCGTCCACCATCTTGGGCTCGAGGTCGAGGATGGAGAACACCTTCTCCGAGGACGCCATGGCCGACTGCAGCCAGTTGAACTGTTCGGCCAGGTTCTGGATGGGGTTGTAGAACTTGGAGATGTACATGTAGAAGGTGACGATGGTGCCGCCCGAGATGCTCTGCCCCAAAAAGGACCCGCCGTCGAGGCAGCCCATGCCGCCCAGATAGAACAAGCAGAGCACCGAGGTGACGTACAGCATGTACACCAGCGGGCGGAAGACGCCAAAGACGAAGATCTCGTCCCGCTTTGCCTTGCCGAGGGCTTCGCTGCGGCGGCGGAAGTCGGCCATCCGCGCGTCCTCCCGGCCGAAGATCTGGGTGATCTTGATGCCGGAGAGGTTCTCGGACAGGTAGGTGTTGATGTCGGTGGTGCGGTCTTTCACCCGGCGGTAGGCCCGGCGGGAGAACTTGCGGAAGATGACGGTGAACAGCACGATGAAGGGCACAAAGCAGAGCACCATCAGGGTCAGCTGATAGTTGACCAGCAGCATCGCCCCCAGGATGCCCAGGATGACAAAGCAGTTCTTGGCCAGGTTGACCAGGAGGTTTGTGAACATCATCGAGATGGCGTTGGTGTCGTTGGTGACGCGGGTGACCAGCTTGCCCACCGGGATCTCGTTGAGCTGCTCATGGGCCAGCGACTCGATGTGGGTGAACAGGTCTTCCCGCAGGTCGGAGATGATCCGCTGCCCCGCCTTCTGCAGGATGATGGCCTGGAAGTAGGAGCTGCCCATCGAGAACAACAGGATGCCGGCGTAGACCGCCACCGCCGCAAACAGGGAGGCAAGGGCGAAGTCGCCCACCAGCATCTCCTCCACATACCCCACGATGAGGGGCGAGACGATGTCGTAGACGATGGAGAAGAGCATCAGCACCCCCGCGGCGGCAAAGCTGCCGAGGTAGGGCCGGGCGTAGTGGGCCAGCCGGCGGACGATCTCGCTGTCGGGGATGTTTCGCTCAAAGCCCATCGAGGTCTTTTTATCCTTGACGGCGGCATAGGCGAAGATCAGCAGGGCGGACACCGTCCCGATCAGCCCCCCGGCCAGCAGCAGCGGGTTCAGTTCAGTCATGGATGCCACCTCCCAGTTCATCTTCCAGCCGCTGCAGATCGACCATCTTGCGGTAGTCGGCGCAGCGGGCGTACAGCTCGTCGTGGGCGCCCACGTCCACCACCTGCCCGTCGTCGATAAAGACGATCTTGTCCATCCGCTCCACCGTCGAGATGCGGTGGGCGATCAGGATGGTGGTCTTGCCGGCGCGCTCTGCGTTGAGGTTGTCGAGGATGACCTTCTCGGTGCGGGTGTCCACCGCGCTGACCGAGTCGTCCAGGATCAATACCGGCGCGTCCATCAGCAGGGCCCGCGCGATCGAGATGCGCTGCTTCTGCCCGCCCGAGACGGTCACCCCCCGCTCGCCCAGGACGGTGTTGTACCCCTCTTTGAAGGCGGCCACGTTGTCGTGGACGTCGGCCAGGCGGGCGGCGTGCTCGATGGCGTCCTGCCCGGCGGCGTCGACGCCGAAGGCGATGTTGTGGGAGATGGTGTCCGAAAACAGGAAATTGTCCTGCGGGACATAGGCGCAGGCCGACCGCACCGACCGGATGGCGAGGGTGTTGACGTCCTGCCCGTCCATGAACAGCTGCCCGTCCGGCACGTTGTAGATCCGCAGGATCAGATCGACCAGGGCGGTCTTGCCGGCGCCGGTCTTGCCCACGATGCCCACCCGCTCGCCGCTGCGGATGGTGAAGGTGACGTCCTTCAGCACGTCGTACTCCCCGTCCGGGTAGCGGAAGGTCAGGTGGCGGAACTCGATCCCGCCCTTCGGGTCTTGCAGGTCGCGCACGCCGGGGCGGTCGGCCACCTCCACCGGGGCGTCCAGCAGCTCGGTGATGCGGTTGAGGGAGGCTTTGCCGCGGGAGGTCTTTTCGATCAGCATGGCCACCGCCATGATGGGCCAGACGATGGCGGTGAAGTAGCCGATGTATTCCACCAGCTGCCCGGCGTTGAACCGCCCGGTGTAGACAAGGTACCCGCCGTAGCCCAGGATGACGCAGGTGACCGACTCGACCAGCAGGGTGACCAGGATGTTGAGCAGGGTCGAGATGCGGGTGTAGACGACGTTGATCTGTTCATTCTCGCGGTTGAGTTTGCGGAAGGCCAGCAGCTCCTTGGTCTCCTTGACAAAGGCTTTGACCACCGCGATGCCCGAAAAATTCTCCTGCGCGAAGTCGGACAGGTCGGCGAAGGCCTGCTGCCGCTCTTCCCACCGGCGGGTCATCACCCTGCCCATCACGCTGCCGATGGCCAGCATCAGCGCCGCCGGGATCATGGCCAGCAGCGTCAGCGACCGGTCCATCTGCCACATCTTGCAAAAGGCCAGCAGCCCCAAAAACAGCGCGTCGCAGAACATCAGCACCCCGTCCCCGAAGCACTCCTGGATGGTCTCGAGGTCGTTGGTGTACAGGCTCATCAGGTTGCCCACCTTGTTGACCTGGTAATAGGACTGGGACAGCTCCTTGCTGTGGTCGAACATCCGGTTGCGCAGCTCGGTCTCGACCCGGATGGCCGCCCCGAAAAAGCAGATCCGCCACAAGAACCGCCCAAACACCATGCAGACCACGATGCCGATCATGGGCAGGCAGATGTTCTGCATCAGCACCTGCTTTGTGAAGGCTGTGGGCGCGCCGCCCACCAATACCTGCCCGCTGTTCACCCCGTTGATCAGCATCCGGTACAGCTCCGGGATGATCAGCTGCATGTAGTCCACCAGGATCAGCGCCGCGATGCCCAGCAGCAGCGTGGGCGCGTGCCGGAGGTAATAGCGGTTGATGTACTTGCCGAAGATCACGTTGTGCCCTCCTTTGCCTTGTTCCGCCTTGCTTTTGCACAGACAAACAGAAAACGCCGGAACCGGCAGACAGTGCCGGAACCGACGTTTTGCTATTCTGGAGCGGCCGACGAGGCTCGAACTCGCTACCTCCACCTTGGCAAGGTGGCGCTCTACCAGATGAGCTACGGCCGCAGATGGTGCCTCCGATCGGAATCGAACCAATGACACGGGGATTTTCAGTCCCCTGCTCTACCAACTGAGCTACAGAGGCATAATGGCGACCCGGATCGGGCTCGAACCGACGACCCCCAGCGTGACAGGCTGG
>DWXX01000006.1 GCA_019118985.1 Candidatus Faecalibacterium faecipullorum
TCCGGACGGCCGGTGTCGATGACGGTGAGGCCCCACCTGTTCCCATTCCGAACACAGAAGTTAAGCTCACTTGTGCCGAAGATAGTTGGCTGGACACGGCCTGTGAAAATAGGTAGATGCCGGCTTCTCTCTTCCATCAGGTTGTTGAAACCGCAGCCTGATGGTCATGCACCTCTAGCTCAGTTGGTAGAGCAACTGACTCTTAATCAGTGGGCCCAGGGTTCGAGTCCCTGGAGGTGCACCACAAAACCCGAACTTTTCCAATCAGGAGAAGTTCGGGTTTTATTTTGTCTGTGCGGTTGACAACGCTCCTCGAATGTGGTATATTTAACACATTAAGAGCGAAATGTATCATATCAAAGGAGGCGTATGTATGAAGTCGAGATATTATCTGGAAGGGCTGCTGGGTCTGCTGTCGGTGCTGGGGCTGGTCGGCGTGTGGACGGAGGAGCGGATGTTCCTGGCGTTCTTTGCGTTTGCGTGCAACTTCCAGTATTTTTTCATCCGGGCGGACGAGATGATGACGGCTTATATGAACAAGTCGGCGGCGCGCGCCTTTTACTGCGATATGTTCCTGACCGGCGCGGTGACGCTGGGCGGCATTCTGTGGGGGCTGCCCGCCGGCAGGGCGCTGCTGTACGGCATCCTGTGGGGATGGGCCGCGGCTGTGGCGGTGCAGTCGCTGTCGGTCGCGTTTTATCGCTTCCGGGAAAGCTGGGGCGCGCAATGATCCGCAACCGGATGAAGGAATACCGCGCCCGCACCGGCATGAAGCAGGAGGAACTGGCTGCCCTGGTCGGCGTCCGCCGCGAAACCATCGGCAACCTGGAAAACGGGAAGTACAACCCCTCCCTCGTGCTGGCGTGGAAGATCGCCAAGGTGTTCGGGGCGGCCATCGAGGATGTGTTCACGGTGGAGGAGTGAGGGGACAGACCCTCAAAGGAGGTGCAGGATGCTGCGGCAGATCCGGTATTTTCAGGCGGTGGTCCGCTGCCACAGCTTTTCGGAGGCGGCGGAGGAGTGCCATATCTCGCAGTCGGCCATTTCGCAGCAGGTCAAGGCGCTGGAAAATGAGCTGGGCTTCGCGCTGTTGGAGCGAAAAAACCGCAGCTTTGCCCTGACGCCGGCGGGAGAGCATTTTTACCGAAAAAGTCTGGTCCTGATGGCCGACTACGAGCGGCTGCGGGCTGAGTCCGCCCACATCGCGCAGGGCGACCGGGCGCGGCTTACCATCGGGTATCTGCGCAGCTATGCCGGCCGGGAGGTACAGCTGGCGCTGGAGGAATTTGCGTCGGCCCATCCGCAGCTGGAGGTACGGCTTTTGTACGGCAACCATGAGGAACTGTTTGACCTGGTGCGCGGCGGCGGCGCCGACGTGGTGCTGAACGACCAGCGCCGGGCTTTCTCTGAGGAATATGTCAACCTGGTGCTGTCTGAGCAGGCGCTCTGCATCGAGCTTGCGGTGCGGGACCCGATGGCCGCGCTGCCCGCCGTCACGGTGGAGGACGTCAAAAATGTGCCATGTATCCTGGTGGCGTCTGAAGGGCAGCGCGAGATCGAACGGGCATTTTATCAGACGGTGATCGGGCTGCAGGGGGATTTCCTCTATGCGGAGAACTTGGAGGAAGCCCGCCTGCTGGTGGTCAGCGGGCAGGGATTTCTGCCTGCAGAGGGCGTCGGGGCGGCAGAGCCGGGCGGGACGGTCCGTCTGCCCCTCTGCCGCGGGGAGGAATCCATCATGCGCCGCTACGGCTTGTTCTGGAAAAAGAACAACCCGAACCCCATGATCGAGGCGTTTGCCGCGGCGCTCAAAAGCAAGTTTGCATGATGCTGTTCGGATAAGAAAAACTGATGAAACGTCCCTGCAATTCGAATTGATTGCAGGGGCGTCCTTTTTTATACTATAACCAGACCGGACGGGCTGTGAAGCCGGCCCGGGGCTGGCAAAAACATGAGACAACGGGAGGAAGATACAATGAACGACCTGAAAAAGAAGGCGCTGTGCTGGATGATGACCAATCTCTGCCATTGGATTGAGCAGGAGGAAAGCTGCACCTACCGCAAGGTCTATCTGGATTCTTACCTGCAGATGCAGAGAGAAGCCAAACATCAGGCGGCGCGCTGACCTGTTCTGCATCAGAAAGCCGCCCGCTGCGCTGAGGTCTGCGCGGCGGGCGGCTGTTTTTGGCGCGGAGTGGGCCTCAGCAGGCGAGGCGGACGTCCTGGTAGAGGGGGTTCGACGCGAGCTCGGGGGCGGCGCCGGTGAAGGCGCGGGCGGCGGCCTCGTCGCCCTGCAGATGCCAGAGCAGCCAGGCGGTGACGTAGCCGTCGGCGGTGTAGAGCATCTGCCCATGGTTCGCGCCGGTGCGGCGGGCCATGGCTTTGGGGCCGGGCAGGGCGTCGAAGATGCGCTGCATCCCGTCCAGCTCGATGACGTCGCTGGAATCGGCGGCGAGCAGCAGCACCGGGATGGAGGTGCCGGCGGGGTCGTAGGGCATGTTAAGGGCCTCGGCGAGGTCGCGGTCGGTGGGGGAGAGGCTGACCGCGCAGCGGTACAGCCCGCCGCGGGGCTGCTCGTTCACCGCGTTGAATACGCCGACGCCGCCCTGGGAGTGGCCGCACAGGCCGATGTTGGCGGTGTCCACCCGGCCATACAGGAGGCTGTCGGGGGTGGCGTTCTCGTTCAGCAGCCAGGCGAGAAGGGCGTCGGCGGAGGCGCCGGTGCAGGTGCTGGGGTCCTCGTTGCCCACCACGATGAAGCCCCAGGAAGCCAGGTGTTCGAACACGGCGGGGTATTTGGAGGCGTAGACGCCGGTGCCGTTGACCATCACCACCACGGGGTACTGCGCATCGCTCTGAGGCAGGTCGGCGGGGTACCACGCGGTGAAGGACCCCCATTCCTCGCGGGGGGCGGGGACGGTGAGCTGTTCGGTCTGGTGGGGGCCGGCGGCGAGGTAGGCGGCCTCCAGTTCGCCGCCGGTCTGGACGGTCTCGGTGTAGTCGGCGGGGGCGAACATCCCGCCGCTCAGGGCGCCGGTCAGGACGCCCCACGCGCCGCGGGCGGCAAGACCCAGGGCGAGGACGACGGCGGCGATCTTCAAAAAGTCTTTCATGGCTTTCTCCTTTGGCTGTGCGGGCCGCCGGATGCGGCCGGAATGATACAACTGTATCACAAACCCGCCCGCCCCGCAACCCCTGCGGGCAAAATGAGACAGGAGCGGGGCGGGTGTATCAGCTGCCGGCAAACAAAAAAGCGATGGACATTCGTCCATCGCTTTGTGGCGCCTCTTGCCTGACTCGAACAGGCGACACCCTGATTAACAGTCAGGTGCTCTAACCGACTGAGCTAAAGAGGCAGATATAAAACGGCGCGGGGGCCGCTTTATATGGTGGTGACCCGTACCGGAATCGAACCGATGTTAAAGGCGTGAGAGGCCTCTGTCTTAACCGCTTGACCAACGGGCCATGTTGTGGTCAGGAGCGCTCCCGACTTGGCTATTATAGCGCAAAAGCGGCCGCTTGTCAACAGGGGAAAGGGGATTTTTTTGACTTTTTTCACGCCGCAGGGCGCTGCCGCCTTGCGCAGGGCGCGCGCGGGGGGTATAATGGGAGCGGTACGGCCCGGGCGCGCCCCGCGGCCGGCCTGCGTGGGAAGTTTTTTGAAAGAAGAAGTACGGAAAGAGAGAGGAAGTTCCAATGCCTGAGAGCAATCTGACGGTCATCACCGCGCAGCAGGTGCTGATCATGTTCCTGCTGATTTTGGCGGGGTATCTGGCGGTGCGGGTGGGCGCCCTGGAGGGCGGCGCGCGGCGCGGATTTTCCAGCCTGCTGGTCAACCTTGTGGTGCCGGCCATGATCATCGACTCCTACATGATCCCCTTTGACCCCGCCATCCTGGGCAATCTGGCCCGTACCGCCCTGGCAAGTCTGGGGGTGCTGCTGCTGGGGCTTGTCATCGCGGCGGCGGTTACCCGGCGCGGCGGCGGGGATAAGGCGCTGATCCGCTTTGCCATCACCTTTTCAAACGCGGGGTACATGGGCTTCCCGCTGATCCAGGCGCTGTTCGGGGCGGAGGGGATGCTGTATGCCAGCATCTTCAACACCTTTTTCAACATCCTGCTGTGGTCGGTGGGGATGAACATGATGCGCCGCGGCGCAGAGGAAGAGGGGCAGGGCCCCAAAACAAACCCCCTGCTTGACCTTGTCCGCAAGCCCGCGCTGGCGGCGGTGGCCATCGGCCTTGTGATCTATCTGGGGCAGATCCCGGTGCCCGAGCTGATCGCGCAGCCCATCAGCCTGATGGGCGGGATGAACACCCCGCTGTCCATGCTGATCACCGGCATCATCATCGCGACCAGCGATTTGAAGGCGGTCATCCGCAGCGGGACGCTGTGGCGCACCGTATTGACCCGGATGCTGCTGGTGCCGGCGGCGGGGCTCGCCCTCTGCGCGCTGACCGGCACCGGCGGGATGGTGGGCGCGGTGGTCATCCTGCTGGAAGCCTGCCCCTGCGCGGCCATCACCTCGGTGTTTGCGGTGCAGTACCGCCACGACGAGCGCCTTGCCGCCGGTATGGTGGTGGTCTCGACCCTGTTGTCCATCCTGACGCTGCCGCTGTTCGCAGCGCTGGTGCAGATGGTGGGGTGACAAGCACTTTTAGAAGTCCGTACTATGTCCATTGCCTTGTGCTATTATAACAAAAACGACAGGAGGTAGTAAAGTATGGACGAATTTGTTTCCTATGACAATAAAACAAAGCTGCGGAAGGAGGGAGGGTTGACCTCCGCGCAGTTTGACTTGATCGACAGCCTGAAGCCGTTTACAGGGCTGTTATTGCACAGCAGCAAAAAGTTTGCAGTCCTGACACTTGATAAACGATACTTTTTGATTGACCTCGACGAAATAAAGGTCGAACAGACTGCGACCAGTAAGCAGGCCAAGGCAATGATCCGCGAGAGAGCCAAGGGGATTCCGCATCCCTCGGCCGAAGAATTAGAGAGCTATCTGAACCGCTGGAACGCTGACCCAAATGTTTATGCCCCGGAAGCGGCGCTAGATAAACTGTTCAAGGAAATGTGTCCGGGCAATCATTCCGTAGAAGAGGTTATGCTGAAAGTAGCTGCCTTAAATACTGTCTATGCCACGCAGATTTACTCTGTCTATCCCATGGCAAAACATATCGTTGAACTGAATATTGACGACCGTCTTGCGGTGGGAGACGAGCAACTAGTCAATGACATGAAGGGTGTTGAATATGAGGGAAAAATAAGCCATCGAGACCACTATTCCTTCGCCAGCAAATATTGCAGTTTCCATAATTCCGAGGCGTTCCCTATCTATGATAGCTATGTGGAAAAGGTCCTGCTGCACTACCGGGATGCGGATGGTTTTTGCGACTTTAAGCAGGAGGAACTAAAGGACTATCCGACCTTCAAACGGGTCATGGCGGCCTTCCAGCAGCATTTTGGGCTGGAAGGTTATACGGTCAAGCAACTGGACCAGTATCTGTGGCAGTTTGGAAAAAAATATTTCCGATAAAAGGGCCTGTTGCAAAATGAAATCGCTATATCAGTTTGCACAAAAGAAGCAGCCAAAACAAAGCAAAAGCCCCTCCAGGAAAGCTACTTTAGCTTCCGTGGAGGGGTGATTTTTGTGCAATATTTTGCCGGCAAGCTATTTTGCAACAGGCCCTTTTATCGGATAATTTACAAAAATTTACTCGTGGGCGCGGGTGGCGATCTCGTCGCAGACCTTGGCGATGAAGGCGTCGAGGTCCATGACGGTGGTCTCGCCCTTGCGGTCGCGGACCGAGACGTTGCCGGCTTCGGCCTCTTTGGCGCCGAGGACCAGCATATAGGGCACCCGGTCGACCTGCTGGGCGGCGCGGATCTTGTAGCCGATCTTCTCGTTGTCGCTGTCGAGGACCACCCGGATGCCGGCGGCGGCCAGCTTGTCGGTCACCTCGGAGGCATAGTCGAGGGTCTTTTCAGAGACGGGCAGCACCTTGACCTGGGTGGGGGCCAGCCAGGTGGGGAAGCGGCCCTTGGTCTCCTCGATCAGGTAGGCCATGAAGCGGTCGATCGAGCCGAGGATGGCGCGGTGCAGCACGACGGGGGTCTTTTCGGCGCCGTCGGTGTCGACGTAGGTCAGGTGGAACTTGGCCGGCAGGCAGAAGTCCAGCTGGCAGGTGGACAGGGTGTACTCGGCGCC